>CAZLDQ010000484.1:0-1510 GCA_964558295.1 uncultured Planctomycetaceae bacterium | reverse complement strand
CGTCCTGTTTTACTTATTCTGCCCAGTCGCGCAACATCATTTCAGCCGCACCCCGTTTCCAGGAGGCACGCCGTCTTGCTGAGGACTCCTCTGGCGGGCTATACTGGACGTTTCTTTCCCCTACTGGACACCCTTTCAATGGGAACTGCCATGCCTGGGCCTTCGGACCTGCCAACCGACTATCAGCCGCTTCTCGGTACCCGTGAGATCGAAACGGCGATCAAGGATATCAAGGATTTCTTCGAAAAAAGTCTGGCACAGGCCTTGCAATTGCAGCGGGTCACGGCTCCCCTGTTTGTTCGTAGCGGCACGGGCATCAACGACGACCTGAACGGCGTGGAGCGGCCGGTTCGGTTTCTCGTTAAGGATGATGGTGACGCCCCGGTCGAAATCGTCCAGTCCTTGGCCAAATGGAAGCGGCTGACCTTGAGCCGATATGGCTTCCGACCGGGGGAAGGGCTCTACACCGACATGAACGCAATTCGCCCCGACGAAACGCTTGACGCCACCCACTCAATCTATGTGGACCAGTGGGACTGGGAGAAGATCATCACCCCGCAAGAGCGTACCCGCGAGACTTTGGAAGCCACGGTCCGGGCGATCTACGACGCCTTGTGCCGGACCGAGTTTCACATCGCCTCCGTATATTCCAACATCCGTCCGATCCTGCCCGCAGAAATTACGTTTGTCACTTCCGAGGAGCTTTGCGAGCGCTATCCGGACGTGAGCCCACGGGAACGGGAGAACCGCATCTGCGCGGAACGTAAGGCGGTGTTCGTGATCGGCATTGGTGCAGACCTGCCCGATGGCAGTCCCCACGACGGCCGTGCGCCGGACTACGACGACTGGATTACCCGGCGACCGGACGGGGGCCGCGGCTTGAACGGCGATATCCTGCTGTGGAACCCTGTGCTTGGACGGGCGTTTGAGATCTCATCGATGGGAATCCGCGTGAGTCCCGAATCGCTTTTGGAACAGTTGAAGATCCGCAACCTGGAACAACGCGTCGAATTGGACTTCCACCGGATGCTCCTGGCCGGCATGTTGCCCCAGACCATGGGCGGTGGCATCGGCCAATCGCGGCTCTGCATGTTCTTCCTTCGCACGGCGCACATTGGCGAAGTGAGCGTAGGCATTTGGCCCCAAACAATGGTCGATGCCTGCGCGAAGGCGAATATCACCCTGTTGTAAAGAACCGCCCCTCAGCGTTTATTGATCCTCAGATTGAAAAAGTCGGGTGATCCGGCCAGAGGGGGACGCGGCTCCGATCCTCCGCGAACGGCAGACGCTGCTGTTTTCGTGACGTCACTCCGTCGTCCCTGAAAAAGTTGGTCCTGGCGATTTTGTGATTGGCGGGGGAGGATGGAACGGCGGTTGGTTCGGGATTTAGCAGCCCGTTGAACAAGTCACTTTCGGCCAGACGAGTTGTCCAAAGGGCGAGTTTTGGCCGGCGAAGGGGAACGTCGTGAAGGGGGCGAGGTTTGGGCTCGTGAAGGCTGCGGTCGCCTTC
>CAZLDQ010000483.1:0-1512 GCA_964558295.1 uncultured Planctomycetaceae bacterium | reverse complement strand
CCTAAAATGCAAAAGCTGACGTGCACCCGTTGTTTCTTCCTGTTGGTTGTCCTGCTCGTTGGCATCCCCCACGCCGCCGCCCAGGAGACTCGGTGCGGCAAGGGAATGACCGACGCGAACAAGGAATACCTTGTTCTTGACGATATGACGGACGTCACCGATTGGTACAACGGCTCACCGGACGAAATCAGACTCTCGGCCAGCGACAAGTTGGCAAGAAGTCGACCGGCTGAAAGGTGGTCTGCTGTTTCTCCGATCTTCCCACCCAGCGACGTGTTCAAGAGATTTTCGCCTTTACGGCCTCGCTATTCGACACGATCCTGATCGATGATTTCTGGTTCACGGATTGTACCTGCGACGTTTGTTCAAAGGCCATGACGGCTCAAACAGTCACAATCGGCGAGCAGGTCTGTCCTACCCAGAAAGCGGATTGGTCGCACTACCGCCGTGAGTTGATGAGCCGTCTCGCGGAAACAAATGTGATGAAAGCCTCGAAAGCAGTTAATTCGAAGGTTCGTGTAATCGTCGAGTTCCCGTGCTGGTACGACCGTTTTCAGGATCGCGGCTATGACGTTCCCCGCATGAGCGAGCCTATTGATGCGACTTGGGTTGGCACGGAGCCCCGCGACTACGAGGGCTCTTGGGGCGGCACGCCGCAAATGGCGGCATTTTTCGTCGCTCGCTGGGTGGCGCCAGTTGGAGCGGCCAAATGCGAGGGGGCTTGGTTCGATCCGCTGGAGACAACACCCCCCACCTATCTGGAACAGGCACGGCTGACAGTTCTTGGCGGGTCCCCCGAGTCGCTCTTGCACAGTTGCGGCTACCTCACCATAACCCCAGACAACGCGGCACAACTCGACGACAACGTCAAGCGGCTGAATCTCAAAGGCATCGGCGACTTGGGCTCCCCCCATGGTCCGCAAGATATCGATATGCTGCGACGCCATCTCGTGGAACTCTTCGCGGTAGCCAAGCAGGTCAAGACACGAAAGCTCACCGGGATCGCAGCCTTCAAGCCCACCAACAGCCGGCCCAACGGCGAGGATGCCGTCTTCAGCTTCGTGGGGATGCTCGGATTCCCGTTGAACCCGTGCCATACGTTTCCCAACGATGCGCCGGCCGCGATGTTCACCTCGTACCTGCGTTCGCTCCCCGATGCCATTAACCAGATCAATGCCTACATCTCCACCGGGGGGCCCACGCTGATCACCGATGGCCTAGCTCAGGCCTTCACAGTTGTGCCAACTTGCACTGCCTGGTAAGCTGGAAAATGTGCATCTGTCGCCAGAACAACGGAGCACTTCCGAGCGTCCCAAGTGGAAACCAAACAAGCGGCAATCCCCCACAAGTTCCTTCCGTTCAGCATGACGGCCGGACTGTTCTATTTGCTCTTCTTTCTCTACGTCTGGCAGGTCATTGATCCTCGCCTGGTCCATCACGCCTTGGGGATCTTGCTACCCACCCCTTTGAAGCTAGCATAGCAGTCGAGCCCGCTTGGTTTGCTTGTTGCTA
>CAZLDQ010000482.1:0-1512 GCA_964558295.1 uncultured Planctomycetaceae bacterium | reverse complement strand
GCGGGAAGTGCACCTGGCCGTGTTTCAGTTCGTGCTGGACGTGGCGGAGGCGAAGAGGCTGCTCGAGGGCAAGACGGTCACCGCGGAGAGCGACAAGCACATCCAAAAGGCTGTTTTGGACAAGGGCTGCTACAAACACGAGACGCGTGCGGAGTTGGAGTCTACCGACGGGCTGCGAACCTACGTGGTGGAACCGTAAACGCCACCTGATGGCCGCGATGGCCTATAACCTGGGGTGCCTCATGCGCAGTTCGGCATCGGCACCGCCTGGGCCTTGCGGGCAGTGCGTGCGCCGACGGGTTGTATTTTGCCCAGTCTGCCATGGTCTGGCTCCTAAAGGCGACTGTTACTATCACGAGGCCAAATCTCGACACCTTCACGACGTTCCCCCTCGCCAGCCGAAATGCCCCCTCTCGGCAATTCGGCCGGTCGAAAGTGACTTCTTCAACGGACTGTTGGAGGGCGTACTTCGAGGGGGCTGGTGCGTGACATCGGACGATCCCTACGTCGACAAGGGGATATCTGGATTCTGATAAGGAACCGGATTTTGCTCCTGAAGAATGTCTTCCATCCGGCTTTGGATTGCTGCTTTCCATTCCGGATGGGTAAGGATGTAGAAGCGTTCCTCTCGAATCGCCTGGAACACCTGGTCTGCAACCAGCTCCGGCGGCATCCCAGCTTGGAGATAGAACCGCTCGAAATCGAGTTCCATCTGGGTCTCCTCGTGGATCGGTCCCGAGGCGAATAACGCGGCAGGCCGGTTCCGCTCACACTCGGTAATCTGCGTATTGACCGACGCCGGGCAGAGAAGCGAAACGCCAATCTTGGTGCCACGCTGGGTCAACTCATGATAAAGCGTTTCCGTAAGGGCAACGACCGCGTGCTTCGTCACCTTGTAGGCCCCGTGGGTCGGTCCGGTCACCAAGCCGAGAACAGAGGCCGTATTGACAATGTGACACTCGGTGTCTTGCTTCAACATGAGGGGAATAAAGGTTCGAATTCCGTGGATCACTCCCCACAAGTTCACTCCCAACATCCATTGCCAGTCGTGGAGAGAAAACTCCCAGAGGAGCCGGCGCACGCCAACTCCCGCGTTGTTAAACAAGAGGTGGACTGCGCCAAACTCGCGGAGAGTCACTTGAGCCAGACGCTCGACATCCTCGGGTTTAGAGACGTCCGTTGGGACTGGCATGACTGTACCGCCGGCGGTTCGCAGTTGGCTGGCAGTCTCCAGTAACGCTTTACGCTGGACGTCGGCCAAAACGATCTTCATGCCCTCCTGATGGCAACGATCAGCGAGTGCACGGCCGATGCCGCTGGCCGCACCTGTAATCACGGCCGTCTTTTCAGCGAAATCCCTCATCGTGTGGACTCCGTGCATGAATGATGCGAGGGGTGCGCAACACCATACATTCTATGGGGTCCACCTGCTACGGGAAAGCGTGGGCGGGGTGCGGCTGGGGTGCACGTCAGCTTTTGCGCGCAGTGGCGGTGAGCGAGAAACGTCAATAG
>CAZLDQ010000481.1:0-1524 GCA_964558295.1 uncultured Planctomycetaceae bacterium | reverse complement strand
CGTCCTGTTTTACTTATTCTGCCCAGTCGCGCAACATCATTTCAGCCGCACCCGATGGTGTGGGGCACCTTGCCTGAGGCGTACTCCGCAGCATGCGCGGCCAGGCAGGATGCCAGGCTCGCACGACACAAGCGGGACGCTTGTGCTACGGTTCGGTTCGGGGGCCAGGCTCGCACCATATAAGTGGGACGCTTGTGCTACGGCTCTGATGGGTGGAGCGCAGGACCCGGCTGGTTTGCGCAAAACAACGGTTGAATCTCGTTGGGATCATGCCATGATAGAGACGGTACGCGCCGGAGGAGGAAGGGAACTGGAGCCGTCTTCATGAAGATCGCGTTTACCCCGGTGATTTATGAACATGCCGCCCGATTCGTCGGGCGTTCGGTGTGGGAGGTCTCGCGCGACCCGGAACTGATGTTCGAGGGGCACCGCCGCGCATACCTCGAGTACCGGCAGCAGGTCATCTGTGTTGGCATCGACATCTACAACCTGGAAGCCGAAGCCTATGGGGCCAAAGTCCACGCAGGGACGGTGAACAGCATCCCGGCGATTCACCAGCCATTGTTGTCGTCGCTGGATGACGGTTTGACGCTGCCGCCGTTTGACCCTGAACGGGATGGCCGGATTGCGATGGTCCTGGCTGTTGGCCAGCGGCTCCAGCGGGAGTTTCCCGGGGCCGACGTGCGGATTCCGGTGGCCGGACCGTTCTCGATCGCCTTCAATCTCCGCGGGATCAACGACTTGTGCTTGGACTCCGCATTGCGTCCCGACGATACGGCCCGCTTTCTGATGCGGCTGGCCGAAAATCAGGGCGTGCTCTGTCGGGCAATCGCCGCCGCAGGGTTGGACGTGGCCTTTTTCGAATCGGCCGCAGCGCCGCCGATCCTCTCGCCACGGCAATTTCACGAGCTCGAACTGCCGGCCTTGCGGCGGATTTTGGAGGTGGCCAGCGATTGCCTCGGCCATCCGGTTCCATGCATCATGGGGGGCAATACGTATCCGATTCTGGATGACATCTTATCGACCGGCACGAACTACGTCGTCTGTAATGTGGAAACGGATCAACAGGCGTTTGTCGAGACCGTGGCCCGGAAACAGCCGGAGGTGAAAATTCGCGTGAACCTGGACCCGGGGGTGGTCGCGTGCTCTGACCCCGAACGGATCTACCGCGCCATCGACCACGTTTTGGACATCGCCGGCGGGCGTCCCCAGTGCGTGATGGGCACCGGCGCGCTCCCCTTGGAAACCCCGCCCGAAAACATCCGGCTCATTGCCGACTATGCCGCCTCGTGATTCGCTGGACAGTAAGAACAAACCCGACGAACCAGCGGGCCACATCGCCATCCAGGTGGGCGAAACACTCCGCTGGGATTCCGACCAGGAACGGTTCCTCGCCCACGGCGCAACCAACGCTTTGATCAACTGGCCGATCCACTCTCCCCGGCGGTGACACGGGCATCCCGCCGGTGCTTTCTGTATGCCGAGCATGTTTGACGGTTTGGAGGTGCAAGTCCTCTCCCAACC
>CAZLDQ010000480.1:546-1539 GCA_964558295.1 uncultured Planctomycetaceae bacterium | reverse complement strand
GAGGGGTGCGTGGCGGCGTTTCGGGAGCGGGGGTTCCGGGGCCTCAAGTGCATCACGCCGTATCACGCGTATGACCATGACCTGTATATGCCGATCTATGAGAAAGCCGGGGAGTTGAAGATGCCGATCTTGTTTCATACGGGCAATCTTCGGCCCGGCCGGGCGGATGCGGTGCATCGGCGGCCGATGCTGGCGAACATGCACCCCTTGACGATTGATCGGATCGGGCGGTCGTTTCCCGAGTTGAAGGTTGTCATGGCCCATCTGGGGACATCGTTTGCCCGGCGCGAGGCCGCGGAAATGGTAAAATTGCATCCGAACGTTTATTTTGACCTGGCGGGGACGGGGAATTTTCGTGGGGTCTCGGCGGAAGAACTGGCGGGGCTGATTCGGTGGTCTTATTACGAGCCGCTGACAGCGGCGTCTATGCTTGCTTCGGCACATTTCCAGTGGCGGCACGCCGCTGTGGCCGAAGGAACGACCACAACTCGTGGTCATCAGGAGGTGGATCCGACGTTCCGGTATTTCGACAAGATGATCCTGGGGTCGGACGCGTATTTATCCACGCCGCAACTGCTCGGGGAGGCACAACGCCACTACCAGGCGTTGACGGAGCGGATCGGGTTGCCGGCGCCGATTGTTGAAAAGATCATGGGCGGGACGGCGGCGGAGTGGCTTGGCCTTGCGTGACCGCGATGGGTTCAATGAAAAACCCCCGGTCCGCCATGGTTGGGGGACCGGGGGATTGTGTGACAAACCGAGTTATAGGTGATTCCGCCTATGGCTTTCCTGGATAGGGGATGTGGACGTCATATTCCAACGAGCCTCCGACGACGGGCGAGTGCTCGGGGTGGGCCATCCAGTAGAAGTCCACATAGCCGATGGTTGCAATCAGTCCGACCTTGAGCTTGACACGCATGGGGGTCTTGTTCTGCCGCAGCTCGGGGCTCATCCGCCAGATCCACTGGTTCAGAGGCTGGAAGGTGTTGCCGG
>CAZLDQ010000480.1:0-536 GCA_964558295.1 uncultured Planctomycetaceae bacterium | reverse complement strand
GCGCGGCGGATCGGGCAGGCAGGCGTAGAGGCAGTAGGCGATTGTATCGCAACGCTTTAACTGGTAGAGCCAGTGGGCGTTGTTCTCGCGGTCGTTGCTCTTGTTGATCGCGTTGCAGTCCTTGATGGTGACGGTCCGCGAGTTGCTGATGGACACGCCGCCGCTGATTTCCGCGCTGGGTCCGGAGGAACCGATGGAGACCTTGCCGCCGATGTCGAAGCTGACGCCGCTGGTGACGGTTTCGGTGGTGTTGGCCGTCTGAGGGCTGGATTGCTGCATGCCCACGGCCGCAGGGTTGTTGTCGTAACCCTTCATGTAGCTGTCGAGTTCGATGGTGTCCATGTAATAATACTCGACGTCACAGGCGGCGCCCATGTACCAGGTCTTCTTGCCGGTGTACGCTCCGCCGCCGTTGAAGACGCACTGCTGCTGGACGTAGAACCAGTCGTTGTTGGTGTCGATGGAGTGGCAGCCGTAGATGTAGTGGACGATCTGGTAGTTATTGCCCCACCAGGTGAAATTGCTCTGATCGACGA
>CAZLDQ010000479.1:0-1540 GCA_964558295.1 uncultured Planctomycetaceae bacterium | reverse complement strand
CGCCTCCTCCTCTCCCACCTCGGCCGCTGGAATCGACAAGATCCGTTGATGTATAAGGGCGGGATCAACCTCTACGAGTACGTGGGCGACAATCCACTGGTCCACACCGACCCAAGCGGTTATATCGCTGTGTGCTGCCGTCGAATGCGAACGGGCGGGATAGGAGACTGCTTTATCAACCACTGCCAACTCCGAAACGTGTGTGTCGCTGGCGAGAAGTCGTACCCAGTCTGGATTGATCGTGACCCGAACCGAAAGATGGACAACGGAACGTCTTGTGCGCAGGCAACCAAAGCCGACATCGAAGCGTGTCTCCGCCGCAATCCCCATAGCGATCAGCCTCGTGGCGGAGAGCCTGGTATTGGGAACAACTGCCAGGTTGGTGCGATGCTCCGGCTGGGGAAATGCTGTCTAAGTTCCACGTGGCAACCAGGAATCATAGCGGGAGACCCAAGAGGGAAATGCCTCAGATATGAAACAAGGTGCATAGGTATGCTTGGCGCTGGCCCGATCTGTACGCGCGTTTGCGTTCAGTGGGAGCTTCCAGATTGGCAGCAGAGAAAGGAATGTCCGTGCCCTGATCCCCCTGTGTGCCCTCCAATAGACGACACATCGCATGGTGGTTGGCCCATTGACGAAGCGCCGCCGGGAGTAGTATATCCGCCGGAAAAGCAGCGCTAATGGAGCCGGGAGTTTCTACCGCTATGGGCGGCGCGCGACGATTTCAATTCCGACTCAAAGCACTTTTCTTGGCAATGTTCGTCTGCGCGGTTGTTCTGAGCGTAACGACATTTGCCTACCGAAAGTATCGGAATATGATCGGCTCCGTCCAGGACTTCTACGCCATGTCACAGGTCACAGATATGCTGATTCACCACGTCAAGCACCATCAAGGGAAGCCTCCAAGGACTTGGCAAGACTTGGAGGCCGCCTATGAATATGTCAATTCAGGTTACAACAACTTTTCGCTTGGTGAATTGCGTCAGAGAGTGGACGTTGATTTTGACGCCTTGGCGGCAGGGTTGAATACGTTGGCTGCAAACGCGGACCAGGCCCGAATCGTCTCTGTCAAGAACAGCCGCCACTCGGGAGTTGCTGAGGCCGAGGCAAACGAACGATTATGGGCGGCGGTGCATTGCACTGCTGGCCTGTCCAACAAGGGTGACGAAGCCGAGCGGTGATCCGGTCGAGTGGCACTGCTGGCTTGTCCAGCAGTGCCCACCTGACGCCCGACCTTCGAGATTCACCGATCCTCAACAGCAGCAGATCATAGGCGGTTGCACCGCGTCCGACCTCGCCGCCGAGGGACAAGTAGAGACGAAGGGGCAGCCGCCTATACCATTTGCAATAGGTGGATTGCCTTTCCGGGATTTGACCCTGCCCCGGTCCCCCGTCATGCCCGGTCAAGGCAAGATCGTGTCCTTTCGGCAGGCGTGCATGAACTGCTTTGAGGGGTATGGTATCGTTGGCTGTCGGATCACGATAGTGAGGAGAACAGCCGATGAAGACTCGCAAGACTGGGGGCCTTCCCGCCAAGTTG
>CAZLDQ010000478.1:1327-1549 GCA_964558295.1 uncultured Planctomycetaceae bacterium | reverse complement strand
CCGTTGTACGCGACTGACCGAACTGCGAAGGCTTCGATGCTGCGGGCGCAGCGGGTGCCCTGGACTTCGCTGCCGGAAAAGGGGACGCTCATTCCGTAGAGGTTGTTCTCGATGATCGCCACCAGCGGCACTTTCAGCGTCGCGGCCATGTTCATGGAGTCGTGAACAGTCCCGGTGTTGCAGGCTCCGTCGCCGAAGAAGGACAGGCCCCCCTGGCCGGTG
>CAZLDQ010000478.1:0-1317 GCA_964558295.1 uncultured Planctomycetaceae bacterium | reverse complement strand
GATTCCAGGGCCGCCCGCAATCCGCCGCCGGGCACCGTGCGCAGGGCCAGCTCCATCATGCCCTCATCGTAGACGCTGCCGCTGATCTCCAGGTGCACCCCCGGGGCGTCGGCCAGCGTCTTGCAGCACCACTCCCAGTCGCCCCCGCCGCCGACATGGTCGGCGATCAGCTTGGCCTCCGGGTAGCGGCGCGAGACCTCCGCGATGTGCCCCGAGCCGCCACGGCCTTTGCAGTAGCCGGTTTCCTTGCCCATCAATTCCGCCATCATTGCGTTCCAGTGGGCCTGTCGGTCCTGTTCGCTGTCGGCGTACTTGTTTCCGACGGCGCCGCAGTGACCGTGGCCACGGTGGGTGGAGCCGATGACGTCGCCCCGTTCCATCGCTGCGATGGCGCCGGTGGCCACCGCCTCTTGCCCAGCGTAAAGGTGCGAAGCGCCTTTGATGATGTTCTGGCCCAACAGATCGTAGACTTTTTCCTCGAAGAACCGGATCTCGTAGATGGTCCGCAGCCAATCCTTGGCTTGGTCCAGCGTCTTCGTGCCGGTCCGGATGAGCTCCTTGATCGTCGGGAGGGTTTGTTTGCGGGTATCTTCGATGGAGACAATCATGGACGCCGACTCCTCAATAGATTGAATACTTCGCATCCTCCGCGGGCGAACCACCGCCGGACAACCTCGCTGGGGGTGCGATGAAAGAGCGGTACTATACCAGATTTCCACCCGGACCACAAGTTTCAGTCGCCGGTTCGCGGTCTTTTACCCGGACGCCTCATTCTCCGATTGTGTTTGACAGAGGTCTTGCGGGTCCGTACAATTGCCCCCAGCTTTGAATTGCACAAATGAACAAGTCTGAACAAGGGTGCTGCCAGGAGGATGCCATGTTGCAGGGGATTTCATGAAAGCTTTTTTCTTGCAAGATTTTAGGCTTTGTCGCCTCGATGGTGATTTCGTTTGCGACGGTCTCCGAGACGGCGACAGGCGAACCGTCGGTCGACTTTCGTCACGGCCGGCTCAAGGTCTCCGAGAACAAGCGATTTCTTGTCCATGAGGACGGCACGCCGTTCTTCTATCTCGGCGACACCGCCTGGGAACTGTTCCATCGTCTCAATCGCGAGGAGGCGGACAAGTACCTCCAGAACCGGGCGGACAAGGGCTTCACCGTGATCCAGGCGGTGGCTCTCGCCGAATTCGACGGCTTGGCCCAGCCCAATGTCTACGGCCACCGCCCGCTTGTGGACCGCGATCCGACCCGCCCGGCCGTCGTGGATGGGCCGGACAACGCCTACTGGGACCACGTCGATTACATCGTGCACCGGGC
>CAZLDQ010000477.1:0-1559 GCA_964558295.1 uncultured Planctomycetaceae bacterium | reverse complement strand
CGATCCAAGGCGCGGTCTCTTGCCACTTGTGGCCGGGATACTCGTTGCCGGTCAGAACCAAGATCTTGGCCCGACCGGAGCGAGCCTGAACTGCCGCCGGCTCGGCCGCCCATCCGTCCGATACGAGCGACAGCAGAATTATCAGGGCCGAACACCTTACAGCAAAGCAGACTGGTCTCATGAGTCCAAGCTCCATCCTTTTCGATAGGGCGGGTGGATCAGGGCGTCGGCCTGGGTGTCGCCGGTGATCTTCATCGTGGCCGGGCAATACTCCAAGGGACGGTCGACGGCGGAGGCGATGTTGCCCAGGTTGAGCAGTTCGAGTTCGGGGCCGGCGTGGTCGAAGTTCGACATGGTTGCCGCCCCCGTCTTGCAAGCCGCAACCCATTCGCGCTCATGGCTGCCTGATGCCGGCAGTTTTTGCGGAGGGCCGCCCGCATTGGGATAGTTGCCCTCGGGCAACAGCTTGCAGATCGAGTTGTGGAAGTTGGCCAGGGCCATCCCCTTACTTCCCACGATTAACAGGAAGGAGCCCGGCGACCAGCTTCCTTGTGCCTGGAGCTTTTGTCCGGCCAACTTCTCCAATCGCGCGAGGATGCCGCGGCGTTGAATTTCGGCATTCCACGCATTGCACCAATGGATTTGCGTCGCCGGAATGGTACCGTGTGCCGGCAGTTCAAAGTGAACGAGCTGCCACTTGGGGAAGGTTTCCGGGCAACGCTCGGAGATCTCTGTAGTCACGCGGATCGTCTTGTTCGGATCGGGATTGTCCCACAAGGATTGCAGCTCGAACGCCTTGAAGGCCAGGTTGAGGGAATGCGAGCCCGCACCGCCCAAGGCGCCGCCGCCGAAGTCGCGCCAACGATTCCAGCCGATCAGCGAAGGCCCTTCCACCAGTCCCCCGGCGCCGGGAAATTGCGGAGGCAAATAGCCCGGATGATAAGGGCGCATCGGTGCCGGGCCGATCCACAGGTCCCAGTCGAGTGTCGCGGGAACGGGTTGTCCCTGGGGACGCGCGAGCGGGCCCGGGCCACCGGACTCGAACATCACATGGGCCTCGCGCAGCGAGCCGATCGCCCCGTCTTGGATCAGCTCGAGCGTACGGCGGAACGAATCAGTGGCCATGCCTTGGTTCCCCATCTGCGTGGCCACCTTGTAGCGTCGAGCCATGTCGCGCATCGCCCTGGCCTCACCCACGGTGAGCGTTAGCGGTTTTTCGAGATAGACGTGCTTCCCGCGCTTCATGGCCGCCGAGGCGATCACGGCGTGCGAGTGGACAGGCGTGGCGATGACGACGGCGTCGATCGCGCGGTCCATCTCGTCGAACATCTTGCGATAGTCGCGATAGGCTCGCGCCGAGGGGAACGTGGGGGTCTGTCGGTCCAACTGCTCTTGGTTGACGTCGCACAGGGCCACGAGGTTTTCCCCGATCCTGGGAAACGACTTGACATGCGCCGTTCCGCCACGTGCGCCCAGGCCGATGAGAGCAATATTCAGCTTTTCGTTGGCCTGATAGCTCCAAACCGAAGCGCTATTGTGAAGGATCAACCATCCCGCCC
>CAZLDQ010000476.1:0-1571 GCA_964558295.1 uncultured Planctomycetaceae bacterium | reverse complement strand
CTGGAATACTGCACGGGCCGGCGCGGTGAAATGACACCTATTCGGGGGTAACGCCATCAGTAGGGGTGGGCGGACGCTGGCTGCAAACCTGTCTTTTTTCGGAGGGGGTCGATGAGGAGTTGCCATCCGCGGGGCCGGCCGCAGCCGGCGGTCCAAAGAGGGGGCTGTCTGGCGGTGTTTCTTGCAATCGGTGCGGTGGTCGCCGGATGCGGCGAAAACCGGCCGGTGACCTGTCCGGTGCACGGCAAGGTCACCTACCAGGGAAAGCCGGTTCCACGCGGCACGGTTCTGTTCAATCCGGTCGATCCGACCCAGCCGCCGGCGCGAGGCATGATTGCAAGCGATGGGACGTATGAACTGACGACCTTTCGTGCCGGGGATGGTGCGGTCCCTGGGAAACACAAGATCGTCATCAATGCCACGACGGAAGTCGATCCAGCGCGGGAGGTGGGCGAACTGGGCTATCGGATTCCTCAGTCCCTCGTGCCTGCGGAATACTCCAGTCTGAGCACCACGCCGCTGGAGCGAACGGTTGGGGGGCCGGAGAAGACCATCGATCTGGAGCTTTAGGCAAGTGCTGATCTGTCTTATTCCTTTCTTGGTTCCTGTTCAAGAGGAGTCGAACTGCCATGGGGTATCACGGTTGCTATTGCGTCAGACACCGAGCGTTCACGTTGGTTGAGCTATTGGTCGTGATCGCGATCATCGGGATTCTCATTGCGCTTTTGCTGCCCGCGGTGCAAGCCGCGCGGGAAGCTGCCCGGCGGAGCCAGTGCCAGAATCATCTCAAGCAGTGGGGGATTGCCCTGCACAGTTTCCACGACACCTACAAGAAGCTCCCGGCCGGCGGGTATCCGGATGTCTCAGGGGGCTTTTATCGGGTGATGAGCGGGTTCGTTCCCTTGCTCCCCTTCGTGGAACAGACGACGATCTACGACAAGTTTGACATCAGGCAGAACATTGCGCATGCGAACAACGCGGAGGCCCTCAAGCAGACGGTGCCGATCATGTTCTGCCCTTCACGCCGCGGTCCAACGGTTACGTCGAATATCTCGCGTGGGGATTATGCGTTTTCCGCTGGCGGAGAAGGGAGTCATATCAATACGCCGAACCTCGAGCCAAGTGGAACGAGCACCTATTTCAAGGGGATGTTCAGCCAGTGCGACAAGGTGCGTTTTGCCCTGATTACCGACGGCCTGTCCAACACAATTGCGATGGGGGAGAAACGCATCGAAGAGTATCGGGACGCCAGCGGTACGTTGATCGATGGCGCAACCGTTGATTACATGGATGGGCCGCAATACCGCTGGGGATATCATGCGACGCGGAACATGAAATCCCCGTTGAACCGCCCGCTGGTCACCAGCAGCTGGAACGACCTGGACGCGAATTTCGCCAGCCGGCACCCTGGCGGCGCTCACTTCCTGTTTGGCGACGGAGCCGTCCATTTCCTGAGCGAGACGATCAACTGGGACACGTATCAGAACCTGGCCAATCGGGCTGACGGCAATCCGGTGACTGTTCCGTAAGAGACGGCTCCACGGTTTTCGGACAGGGTGTCGAGGGGTTGG
>CAZLDQ010000475.1:0-1582 GCA_964558295.1 uncultured Planctomycetaceae bacterium | reverse complement strand
TCAGGTGCGACCATTCCGCGCCGCCCATTCCGTTGACGATGAGGTTGTAGCTGTGCCCCGACGCGTCCGTCATGTACACATACGTGCTGTTGTAGCCCGGCAGGCTGCGGATCATCAGGTCCGTCTGGGGCGGGTTGGCCCAGTAGCTCGTGGTGCCGATGGAAAAGAGGCACGGCCAGTCGAGGTTGGCCGTGTCCGCCTTGTACCAGAACATCAGCGTGCCCGAGTCGGCCTGGATGTTGCCGGCCGTGGCGTAGACGGAGGCTTGGTTGCTCGTCCCGAAATGGGCTCCGGCCCCGAATTTCCCGCCGGTCACGATCGTGCCCTTGCCGCCGCCCAAGTCGGCGGCGTTGCCCGCAGCGGCATCGGCGTTGGTCGTGGTGTCATAGTGGGCCAGATTCGTTACACTCGCCGGGGCCGAGAAGGCCAGAACCGCGACCATCAATCCCGCCATCAATACTGTTCGAACCATTTTCCATCTCCTTCAACTATAAAAAGGTTGCAAATAGAAAACTCATTCTAAGTTCAGTGCTTTCCCGGGGGGGCGGTGCTGGCCCGGAAGGTCAGACCGCCTCTAACCCGTTCCTGGACCACCGGCCAGGTGCGATCCGCCTGCCAGTGCTCGATATGATCAAGCAATATCTCGCACGCCCGGTTCGTTACTTGCCGGGTATTGTGGGAATTGCTTGTCAGTGCCGGTTTGGAGAGCCGGGCCAGGAAGGAATCGTCGAACCCGACGATGCTCATGTCGTCCGGGCAACGAAGCCCCAGTTCGCCCAGATGCCGGGCCGCGGCGAAGGCCTGGCCGTCGCCGACGGTAATCAGGCCGGTCGGCCGATCGTCCCGCTGGGCCAAAAAATCGATTGCCCAGTTCCCTTCGCGGAGCTGAAAATCCAGCTCCCGATTGACTCGGATCGTGTTCGGCCAGTGCAGATCGTATTTGACGGGCAGGCCGTGATGGGCCATGCGGCTGAGGAATGCCTCATGGCGAGCGTCGTAATCGGGAAGCGTCTCCGGATTGCAGCTTCCGAGGAATGCGATACGCCGGTGCCCCAGTTCGACCAGATGATCCACCCCGGCCTCGATGGCCGAGCGGTTGTCTAGGCTGATATACGAGACGGGGACCTCGGGTCCCGCATAATCGATGGCCACCGCGGGCACGTTCTGCTCCCCCAGATAACACAGTTCGTCGGCCTGGGGGATGCGGATCAGGAGGATCCCATCCACCTGCCGGCTGTGGAATTTCTGCGCGCATCGCCGAAGGGTCTGCTGCGAGTCCGAAAGATTGATAACGAGCAGATCATATCCGTGCTGGCGGTAGAACTGCTCGGTGTAGGCGAGGATTTCGCTGGCGAAACTGGATCCGATGATCGGATGGTTCCCCTGCGCCAGGGAGACGGGCACGGGGACGTAGATCCCGATGACCATGCTCCGATTGGTGGCCAGGGCTCGGGCCATATGGTGGGGCTGGTAGTTCAGCCGGCGGGCCGCGTCATGTTGTGTGTGATGGTCTGGTGTCTGGCCAATCCACACAGTACATGATTATAGCATGAAAATCGAAGTACATGGGGATGTTTCTGTG
>CAZLDQ010000474.1:0-1598 GCA_964558295.1 uncultured Planctomycetaceae bacterium | reverse complement strand
TCGCCCCGGCCGATCCGCGGGCATCGCGGCAGTCGCGGCGGCGGGCCGAGTGGCCGCCTATGGGACGGTCATGCCACGAACCGCCCCCCCTGCCCTGCCCCACCCTCGGCCGACGCCCTGGCAACGCTCACCCACCTGCTAGTTCTCCTCAGCCAGACCGACCAGCCCCTCTCCGAGCGTCTTTGACCCGTAGGTTGTGCGTCTCGACGCCGCCGCCCACCTCTGGTAAAATAGGTAGTTTACAGCCGCAATTGGTCCGTCCGTCCTTCCCTACCGAACCACGCCCGACCGTCGGCTGTCCTCAAACTGAAACCCGGTTCTGCATTTCTCCTTCTGGCATTAATCCCCATGGCTACCCACTGGATCGCTGACCGCATGAAGACTTTCGACGCCTCCGGAATCCGCAAGGTCTTTGACCTGGGGGCAAAGCTGCCAAACCCGATCAACCTCTCGATCGGCCAGCCCGACTTCGATGTGCCCGAGGAAGGACGCCAGGCAGCCATCGACGCGATCCAAAACCGCAAGAACGGGTATTCCCTCACGCAGGGCATGCCCGTGCTACGTGACAAACTCCAGGCCGACATTGACCAGAAGTTTGGCCATACCGACCGCGAGGTGTTTGTCACCTCCGGCACCAGCGGCGGGTTGGTCTTGGCCCTGATGACCCTCGTCAACCCGGGCGACGAAGTGATCCTCTTCGATCCGTTCTTCGTAATGTACGACGCGCTCATCGGCGTCGTTGGCGGGAAGGCCGTCTACATCGACACGTACCCCGACTTCCGCATCAATGTTGACCGCGTCGCCGCAGCGATCACCCCACGCACCAAAGTCATCCTCTTCAACAGTCCGGCCAATCCGACGGGCGTGGTCACCGCACACGAGGAAATCCGCGCACTGGCCACGTTGGCCGCCGAACGCAACGTCGCCCTGATCAGCGACGAGATCTATAGCCGCTTCTGCTACGACGAGCCGTTCGTCTCCCCAGCCGCGTTCAACGAGCAAACGCTGGTGCTCGACGGCTTCAGCAAATCGCTGGGCATGCCTGGCTGGCGCGTCGGTTTCGCGCACGGACCGGCGGCAATCATCCAACAGATGCTCAAGCTCCAGCAGTATACGTTCGTCTGCGCCCCGCACCCATTCCAGTGGGCCACGGCCGTCGCCATGGACGTCGACATGACCCGGCAGTTTGCCGCCTACAAGCGCAAGCGCGACCTGCGCGTCCAAGGCTTGGCCGCCGACTACGAGATGGTCTGCCCGGCCGGGGCCTTCTACGCCTTCCCCAAGGTCCCCTGGGGTACCGCCACCGAATTCGTCAATCGGGCGATCGAGAAGTACCAACTCCTCGTCATCCCCGGTGGCGTCTTCAGCCACCGCGACACCCACTTCCGCATCTCTTACGCCGCCGACGACGCCGTGATCGAACGCGGCATCGATGCCCTGCGTAAGCTGGCCCACGAGGGGAAATGAGGTGAATGCTCAATGATGCATGCTGAATGATGAACTGAGCCGGCGCACCTTGTCTGCCGTGTTTGGTGTGCGCTTGATATGGAGAGCAGATCACAATGCAGCGAGCAAGCTCGCCGGCAAAATGGAAAACA
>CAZLDQ010000473.1:0-1630 GCA_964558295.1 uncultured Planctomycetaceae bacterium | reverse complement strand
TTTTGAGACGCTCGACCGGGCCGCCCCTCAAGCCGTCTCGATCGTCGATACGCCCATCACGGATCGGTATCTGCAGATGCTTTTTGCCGCCGACATCCGCGTGCAGGGCGAGAAACGCGTCGCCTACTACAATCACTTCCGCATTTTCGGCTACGAAGTGTCCTACGACAACCAGGTTTATCCCAACACGGGCAACCACAACGACGAGACCGTCTTCGACCTCGACGGCCGCGTGGTGGCCGTGCCCATGGTCCGCCGCACTCCCGGCGGCGAGGATCGTTGGAGCAGTTCGCGACTGGTGACCATGCCGGGCGCGATGTTCAAGGAACTGCTCGCCAAGCTTTCCGAGAACAGCGATCCGAGCAATGTTCCGGTCACCGAGGCCGAGGAGCACCGCATAGCCTGGATGGGCGTGGTGCTGCACCCGCTCAACCGCGAACTGGCCCGCATCAACAAGGTGTCCGACGAGACCAACGACGGTCGCACCGGGGCCATCATTTCGTACGTCTATCCGGGATCGCCGGCTGCCGAGGCCGGCGTGCAGAGCGAATGGATTCTGCTGCGCGTCCAGGTCGAGGGCGAGCCCAAGCCCCTGGACGTGCGCGTAGAGGAAGGCTACACGGGGAACTTCCCGTGGGACCGCTTCGACAACATTCCGGTCGAGGCGTTCGAACGCGCGCCGACGCCGTGGGCTCCGATGGAAAACAACTTTACGCGGGCACTCACCGATTTCGGCTTCGGCAAGAAGTACACGGCCACGTTCTTCGCCGACGGCAAGCTGGTCAACAAGGAGTTCACCATCGTCCAGAGCCCGGCGCACTACAACTCGGCCCCGCGCTTCAAGTCCGAAGAGCTTGGACTCACGGTGCGCGACATGACGCAGGAAGTCCGCCACTATTTCCTCAAGACGGACAAGGATCCCGGCGTCATCATCTCCAAGGTCGAGTCGGGTAGCGTGGCCGATGTTCGCGGGCTGAAGCCCTTTGAGATCATCACCAAGGTCGGCGACAAGCCGGTCATGTCCGTCAAGGAGTTTGAGGCGGCGGTGAAGGGACAGAAGGACTTCCACTTGGAGATCCTGCGTATGAAGGTCGGACGCACCGTGCCGATCAAGCTGGACGGCGAAGCCAAGGCCGGCGGAGAGGCCCCGGCTGCCGAGGGCGAGAAGAAGCCCGACGAGCCGTCCAAGGCGGAAACGCCAAAGACCGGGGCGGCGAAGCCTGGGGACGCTGACGCCAAGTAACCGTGGCCAACGCATACACAGGGAACCAGGAAGCCCTCGGCTCCGTGCCGGGGGCTTCTCCTTTTGGTGGGCAACACGACGGCCGTCGTGTGACGCCGGGCTTCACAGCCGGGCAAGCCGGCCGTGCCACGCGAAAGCAACATAGGCTGACTGGAGATGGTGCTACAGTCGTCCGGAGCGGAAAATGGACAGTAGCAGCCAGATGCCGCAGATGCCGGCAACGATGAAGCCCAGCAGCCCCAGCACGGGCGTGTCGCCCCACTTGGGTCCGGTGTTGGCCAGCATGATGATGCTCGACCCCAGGATGATCGAGGCCACGACCACGCTGAAGGCAATGCGGTTCGACGAGCGGTCCAGCTCGGTGATGAAGTTCTCCAGGCCCTCGTG
>CAZLDQ010000472.1:0-1646 GCA_964558295.1 uncultured Planctomycetaceae bacterium | reverse complement strand
GTGGCCCTCTTGGCCGCCGCCCACCAGATTCCCTTCTACATCGCCGCTCCGAGCAGCACCTTCGACCTCTCGCTCGCCTCGGGCGACGCGATTCCCATCGAGCAGCGTGATCCCCGCGAGGTGACCCACGGCTTCGGTCGCCAGACCGCCCCCGACGGCATCCAGGTCTATAATCCGGCCTTCGACGTCACCCCCGCTCGGCTGATCCGCGGGCTCATTTGCGAGCATGGCGTCATCAGCCCGGTCACCGAACACCAGATCCGCCAGACCATCCATCCGGAACGCTGAATCCTCCACCGGACGCGGTTTCCCGACCAACTGCGATTGACAGGCAATCCTGACTCTCGTGTTGTTAGCATCCCCTCAGAAGAACTAAGGGCAGGAGGACATCAGAATGGCCAGGATGCTTGCACACAGTGGCCGGCAGATTGTGTTGGGGACGATGATCCTTGGGGTGGCCTTTCTTGCTGGAACCGCCGCTGCTCAAGACGGCAACCTCCAACAGATGCGCGACGACGTCCGCGGGGTCCCGTCGGCTTCTTCCGGCGCCCCGGCCGCCCCTGCAGCTCCAAGTGCCCCGGAAACTAGGTCGCAGCGCAGAACGTCGGACGACTCACCGTCGTAGGACGACACGCTGGAGCCGGAAGCCACGGCAGCCCTCGGCATGATTTGTCTTGCGGGCCTGGCTGCGCCGTTTTTGGCGCCGTACGCGTGTCTGGGCGACAGCTTCGATGTCCCGGCCTCCTTTCCCCGGTTTCCCTACGATCACGTGCCCGGCTATCTGGTGATCGATTCGACCTACCAGTTCAAAGGGCTTAGCGACACCGAGCGCCAGTGGCTCGATCCCATGCCCGCCAGACTCCGCCATTGGGGCGGGCGGTTCGATGTGGAATACGCCGAGGATTTCGATTCGCTCAGCCGCCTGGGGAGCCATCTGTTGGTGAGCACGACCTCCCGTTTTGACCTCGACGCCGAGACGCACTATTTCAACGAGTCGTTTGGTGGGGCCGGCCGCGATCACCTTTGGCTGGGCGACTGCAACCTCACCTTCCGCTTCGCCCAAAGTGAGCCGATCCAGTTCCGCACCGGGGTCGGGATCAACTGGCTCAGCGACGACACGGACACCGAGTTGGGCTTCAACTTCACCTACGGCGTCGACCTGTTCCCCTGCAAGCCCTGGGTATTGAGCTCGTCGATCGACTGGGGAACGCTCGGCAGCGCCGAACTGTTCCGCTTCCACACCACCGTCGGCGTGGTCGTCCATGGCGTGGAGGTCTACACGGGCTACGAGTACCTGGACCTCGACAGCACGCACACCAACACCCTGCTCGGCGGCGTGCGGATCTGGTTCTGAACCGTAGGGTGCGTGCAACCACCGTTTTCTCGCAAGCAGACATATCGACGATGGCCTGTGTGCATCTCCGCCCGACACGGCACGAAATGCTCTGGCTCTAGCCGATTGGTGCGTTGCACGACCCTACAGAATGAAGGGGTTGCCAGCACTCCCTCTCCCGGGGAATCTAGGTCCATCCCTACCAGTCCCGAGCGTCATTTATTACAATTTTTGGCTGCCCGTGGTGTCCCAAGACTTTTCGGTTGTCCCATCCCCTTGCGTATGAGAAATATCCGCAATTTTTGCATTTTCG
>CAZLDQ010000471.1:0-1668 GCA_964558295.1 uncultured Planctomycetaceae bacterium | reverse complement strand
AACAAGCCCCGTCGAGCGGCCTGCTCTATCTCCTGAAGGACGGCCACGGCAGCACGCGGGGGCTCGTCGATGCCCTCGGCCTGCCGCTCTCCAACCAGATCTACCGCTTCGACGCCTTCGGCAACGCCATTGGGTTCGATCCGGCCAACGCCCTCACGTCGCGGCTGTACAACAGCGAGCCGTTCGACTCGCTGACGGGATTCAACTATTTCCGCGAGCGGTACTACGATCCGAACACGGGGCGGTTTAATCGGCTGGACCCGTTCTTCGGGAGGCTTGCAGATCCGCAAAGCTTGCATAGATACCTCTTCTGCCACGGAGATGGAGTCAACTTCACTGACCCCACAGGTAGGGACTTGATTGGCACGATAAGTGCTATCACGATTGGAACTACCCTCACCTCAATGGCACTTCCTGTGCTTGGTGCGGCATATCTCTCTGCTACGGGCAAAATCTCTCCGGTTCGCCTCATTTCTCATCTGGGGGAGATAAGCACGTGGGAGATGGCCGCCGCCTCTCTGACGGGTGGTGCAGCTACGTCCGCAACAATGCAGATAGTGGTGACAAAGGTTGGAAGAGAACTTGCCAAGAAGGCTGTCCCATGGGTGGGCCTCGCGTTCTCTGCCTATGGGCTCTACGAGTCGATCAAGTTGACGTATAGGATGGTTGCGGATGAGTTGCCTGCGCAGGAAACGGAGCGGTATCTCGCTTCGATGCTTTTGAGCAGCATCCTCTCCGTCGCTGTGGGTAGCAAGCTACGAAGCATGGCGAGGAAGGGCGGCGAAAACGATGCGGCTTATTGGGCTTACAGTGCAGAGGATCGAAAGTTTTACGAAGCAGGCCAAAGGCTAGTACCAAATAAGGTCTGGCAAAAGTTGGAACAAGTTGGGCTTACTGGTCAGACTCCTGACGACATCGTTGCGCGAGGAAGGTACCTAACGAAAGAGTTTTCCGCAGGCCGACGGGCTATACATACGGCCCAAGGGTTCGCTGACGTGCTTTTCAACTATGCGACTGGCAAAGGCGTGACGGCTGGGCAGTGGCTTAACACTGGCCTCACTCCGAGCTTTCGATCTGTCTACGGCGAGCATGGGGCGACCGTTGCGGCGGCCATATCGGCCACTTTTGGCGGGATAATGGACTGGTTCTATAGCTGATGGAGTGCAGCGCAACTGCGGAACATGGGGATCCTTGAATGACTACCGGGGGATGTATTACCGCGATTCTCTTTCTCGTCGGGGCCCTGGGGTTAGTTGCACTTATCGCCGAAAAGCATGGCTATAGTGCCCTCCTCGCAATGGGGCTTCTGGTGGGCGTTTGTGTTGCTGTATTCATTTGTCTTCTCGTCTGCGGCGCGGCCCTTGATCGGAGGGATAGTAGGCGTGGCAAGTGATCTAGGGTGTCCCGCTCCACCGAATCCTGACACCCGGAGTGAAGGAGAGTAGCCCCCAGAGAAGACGGCACATCGACGCTTGAGGCGGCCGAGCGAGTAGACGCAGGCGCGACTGCCACACGGCCAAGGCCTTCGAGGGATGCTCGCTGGCAGGGCGCGAGCACGCCCGTTCCGGTGGACGGAATATCGAGATCCGGGTGTCTGGGACAGAAACGGGGGGGACAGAAACGGGACAGGTTCGGTATTGACAAGATAGGCAAGGCGTGTTAGTTTCC
>CAZLDQ010000470.1:0-1689 GCA_964558295.1 uncultured Planctomycetaceae bacterium | reverse complement strand
GATCGCCACCACGACCAGCAGTTCGATCAGCGTAAAGCCATCGGTTGATCTGCGGTGTGAACGCAGGAAACACGCGGCACTGTATCGACGTTCATTAAGGATCATTTCATTCACCTTTGTCTGAATACCCGTTTTTCGATAGCGTGTTTGCGGATCTCAATGCGTCGGCCCGCGGGTTGGGCGGACCGACGCTATCCATGCTTCCGGCTACTCTGATTTCAGGGCCAGGCCTCCAAGGCCGATCAAGATGAGGCCGAGGAGGACGAGGGCCGGCAGGCCGCAGGGCGTGCCCGCGGTTTGGGCCGCCGGTGCCTCGGCCGGCGAGCTCGACTGGCCGTAATGGTTCTGGAGGATGGCAAAGTCGGCGAAATTGACGACGTTGTCGCCGGTGAAGTCGCCTTGGGTCCACGCGTCGCCGGTCACGCTCTGACCGTAGTGGTTCTGCAGAGCGGCGAAGTCTTCCCACGGTACGATCGTATCCCGGTTCGCGGCCCCGGGAATGGGGGGTGCCGGCGGGGGGGGGACGGTGAGGACGATGATATCCGCCTTGCCGATCCCGTCGAGGTTGCCGACGGCCAATTTCCGCAGCTCCGTCGGCACGGTGTACGAGGCCTGGAGCGCAGCGGCGGTACCGTTGGACAGATCCCAGACTTCGATGAAGTTGCCTTTGGCCACGACCAATTCCTCCAGGCTGTCGCCGAGGACGTCGCCGATGAGCATGGCCGTCACGCCGGTGCCGATATTCGCCGTCAGAACCGACGTCATCGAACCGTTACTCTGGGCCGACCAGGCCTCGACCGAGCCGTCCTTGCGATAGATGACGGCCTCTTCCGGGCCGGTGGCCTGGTAGGCGTTGACGTTGCCGACTTGCAGGAACAGGGCTTCATTGCTTTGGCCGGGATTGACACTGACGCCTTGCTGAGCGGGAACGGTGAAACTGCCGTTGGTTCTCGGGGACCACACCACCAGAAAAGAGCCGGAGGAGTCAAAAGAGCACATGAAGTCATCGCCGCCGGGGTTATACAAACTCATCTTGATACGGTGCAGGTCCATCAGATTGGCGTTGTTCCACACGGTAGCGGCCCTATAGTTGACCGCGGAAAAAGAGCCGCTCGAGGTGTTGGCGAGGCCGTACAGACTGCCGTTCCCGGCGGACACGCCGTACATATTCAATTCATCGCCGGGGTTGCCGGCGTTCATTTCTCCGAATCCCATGGCGATGGCTTGAACCCCAAGAGTTTTCATGGCCATTGCGCCGAGGCGGGCATTTTCGATGGTGTCAATGGCGGTATAAGCGCGGGTATCCATGTAGGTGTCGCCGGTGCGATGCCAGCCGATATCGTCCCGGTATTTGAAGTACTCGGGCATATCCTCGCCGCTGATGTCCGGGTTCATGTTGCCGCCGGTGCAGAGGATGTCCGGGGCGTCGGATTCACGGGCGAGGTCGTTGACGATAGCGCCGTTTCGTATGGTGTACCCGCGGAGGGTGCCTCCTTCGTGGAGGATGACGTACTGAAATCCGTCGCCCATCACGGCGCCCGTTTCTTTGGTCATGGCATTGACGGAGACCCCGAGATCGGAGGAAACGACCAAGTCCAGCCCGCCGGCGTCATTGACGTTGAAGACGCTCAACATATCGCCCCCGGCGGAGCCGGTCAGAACCAGTGCCACCACAAGCCCAAGACCACA
>CAZLDQ010000469.1:0-1729 GCA_964558295.1 uncultured Planctomycetaceae bacterium | reverse complement strand
GGCGTCGGCCGGGCGGGGCGAGGCAGGACGCTTGGCGTTCATAGCGTGCGTTTTGTTTGACTTTTCTTGAGGGGTGGGGCGATAATGCTAGGGAAGAGTTCTTGCGGACCCGAACGACGGCGGAGGTGCAGAATGAAATGGGAGGATTTGTCGCCTGAAGAACAGATGATCGCTGTTCCCGCGTTTACGGGAAGTATGGACTTCGATGGCGTGCATATGGACTATTGGGACTGGGAAGAAGCCAAGCAGATGCTTCCGCCGGATGTCTACCAGCGATTGTGGGACCAATCCATGGCCGCGCAAGCGAACCGTGAGCCAGAAAAGAGTGACGCTGAGTTGCCCCAAGAGGTCATCGAGCAGATGGTGGCTGAGATAAAAGAGAGCATGGCGGCCTATCGAGCGTCTGTAAACAATCAAACGAATCCCTCCTGACTCCAGAACTTCCAGCATCGTGGGCAGTGGCGTCGGGCGAATTCGGGATAGTTCCAGGCGATCCGTCCGAATTCGGCAAACCCTTCATGGGGATAGACGCGAGCATTGGGATCGATCATCGCCCCCAGCTTTTGCACTTCCGCTTTCCATGCTTCCACCCAGTCCGACCGGGCGCTCATCGGTTTTCCTGTGACCGGGTCCCGATCGATCGCATGGGCGAATTCGTGGGCATAATTGTCCGCGGTCGTCTTGGGGAATCGGTCCTGGAGTTCTTGGCCGCCGTTGAGGTACAGGTCGCAAACCGGGTTATCCGGCGGTCTCCTCGCGACAAAGGTACCCACAATCCGCCCCGGGGGAATCGTGGGGTCCGCGTATCGCGCCAATCGGTCCACCGTTTCCGAGGAGGCGTAGAAGAAAATCTTCCGCACGTTGGCGTTCCAGCGAGCCAGGGCCTTCGCGCCCATCGCGTGGAGGATCTGGTGGGCCGCTTTTCCATAGGCGGCTTGTTTGTCCGGTGACAGGTAACTGGCGGCCTGCAAGGTCGCCTGGATCTTGGCCAACGCCTTCTGACGATGGGGCTCGGCCTCGGCGGCCTCGTCAAAAGGGTGCTGTGGGCCCTCCTGGCTGGCTCCGTGGACCTGTCCTTCGCCTTTGCGTGCAAACTCCCCTTTCTCGTTGCGTGGGTGCTTGGATTCGTCGTAGCCCTTGCCATACCGTTCGACCTGCTCGGCGATCCGGTGCCCGCTGTCCCCCGTTTTCAGCCACCGCCTAAACTGCGGCAAGGTCATCGGGGTAATGTCCTCGAATCCCTTCCACCCCTCGGCGTAGCAGGCGTGGTAGGCGTCTTTGGCCTCTTGGGCCGAGGTCCAGCCTAGCATCACCTTGTGCTCGTCAAACTGGCCGCTGTCTGGTTGCACTTGGTCCACCACGAACACCAGCTCCGAGTCGAGATGAGGCCCCACGAAGACGTCGATATGGTCCCCGTCGGCTTCCGATTCGGTCCGCTTGATGTAGCCGTAGTGGTAGGGCATCTCGATCGACCAGGCGTTGCCATTGCGGTCTCTTCCCGATCGAACGGCCCCCTTGGGTGTCTCGATGGCGATTTCCAGCCCAAACAGCCGGCACTGACCCTTCTTGTAGTTCCCGGCCGCCTTTTGGTCCTCACTGGGGTTGGGGTCGGTTTCCGCGGCGGCTGCTTCCACGGCCTCCTGGGCCGACTGGGAATACCGCACCACGAACCCCCGGGCCTCGAAGGCCTTGGCAAACTGTTCAGCCAGGGGCGAACGTCGTTCCAAGA
>CAZLDQ010000468.1:0-1746 GCA_964558295.1 uncultured Planctomycetaceae bacterium | reverse complement strand
AGATGGACGTCTGCAAGTACTTCTACAACGACCAGGAGGCCTATTCCGGCCTGACGGAGCAATTAAAGCTCCTATCCACGAGCCAGCAACAGCTACAAAAGGAAACCGCGAATCTGGTCACGGCACTGCGCAAGCCGCAGGTGCGCGGCCGGTGGGGCGAGATGACTTTGCGCCGCGTGGTGGAGTTGGCGGGGATGTCGGAACACTGCGATTTCGCCGAGCAGGTCACCGCCAACACCGACCTGCCTGCCGCGTCGCGGAACGCGGCGCAGGCAGGGGAAGGCCGTCAGCGTCCCGACCTCGTCGTGCGACTGCCGGCCGAACGCGAAATCGTCGTGGATGCGAAGGTCTCCCTGGAAGCGTACCTCGACGCCGTCGCCGCTGAGTCGGAAGAGGCGCGCACCACGGCCATGACTCGGCATGCGGCGCAGATCCGCAGTCACATGAACACCCTTGCGTCCAAGTCCTACTGGAGCCAGTTCTCCAAGGCCCCAGAGTTCGTGGTGATGTTTATCCCCGGCGAGTCCTTTTTCGGCGCGGCAGTGGATGCCGACCACACCCTCATCGAGGACGGACTGGAACAGCGTGTGGTTCTGGCGACCCCCACGACGCTCATCGCGCTTCTGCGCGCCGTGGCCTATGGCTGGCGACAGGAACAAATTGCCAAGAACGCCCAGGATATCAGCGACCTCGGGAAACAGCTCTACGAGCGCATGAAGACCATGGCCGAGCACCTTGGGGACATCGGCAAGGGGCTGGAGAAGGCCAACGCCGCCTACAACAGCGCCATCGGCTCGATGGAAGCCAGGGTTCTGCCCGCTGCCCGAAAATTCAAGGACTTGGGGGCAGCAACCGGAAACGAGATACCGCCTTTGTCACCCGTCGAGACGACGCCACGGGCTCTGACAGCAGCAGAAGTTGCCACACCGACCATTCCATCACTGCCAGTCGAGGGAGGGCAAGATGGATAACCCTCAATCCTCGACACTCCCCCCCTGACAGAGGAAGTCGCCATCAATTCCATACGCGATTTCTTTCGCGACAAGCCTTTCGTGTTTTTCGGAACAGGAATGTCATGCGCTCTTGATGACCGTTTTGGCATGTCGGCTCTACAAGGGCATCTTTCTCGCAGCGTTATTCCCGACGTCCAATCGTCCGAACAGGTGCAACAATGGAATAAAGTGCTAATATCGCTACAAAACGGCACAGACCTGGAATCGGCGCTGGATAAGGTCACTGATGCGACCTTGCTTCAAAAGATTACTGTTGCCACAGGTCAGTTTGTCGCATCGATTGATCGGGAGTGTGCATTCAAAATCTCTAAAGGCGATGCAACTTGGCCAGCGACTCGCTTATTCAAACGCCTAGTTGACACACTTCCAGAGGGAGATCGTGTTCTTCATGTGCTGACGCCGAACTACGACATGCTGTTCGAGTACGCCTGTGACTCGGTAGGCATCCACTATACAAGCGGATTCGCTGGCGGTGTGCAGCGCAAGACCGACTGGCGTGCCATCAATCAGTCATTGCTTCTACCTGAACGGGTTTGCCATGGAAGTCGCATCAAGACAGTTTATAACCCTAGGAAGCATGTCCGTCTTTATAAGGTTCATGGCTCCCTGAATTATTTCTTCCACCAGAGTGCCGTCGTCGAAAATAATTCCTGGATGTGGGATCCCCCAGACTTCGCTACGAGAGTAATGGTCACGCCAGGATTGGCGAAATATCAGACACTGCAAATCTACA
>CAZLDQ010000467.1:0-1767 GCA_964558295.1 uncultured Planctomycetaceae bacterium | reverse complement strand
CCCCCCAACGCCGGGCGAGCCCGCCCCCGCTACCCAAACCTCCCCCCCCTCCCCAGCTCACCGCCCCCTATTGCCCCCGCCTTCCTTCCACGCCCGCACCAGATCCCCAAACGGACCGAGCAATTCATACTTGTTCTGCCAGGTCGTATACATGATTCCCACTGCGCCCGGCGTGCGGTCAAGCGATTCCAGCCAGCCTTTGGGGTTCTCCAGCGTGTCGCCGTCGTAATAGGCTCCGGCCAACGTCTTGAATCCGAGGCGGGAAAAATGGGCCAGACTCTCATTGCGTTTCTCCGAATACCAACAGACAATTCGAAGATCCTTCGGCACGTAGTTCCACGATCCCGTGTAGTCGCCGTCGACCAGGTAGTAATTGGCATGGGCGTTGTGGTTCGGATCGAGCATATCGGACCAGATGAACACTTCGGCTTGCCGATTCACTTGGCGAATCATTTCACACTGTCGGGTAATACAGTCGCCAAGCATCTGGGCCATCGAGAGCCGACGGGCTTTGCACGCCTCGCAGGTTCCCCCCGCGCGAATCTCGTCCATACTCAACAGCCACCGCTTCGGCGCCAAAGCGTCTTGGATCAGTCGCGTTTGCGTCTGCCAATGCTCATAGAGCTTCGGCTCCGACATGCAGACCGTCACTTGGCCATTATTGATCGCCATGCCATGATAGTAGCTCACGGCAAGCGTCTGCCCATCGCGAAGGCGGCTCCCGGGCAGCAGCCGAATCGCCGGGCCCGGGTGGTCGAAGCGGAAGTTGAGCTTGGGATCGGCGATCGGGGCGAAGTCGCGTCCCTCCTCGTAGACGGTGCCTGTCGACGCATCACGCACGACCACGGGCGTCCCCGGCCGGCGGAGCACATTGACCAGTCCCACCTCCTCGATCCGCAGATCGTCAACCCAAAACCGCCCGCTCTTGCCCCCCCACACGCCCGCATAAATACTCACCTTGTCACCGTTCAGGCTATTGAAGCCAAGAACCACTTCGCGCCAGTCACCGGTCGACTCGACCCGCGGTTCCACCGAAGCCAACGATCGGCCCTCGGCGAGCACCTGCACCCGAAAACAGCCGGCCGGCTGGAGGTTCTCCGTTTTGACCCAACAGCTCACCCGATACGAACGGTGCGGCCGCACCGCCACCTCGAACATCACGCGCCCGTGGCCGTGGGGCGATCGGCCAAACCCTTCAAACCGCAACGAAGCCTTCCCCTGTTTGGCCACCTCTCGGTCGACAAAGCTCACCTTGCCTGGCTCATCGTGAAACCGGCTCCCCGTGACCCGGTTGCCCTTGCAGTCTTCGAACCCACCACCGGCGATCTTCACTGGCATATCGCTCTGGAATCGGGCTTCTTGCCCTTGGACGACAAAGCGAGCGTTTTGGACCCAAAGCCCTTCGGCCAAATTGCGGTCATACTCCAACCCACTCCCATAGCCGACCGAGAAAACAAGTGGGATGATCTCCACTTGATGCTTCTCGCAAAGCTCGCGCACCTCTTGGAGCCGCTTGCGATACGTGGCCGGCTGGCGATCAAGGCGATCCAGCCCGGCCGACAGAACCATCCCATTCACGCCGTGTGCGGCCGCCGTCCCGACAATCCCCCGGATATCCTCAACATCCTGATCCTTGTGTAACCCTCGGGAGACATACACCCATCGGCACGGATACTCCGCCCCCCCCGCCACCCCCCCCCCAACCCCCCCCCCCCACCACGCCCCCCACGGCCAGGACCGTGGCGACGATGCAAACTCCAGTTCCGG
>CAZLDQ010000466.1:0-1772 GCA_964558295.1 uncultured Planctomycetaceae bacterium | reverse complement strand
GTGAACACGGTTCCGTCTTCCAGAGCAAGCTTTGCGAGTTGTGTCATCTGAGGACTTAAAGTCTACGAAGGGGTCATCCCGATAGGTTCTTACTGGCTGCGGGTCTCCGAGCAAGTGAACTCCGCTGTTTGCATGTTCGGGCAGCCACTACCGAGGGCTCTTGTTCCGGCGAGCAAGAGCCCTCACTTTTTTGCCAGTCCGTACGATCCGCGCAGAGTTTTCCTCAAGTTGGGCGGGTCGTTGCATTATAGCGGAACCGGGATGGGCCGGGTAGTTCCCCGGCTTGCTTGCCCAACGGCGACCGCAGTAGCGGGGGGGGCAACCGAGGGGCGTTACTCTTTCGCTACAGTCCCTACTTTGGTGCCAAGGCAACGCCCAATCTGGCGGACCGCCTGGCGGATACGATTCTCGTTTTCCACCAAGGCCAGACGCAAATAGCCTTCGCCCGCCGGACCAAACCCCGCGCCAGGGCTGACGACGACATCGGCCTCTTTGAGAAGTTTCATGGCGAAATCGAAGGCATTCATCTGGCTGGCCCATGGCTCGGGAATCTTGGCCCAGACGAACATCGTGGCCTTCGGTCGTTCGATGGGCCAGCCGAGCCGCTCCAGGCCGTCGCAGAGCACATCGCGGCGCCGTTGGTAGATCATCGCCTGCTCTTCCACGGCGGCATCCGTGTGGCGCAGAGCCATAATCGCGGCGATCTGAATCGGGGTAAACATGCCGTAGTCGTAGTAGGTCTTGATCGTCGACAGGGCGCGAACCATTTCCGCATTCCCCGCACAGAAACCAACCCGCCAACCGGCCATATTGTAGCCCTTGCTCATTGTGGTCAGTTCGACGCCCACGTCGAGGGCTCCCGGGGCCGAAAGGAAGCTGGGGGCTTTGTAGCCGTCGAACTGTACGTCGGCATAGGCCATGTCGCTGACGACCATGAACCCATACCGCTTGGCCAGCTTCACCACTTCCACGTAGAATTCCGGTTCAACAACCGTGGTGGTGGGGTTATGGGGGTAATTGACGACCAGCATCTTCGGACGCGGCTGGAGATGCTGGCAGGTATAGGCAATATTCGAAAGCAACTTCTCCGTGTCGACTACCTCCAAAAGGATGGCATTCCCGGAAGCCAACGCCACCGCATAGGCGTGGGCTGGATAGGTCGGCGCCGGCACAATCGCCGTATCGCCCGGACCAATCAGGGCCAGACACAGATGGCTGAATCCTTCCTTCGATCCAAGGCACACGACGACTTCCCGCTCCGGATCGAGGTGCACCCCGTGATGCTTAAAATACTTGCTGGCCACTTCCCGGCGCAGGCTCAACAGCCCCTTGGCCTCACTGTAGCCATGATTCTTCGGGTCGCGAGCTGCTTCGGCCAGTTTGTCAATAACCAGATCCTGCGGCGGATCGCTGGGATTCCCCATCCCCAAGTCGATCACATCCTCCCCCGCCCGACGCTTCTGATACATCAGTTGGTTAATCCGGGCAAACAGATACGGAGGCAGCCGCTTGACCCGATCGGAGACCTCAATCGAGAACGTACGATCCTGGTTGACCGGTTCGCTGGGGGGGGTGGACATAATGCTGAATGACAAAGGCTGAATGTTAAATGGCGAATAACGTGTCCTGATTTACAAGAAAACCGTCAGGGTGCAAAGAGTAATGATAGCCTGTCCATTACTTTAGTGGAACGTTGAGCCGAAAGGTTCGAGTCCTTCCTACATCCTTTATCATTTATCCTTCCGCCTTTTCTCAAGCGTACTCCTGATACA
>CAZLDQ010000465.1:0-1774 GCA_964558295.1 uncultured Planctomycetaceae bacterium | reverse complement strand
GCTGACGCGCAAGGACAACCGGGGTCGCCGTGTGGAACGGGTGGCCTTCGCCTGGTGGCGGGGGCAGGTGGTGGCGACGGAGTAGCGGGCGGTTTCGACTTCAGAACCGGGGCGGTTTCGTGTAGACTGGTCCGCGACGGGTTTAAGTTGCGGTAGGTGCGGACCGTATCAGGCCGCGACACGATTATGGCCGAGTCGGTGCGGCCACCGAAAGAAGGTTTGCGAGCGAGATGCAAACGGCAGACAGAAAGAGCAAGGCCGGGACGCGGGGCCGGCGTGCCAAACACGCCCCCACCAGCACCGTGGGCCGAGGCAAGTCGGTTGAGTTGGCCAATGGACCAGTTGCTCCGGTCTGGCAGGATGATCTGACCAAATTGGTTCTGGGCGATAGCCTGCACGAATATGTGACCTGGGATCGCCCAACGGTCATCGTTTCCGATGGTGCATACGGAGTCTTGGGCTTCGAGGGTGACACCTCTGATCACATTGGAATGCCAGATTGGTATGAGCCTCATGTTGCTGCTTGGTCGAGGGCGGCAACCGCTCAGACAACTCTTTGGTTCTGGAACTCAGAGATCGGGTGGGCCGCCGTTCACCCGGTGTTAGAGCGATACGGCTGGCGCTATCAGAACGCCAATATTTGGAACAAGACGGTCGCGCACATTGCCGGCAACGTGAACACGAAGAAGATTCGTCGGTTTCCGGTTGTATCGGAAATCTGCGTTCAGTACGTATTCGAAGCACGCGTCAATGGAATGTCGCTGAAGGCGTGGTTGCTCTCGGAGTGGAAGCGTACCGGTCTCAACATCAGGAAGGCCAACGAGGCATGTGGAGTGGCTGATGCAGCAGTACGCAAGTATCTGGACCAGGGGCACCTCTGGTATTTTCCGCCGCCGGAAATGTTCCAGAAGATGCAGGAATACGCCAATACGCACGGCAAGCCCGAGGGACGTCCATACTTTTCCCTTGACGGAAAGAAGCCTGCGTCTGGCGAAGATTGGGCAAAGATGCGAGCCAAGTTTTACTGCCCTCACGGGAAGCCCAACGTCTGGGACCGTCCTCCTGTAAACGGGGCGGAGCGATTGAGGGCCCCCAATGGGAAGGCGGTTCACCTCAATCAAAAGCCTCTGGATCTGATGACAATGATTATCGAGGCGTCATCCGATCCGGGAGACGTGGTGTGGGAACCGTTCGGCGGACTATTCACCGCCTCCTTGGCTGCCCGCATCATCGGACGCCGGTCGTATGCCTGCGAAATCGATCCAACTTATTTTCAATACGGAGTGAGTCGCTTCACAGGCAAAATCATTTCACCAGCTGATCCGCATCCCTGTCTACTATTTCCAGATGATCCTGAAGAGCGCCCCTGATCTGTTCATTTGAGCCGTTCTTAAGAAGGCGATACCACTCGGCGACAGTCTTTCCGTGAACCACCATGTTGCAGACACGCGTCTTGAACGATTCAATTGCTGGATGCACGATGCGATCCAGTTTTGCAAAATTTGTGTCCAAACGATACGGGAACTGGGCAAGCAACTGGCGAAGTAGAACTTCGACATCTCGTGTAGCCCTCTAGACGCGCCCATCCTTACCCCAGCTCTCGACAACCTTCTTTGCTTGCTCAAACTGCTTTGGGGTTCCTTGCCACTTGTACCCGTTCGTGTTGGTCTGCTGCAGATTCCGAGTCCGCGTGGAAGTATCTTCCGGTTCAAGAACTAGGTAGTCGGGCGGATTGTGGTAGTGCGTGTCGCGTGCTTCAGCTACCGACCTGCCA
>CAZLDQ010000464.1:0-1784 GCA_964558295.1 uncultured Planctomycetaceae bacterium | reverse complement strand
GAGGAGGCCGTCACCTACCTTAGCCGCTGTGCCATTTGGGCTGAAACACTACATCAAAGACCGAAGCGTGGCTAAATCTTTGATGTAATCGGTCGCCGCATTGTCTGCGTTTGTAAACGACAAATCTATCGCGATCACTGGCTTGCTTGGCCTTACTTCATCGACTTCGACCGTCCCTCCCAATGCTTTGACTTCTGCAATCACATCTACCGGCAGTGTGCGAGTTCTCTCTGCACAGCCTGAGGTAACAACGACAATAGTCGCGATCGTTACGGCAAGGAACGCAATCGTTCGATACTGCGGAGGAGCGAACGCGAGACGCAGACTAGGGACGTCCATGATTACACCTTGGGGCAAACATACATCGCAGGATCAGTGACAAGCGACACCTATTGATCCTCAGAAAGCTTAAGTCGTGAACATTGGGCTATGGGCATGCGTATAGGATGGTATGAGATCCAAAGGAACTCCAGCCGAGTTGGAACGGCGGCGTCTGGCCGTCGACCGGGTTCACTCGGGCGATACGCAACAGGAAGTCGCCGATTTTGTGGATGTCGATCTGCGCAGCGTGCAGCGTTGGATGCACGCCTACCGCCAGGAGGATATGTGGGGGCTGAAGGCCCGGCCAGCCACGGGACGCAAGCCCAAGCTTTCCCCCGAGGAAGAGCGGGAAGTCTTGCAGTGGTTTCGCCGCTCGCCAACGGAGTTTGGCTTCCCCACTGAGTTGTGAACCGCGCCGCGCGTGGCCGAGTTGATCGCGCGGACGCTTGGCAAGCAGTTCCATCCCCGCTATCTCAACCAGTGGTTGACGCAGCGGCACGTCACCTCGCAGAAGCCGGCGCGGCAGTCCCGCGAGCGCAACGAGTGGGAGATTCGCCGGTGGCTGCGCGAGGAGTGGCCGCGGATAAAAAAAGGGCGCGGCGTCAGCGAGCGCACCTCGTCTTGATCGACGAAAGCGGCTTCTTGATGTCGCCGCTGGTCCGACGTACGCTGGCGCCAGAGGGCCAAACGCCCATCCTGAAGACCAAGGGCACCCACCGGGAACGGGTTTCGGTGACCGCCGCGCTGACCCTTTCTCCCCGCCGCTAACGTCAGGGCCTCTATTGGCGGACCTTTGTAAATGCCACTCGGACGCCGGCGTTTCTCCGCGGGTTCCTGCGACATCTGCGCAAACCGGTGATCGTGGTTTGGGACGCCGGTCCCATGCACAAGGGCGAACCCATTCGCCAAGTGCTCCACGACTACCCTCGATTGACCCTGGAAAAGCTTCCACCCTATGCTCCTGAACTGAATCCGGTGGAGTACCTCTGGTCCCACCTCAAGTACAGCGAGTTACCCAACTTCGTCCCCGCGACCGTCGTCCATCTCAACGACGCCGTGCGCGACCGTCTCGCGAAAACCACCTGCGATTCCAAACGGTTGCGAGGTTTCTTCGACCATTCTCCCCTGCCCGTCGACTGGGGATGACGTGACATTAGTTTCCCGAGGATCAATACTCATCGACAGGCCAGCCACAATCTGGTGGATCATTATGCACGAACCCTCCACCCGGCGAAAAGCCGTCGTCAACATATACGGTTTGTCCAGTCTTCCTTGACGTAATTTCGAGCCATTTGTGATACTCCGGGTTCTTGGGATCAGGGGAATTTGGCTTCGTCGACCCTCCTATCTTAACCGAGAAGTACTTTGAGTTGTTCTTTGTTAGGTCAACGACCGCATTCCAGAAGATTGCGGTGGACGGAAGAAACTGGACAGCCTGATAAGGTATAAAATGGACGTCACAG
>CAZLDQ010000463.1:0-1791 GCA_964558295.1 uncultured Planctomycetaceae bacterium | reverse complement strand
CCCCGGCGCAATGCAAGCCCGCCCCGCCTACACCGCCGACGGCGCGCCGCGATTCTTGGCCGCATCGTTCGGTTCGCGCACTTCGTCCCTCTACGACTGGGAGACCCTCTACTGCGGCTACCGCTGGGATAGTCCTGTTGCGTTGTACCATGTCCGTCACCGCATCCTCATTCCCCACCTCGGCCGCTGGAATCGACAGGATCCGATTGGCACTGCGGGCGGGATGAACCTTTATGAGTACGTTGGCGATAGCTCTGTCAATTTCGTCGATCCGTTCGGATTGTGGATAGGACCGTGTACGGCGTGTTTGCGGCCAACGCCAGTCTTACCACGCCCAATTCCCATGCCCGTTCGTCCAATTCCGGCCCCCGTTCGTCCACTCCCACCAATCCAACCGGGCAACCCGATCTTGGGACCAAAGCCGCCACTGCTGCCTCCTTTCCCTTCTCCGCGTCCCGACTACCCGCCGCTTCCAGACGCTCCCCCTGCGCCAGGACCGTTCCAGCCTGGAACGCCCAAACCGCCGGGACAAAACAAGTGCCCTTCCGGAGACTGTACACCGGGCGAGTACAAGACGCTACGGGATCAGGTCATCGACAAGTGCAAAACCAATGTGCCTCCCGTATGCACGGGTAACACTCTATTCGTGAGTTGCGACGAGTTAGACAGAAGAATGAAAGGTTGGAACGACTGTTTCAATGCTCGGTACAATTTGGACACGAAGTGCTTCGGTGGCGGGGATGACGGGCATAAATACCAACGTGAATGGGCAGCTTACCACCGCGATATGTGCGAGTATAAGTACGACTGGTGGAACTGCGGTGGTAGTTCGTACCCAACATGGCCACCTGAAGTACCAATTGCATGAGGGGAGCTATGGAGTCAACATCCACCATTAGAACTAAGGCTAAGCCTTTGTGTCGGCTGTTCATAATTGTTGCTCGTGACGCGCCTGTCGCGCTGATCCTTCGACGCGGCCCCAGCAAGTGGTATCATTTGCTGCGGTGGCGTATGGACAATGACGCATTTGAGTCAGGTGCATGGTTCCACGGGCGAATCTATGAAGAAAGATGTGATCTTTCTCCTGATGGCAACCTGGTGGTGTGCTTTTGCCACGGTGGGGCCTATCGACCGGGCTATACCGACTCGTGGACTGCCGTTAGTAGGGCGCCGTGGCTTCATGCTCTCGCTCTTTGGCCTTGGGGGACGACTTACGGCGGTGGTGGTCGCTTTCTAGACAATCGTAGGCTGATTCTTCACGCCAACATGCCCGTAGAGATACATCCCGAGCATCCTGGCTATGGACTCGAAATTATCCGGGGCAGCGCAGAATACCATCGCTCAAGTGCGGAAGTGGACGGTGCCGATTGGTCAGGTCGAGACCATACAGGTTGTTTGATTTTTTCCCGGTATGGGAAATTGTTTCGGCGCGACCAAGGAGGCGACCATGAAATCGCAGATTTCAATGGGCTGTATCCTGCCCCCCGTTCAGCCCCGGATTGGGCGAAGGAGCCGCTCGCGGCCAATGGCACTTTGGAAGGGTAACTCGCGAGAAAAGGCGTACGAAAAGCGTGAGAAAAGGTGTCGCGTGAGAAAAGGTGTCAGGAGCCGTTCCCATTGACTTCGATGCCCAACGCGACTACTGCGTGTTCCCGCAGTGGTGAGCGTCCGAACCGTGCCACAACGTGGGCCCACATCAGCGGCCGTCCAGCGTCTTACCGATGCTGGGCGGCCGTTTTCTCTGTATGCCGAGCATGTTTGACGGTTTGGAGGTGCAAGTCCTCTCCCAAC
>CAZLDQ010000462.1:0-1843 GCA_964558295.1 uncultured Planctomycetaceae bacterium | reverse complement strand
GAGGACCGCCCGGACGGTAATTTTTTCTTGGCGTCATTGCACGCCTCAGGGTCCATCTACCAGAGATAGAAGGTTCCTGTGGCGCATCCTGTGACGCAACCGGTGGGACAGGCCGGGGCATAGCAGGCGGTGGTTGGCACGCAGGTGGAGCACGTGACGGCCGGGGTGTAGCAAGCGGTCGTGGGCACCGCGCAGGTGGTGCAGGCGGTGGTCGGGACGCAGGTCGTACAGGTGACGGCTGGGGCATAGCTCACGGTGCAGTTTCTCCCGAACAGCCCGCATGGGCCGCACGCTTCGGCCGACAGGGTTGTTGAGAGTACAACCGTTGTTACCACGGCCAAAACGACGAGAGTCTTCCTCCAGCGATTCATTGAGTCTCCTCCTCAAATCTGCGGACTGCTCCGGAAAAAGACCGCGTTGGCGGCAGTCCTGGGGGTTAGGGACCCGTACGGCCTTCGGACGCGTACGTGGCATAACAACGCGGTGTCTCCCAAAACCGGACTTCCACGACAGGGAAGCCCTGGCCGGCGGCGTAGTCGAAGATCAGTTTGGCAAGGTTCTCGGCTGTGGGGTTGGTCTCCATCAGGTAGACCGACTCTCCCTGCTTCTCTAGCATGGGGACCAACGGGTCGTCGCGGCACAAGATCATCCGGTGGTCCAACTGTTCGTCAATCCAGCGGCTGACGACTTCTTTGATGTCAGAGAAGTCGAAGACCATACCTCGACGGTCGAGCTCGGACGCTTCGATTGTGATAATCACCCGACCGTTGTGGCCGTGCAGATAGCGGCACTTTCCTTCGTAATTCAGCAGGCGGTGGCCATAGCAAAAGTCGATTTCGCGGGAGACGCGGAACATGGCTTCCTGAGAGGGCATGGTGGTCAAGGAATCTCCGTGGGGAATTGTGGAGCAGTCGCGTAGCGGGTGGGGTCCTTGGCCCTCACCTGGGCGAAAGCGGACTGACGCTCCATGCACTTGTTGCACCGTCCACAATGCAAGCCGCTTTGGGGGGCGATGCAGGAAAACGTGTGCTCAAGCGGCAGACCGCAGCCCAATTCCATGACTTGGAGTTTGGTCATGTCGGCCAGGGGCCGCAGCAGCCGGATCGGACCATCGGGGTTACAGTTCAACGCCGTCTGCAGGGCGGTGAAGAACTCGCCGCTCGCATCGGCAAAGGGGCTGGTTCCCAGGACGCCGAGGGCCAACTGCCGGATTCCGTGCAATTGACACCACAGGGCGGCTTTGATAATCAACAGCGCGTTGCGGCCAGGCAGATAGACTGCGTTGTCGGGGCTGGTCGCTCCCGGCACGTCCAGGCCCGTCCGGCTCCAGTGGTTCTCATAAAGGTCGCTGAGCGGAAGTTCCAGCACGACGAGTTCGTGCAATCGCATGGGGCCTATCGCCGCCAGATAACTCTGGACAGCACGTACCTCCTCGGGTTCCCAGGCCAAGCCACAACGCACGTAAAACGGCTGTACCTCGAAGCCTTGGGCCAGCAGATAGCCCAAAAGGATACTGCTGTCGAGACCTCCGCTAAGCAAGACTCCAATCGGAGAGTGGTTTTCCGGGTAGATCATGCGTGTCGCGTCTGTTCCGTAAGGAATCGCCAGTTATTGTAGAGGTCGAGGCCAGGGGAGAAAAGCCGGTGGTTGGGCAAGCTGGGCTTGCGTGGGGGAGAATGGGGCAGTAAACTCGCTCCACTTTTGCTCTTTCGAGCGTTTGGCCTCACGATTTCTCGGTTGCCGGCCGGTCTCCGGCCCAGCAGGCGGTCCTCGTACACGACCTGGGCGACATTAATCCTGGTTAGCCAACACCTTACCGCCTCGGGTGGGGTGGGGCTTGGGG
>CAZLDQ010000461.1:0-1873 GCA_964558295.1 uncultured Planctomycetaceae bacterium | reverse complement strand
TTCGTGGCCAAGATGATCTTGTGGGTCGGCCGAAACTGCCAGAAGTCCTCCCGCATGCGACGCGCTCGGATGGTGTCGTTCCCGGTCAGTTCCTTGACTAGGGATTCAGCCAACCGCCGGCCGCCGTCGGTCTCGACGCACACCACGAGGCGCTTGCCCAGCAGGTCGGCCCGCTCGGTCGGATGCTCGCCCTTCTTCGCCAGCAATAGGTCGTGCGGGGCCTTAATGGCATAATCTTCGCCCAGCAGGGCCAGCAGCGTCTCCAGCAGTGTGCTCTTGCCGTTGCAGCCGGAGCCGTAGAAGATGTTCAAGATTTGCTCCAGCACCGAGCCGGTGAGGCACATGCCACATACTCGCTGGATATAACGGACGAGCCGTTCACGTTGGCGGGTGATGTCCCGGATAACCCGTTCCCAAGTCGGGCAGGTCGCGTCCATGTCGAACTCGACGGGAGCGAGCTTGGTTATCATGTCCGACTGCCGATGCTCCTGAAGCTCCATTGTCTTCAGGTTGATCGTTCCGTTCCGGACGTTTAGCAGCCAGTGGTCGGTGTCGAGGTCTGCCGGGAGAACCGGGATTCTGGGCTCGCTTTGCGCCAGCCGCAACATGGCCGCTATCTTGGTAGCCGATTCCGACGCGAGGGCGTGCCGCGTCAGTGCGCGGCGGCGGTTGTCGTCCTGTTCCTGGGACGCCTCCGCAAGCATCGCCTTGACGGTCTCCTTAGCTAGTCGCTCCACTGCGCCGGTCTGGTCGATGGCCCATCGCTTCGTGTCCCACACCAGCCACTTGCTCCACTGATGGCAGTAACGAACCTTATCCCCGTGACGTGCCGCGAAACGCTGGGCGTTGCCAAGGTCGGTCAGATTGAACTCGCCGGCACTAGCTACAATGATGGGGTTCGATCGCCTCTGCCCATCGGTCGTTCCGCCAGACTTCAGAAGCGCCTTGCCGCGCTCGACATTATCTTCGGCCTGCTTGACCCGCTGGAGAATCTCATCGTCCGACCACTGCCGGGGGAACGGCGATGCCATCGCATACGCCCGAATCGTGCTCACCGCGTCGAAGTCGGTCAGGTCGTGCTCCACGGCCCGACAGGCGGCAGCGTAGAGCCGCGATGAACCGTCGTTGTGGTCGACCATGTTCATGCGGAGCATGGCTTGCAGACAGTCCTTAACCCGCTGCTCGCCGCTGTTATGCGATTCGGTGACCTTGCTCGGCTTGACCGTATCACCCAGCTCTGCGCGTGCGGCAGATGCCAACTCACTGACCGCCTTGAGCAAAACGTCTGGCGCTATCAGCGAGGGCTCGCCGTCTTCGTCCCACTCGATCCGCTCGCCCTTCTCGTGGATGCTCGGGGGAAAAACCGTCTGAAGTCCGGTTCCCCTCAACTCCACAAGCATTCCGGCAGAGGGGCTCTTGAACTTCTTGGTCTTGATCGGACCGGTTACGCGGTAGAGCCAATGGGAGCGAGGTTTCGATAGACGGCCGAAAACTGCGTCGGTCTGCGGCAGATAAGACGGCGCGAGCCTCACGGTGGTCTCGTGGTCAAGGTCGATGTCGATCAGCCAACCGGAGGGCTCGCCCAGCAGAACGCCGATATTCCGCGGGGTACCGCTGAACTCTCGGTGGATGTCGGCGTCGGTTAGCCGCTCTTTCTCCCATCCAGGCCGATTGGGGTTTTTCGACCGGAAGGGGATGGAGATCGGAGCCCAGCCGCGTGCCAGGTAGTCTAGTGCTGCATCGCGTACCGCAGCCGCTTGGTCACTGATGTTGTCCGTCGCTGTCGCCATGTCGCAATCCCTGCGTTTGTGTCTGCTACCTTGCCCCGGATCTCAGCCGCGCGCCTGGGGCGTGGGCGCGGCGGGGGTTGTGT
>CAZLDQ010000460.1:0-1882 GCA_964558295.1 uncultured Planctomycetaceae bacterium | reverse complement strand
CAGGTTGGGAGAGGACTTGCACCTCCAAACCGTCAAACATGCTCGGCATACAGAACGCACAACGGAAGGCCGTAACGCCTCCCGTTGGCAACTTCTCTCTGGCAGTCCAGCAGTCTACCGGTTCAGTTCAATACCGATGTTCCAACCTTGCACAAGCACATCCTGGCGGTTATGAGCCTTGTTGATCCCGAAGGTCTGCGAGTCCGAAAGGGTGTAGTCGATCATGTCAGCCGGTCGGGCGATCCCGTCGACCCAGAAGACATCCCAACCGAAGCGGGCCGAGAGGGCTCGGGTAATCTGGTACTTGGCCTCCAGCCGCAATTCAACCGCCGGGCTCCACTCATTCTCATGCTCAACATGGTTGAACGTAACCGGCCGCATGGCTAAGGGGACGTATGGCGAGCCAGGAGGCCCACTCTCCCATTCAAACTCTTGTTCTTCCACCCCATCGTCCACTCCCCAGGCATCTGCCAGCTTCGAACCGAGGGTCCCGCGTTGGCGGATGTTCTGCGAATTGAAACCGGCCAGGAAACGGCCTTCCGTGGAGAATGTCCACCGCCCCGTCGTCTTGAAGTACCTCGCCCCGATCTGCGGACCGACAATATGGTTGTCGGCCTTGTTCATCCAGTTGCTGTCGGCGAGGATGCTCCTCGGCCCAACCACATTCCCCTGCGCATCATATTCAAATCGACGGCCCTTAGCATCCACCTCAAACTGCTCGTTGAACTCCAAGTATCGAGCTCCCAGGAAGAATTCAAAAAGCCCGCCATGCTGATTCGGATGGCACCGATACAGATACATCCATTCTACCCCCCAGAGTGAGGCGCGGTTCTTAATCTCGACCGTGTCAAACATCAGGGGCAGGTTCTGAAGCGGAGTCCAACTGGCAGTCGGATAGCCGATTGTGCCACTATCATAATAGTAGTTGGGCGTATAGCCGTAGAGATGCCGTTGGTTGGGGAGCGTCTCCAGGTCTTGGAAGACCATGCTAACTCCAGAGAAGGATTCCCTTTGGTCCTGATTGTGCAAGCGGAATCCACTGAACAACCAACCATGATGACCGGCCACATCACCAAACTCGATCCGTTGGCCATCGGTCCAATCCGCCGTCAAGAACCCGGTATCCAGCGAATTGCTTTGGATCGCCGAAACCGCTGGAACAGTCCCCATAATGACATCCGTATAGCCGTTGGCCCAGTAGACCTCCCGGGTCAGTCCCTGATACCCGATCGTCGTTACCTCGGGGGCCTGGATGGTCCACCGCAAGTAGTCTACGCTGGCAAAGAAGCCTTCGTTTGGACGTGGCCCTCCACCAAACTGGTCCATTTCGGCCGGCGCAAAGAACTGCGCATCTTCAAGACCTTGAGACCAAGCAGGACCCACTGTTAGGAGGGCCAACAGACAGGCGGCCAGCCACGATTTACTGCAATTAAGCGCCATGGTTCCCATCCACCTCGGTGTGCGCTGAGAGAAGTTCAGTCCGGACCCTGCACGAAGCGTCCGACACTCTGGTTGTGACGATAGTATCGGACGCGCCGGACGTGCCAGTTGAGTAAGAACGGTAAAGCCTGCGGAAAAAGCCGAGGGAGACAGTCCGTGACTCACCTCAAAAACACCAAAATGCAGTCGCTAGGCAATTTAGGAAAAGTAGACCACTGATTCCGACCCCTCCAGCAATCTATCGCCACAACGGAAAAGGCGGGGACAGCCGGCATCAGCTCGCCGAAAACGAGTCGATGCCTGCCATCCCCGCCCAATAGCCTTCCGAGATTCGCCGGAAAGCTTCCTCGCTAATTTACGCCTATTCCCACCAGGCGGCGAAGAGTCTGTCGGCGGCGTCGGTGGTGGTTTCGGCGCCGGTGGCGGGACGTTTGACCTTGAT
>CAZLDQ010000459.1:0-1897 GCA_964558295.1 uncultured Planctomycetaceae bacterium | reverse complement strand
GTTCCACAACACCGTCTCCAGGCAATTCGACAACGCCATAATGCGGTTAACCAGCGGGTCCGGCGAGCCGACCAGAAGGCCGTGATAGCTGCTGGTGTTGCAGCCGACGATCGTGGAGCATGCGAAACTGCCCCGTCGGTTCGTCAGAAGCCATTCTCTGGCCAACAGGTTCTCAAGCTCGCAACCCCTCGTCGAACCCCGGCCGATCTCCATTGCATCAAACCGGAACCGCGACACGCGGCCCACTTGCCCCCTGCGATGCGTTATGCGTCACAATGGGCGTTTGGCACGACGCACATCGCCTCTGCAGATGGTCCAGTACGTTCATGAAGTTGATGTACGAGTCGTAAGGTGAATCGTAGGGATTGAAATACTTGTGCACGTCGCCGTCGGCAAAATACTTGGTGCACATGTAATAGAAGTGATCCGAGGTCTGCAGCCTTCGCCAGTCGGTCAGGAGTTGTTCGTTGTTGGTCCGTTTGATCTTCTTCTCGAGCCGGTAAAGCTCGTAGATCGCGTTGGATTGCATCGGGTTTCCCAGCCACGCGGACAGATCCCGTTCAGTATCGGCCCAACTAATCACATGCGGGACGTCGATCACACCGAGCGGGTCATAGGAGGCCACCACCTCGCTGGGCGTCTTGAAATTGTTGTCCGGGTGCTTGAGGATTTCGCCGGGAAGATGCTTCACGAAATCGAAGATGCCGGTATCCGCCCACTGGTGTTCACCGAGGGTCTCGTAATCCATGAACAGATTCACGGTCTGTCCGCAGCCGTTGATGGCGTTGATCCAGTGTGCAAATTTCTCGGCCGTCAGCGGCCACTGGGCCCATTGACGGTTGGAGAAACGGAATGCGATGTCGTCGCTGAGCGAATAGTTTTTCAGCAACATCTTGATCCGGCGGCAGCCCTTGGGACGGTAGACGAAATTCGGGCTTCGGTAGCCGAGGATGTGATCGGCCCCTTCCGTAACCACCGCGTCGAAATCACCCATCGCTTCGATGAGCAGGCCTAGATCGTTGTTGTAGATCAATTCGGTGTTTCGGAAGACCTTCGGAGTCTGGCCGAACAGGCTCCGGATCAGTTCGGTGTGCTTGCGAACCTGCTCGACGAATTCCTGCCGCGAATAAAGGAAAGCAAGACTGAGATAGTAGGTCTCCCCCAGAAACTCGACACAGCCGGTCTTGGCCAGCGCGTGGAACGTGCTGAGAACCTCGGGGCTGTACTTCTCCAGCTGCTCCAGGAGAACACCGGTGAGACTGTAAGCGATGCGGAACCGACCCTCATGCTGCTGGATGAGCCGCAGGAGCATCCGATTGGCAGGCAGATAACACTTGTTGGCCACTTTCTTGCAGATCGCGGCATTTCGTCCCTCGTCGAAGTACCGCGCATCGTTGTCGAAAACCGTGTAGTGCCGCAACCGCATGGGTTGATGAACCTGGAAGTAAAAGCAAACCGAAGGCATACCCAGCACCCATCCTTTCGTATCCTGTCGATCCGTCTTACATGTTCCCGATTTTCCCGAAGAACCCCGGCCCTCAGACGGGCACCAGCGTTTCCTCGTAGATCCGCAGGCAATTGCGGGCGGCATCCCGCCACCGCAACCTGCGCCCCTCGAAATTCCCATGATTGCGGAGCGTCATCCGCAACGGAGGATATTTCAACACGGCCACGATCTTGTTCGCCATTTCGTTGACGTCCCAGAAGTCTACCTTCAGCGCGTGACGCAGAACCTCGGAAACCCCGCTCTGTTTGCTGATGATCACGGGAACGTCGTTGTCCAACGCCTCCAGCGGCGCGATCCCGAACGGTTCCGACACCGACGGCATCACATACAGAGCCGCCATACGAAAGATCCGACGCACGTCGTCTCCCCGACGAAACCCGGTGAACCGCC
>CAZLDQ010000458.1:1570-1903 GCA_964558295.1 uncultured Planctomycetaceae bacterium | reverse complement strand
GCGGTTGCAGAAGCGAGACCGGCGCCACTGAAAACCTGCCCCATGGATTCGCCCAGGCCGTTTTCGCTGAATGTGGCCGATCCTTCGGCCCACACGCGCGCGAAGCGTTGCCAAATCGGCCTGTTATTGTTGTAATTGCCGTCTGTATTGCATTCGTTTCGGGCCGCCTGAGTATTGAACTTACAATACTCCCAAGGACCGCAATCGGAGTCCTGACTACAGATCACGCCCGTGAAATCCGAAGTGTCGCCCATCGAGTCGATGCATTTGGCGCTGTCGAACGCGAACCGTTGCGCGTAGGGCAGGTAGGGCACCCACCCGCTCCCAGCCACG
>CAZLDQ010000458.1:1023-1560 GCA_964558295.1 uncultured Planctomycetaceae bacterium | reverse complement strand
CGAGTCCATGAACTTCGTCGAGGTAGGCACTCTGGTTGTAGGTTCCCCAGGTCTGGGAGAAATTCGCAGCGGCAAAGAGGGCACCATGAATCTGGGCCTGGATCTCGGAGGCGCACTCGTCTGGGTAGTGTGAATTCGGGACATCGTAGTAGACTCCGTGACCGAATTCGTGCCCGTAAAACTGGTACTTATTGGACCAGCCCGAGTAGTCCGTGGGGCTCAGCGGCGTATCCGACGCACTGAAGATGTTCATGTAGTTGTTCTGTGAATCGAAACTTCCAGAAGCAGGGGTCTGGTCATCGTAGTCGATGAGGTTGCGAACGCGTAATGGCTTCGGGTTGGCGCAATCGTTCGACCAACTACAGATCCCAAGGTAGTCATGAAGCCACGTGTCGAGGCTGTCCAGCACAGTCTTCGGTTGTGAAACGAGATGAAAGTACTGGTACCCCGGGTCCACCCATCCATAGGCGGTCGAGTAGGCAACGACGGTGTCGGTGCCCGCCGAATAGAAAGGATCAGGGCAGAAATGATAGTATG
>CAZLDQ010000458.1:0-1013 GCA_964558295.1 uncultured Planctomycetaceae bacterium | reverse complement strand
CTTCCAGTCTGTATCGAAGGGCGCCGAATGGCATTCCGCGTCGGTTGTACAGAGTTTTACACAACTGCTATTGACGCAAGTATAGCCAGTCGAACAACCCCCTCCACAGCCAGGGGTATTCGCGTGGTCGCGCGCGGCCACGTTGGTGGACACTTCCTTGCTGGCGTATGGCCACGTCCGAGCCTCCACGTCGACGACCTTCTGTGTCCCTGCATCCACGCGAACAAGGTGTACGCCATCCGGAGTCTGCACGAGGTAACGTAGCACCGGAACCGCTTCGAGGCTCTTCGTCCACTTCTCAACGTGATATGCGGGACCCTCGTCGCTGATTAATTGCGCAGGTGCGGAAAGCCTCTCGGAGATCAGGTCCGTGACTTCCGCCGAGAACGCAGGAAAGATTTCCGAAGTGTTTTCTACCACTCGAAGACCGGTCAGGAAGGTTGAAGATATTGAGAGGAGGCGACAAGCCTTCGGATCAATGCGGAGTACGATGGCACTGCCTTCGACCTCCAATCCTGCAAGTCGTTGCACGAATTTGATTGCGCTAACGTCCCCGTGAAGCGGAATATGAATACCTGGAGCAAGGTCGGTTCTGGGGACTTCAACGCCCAGCAACCGCGCGAACTGCTGAAGGACGCAGTCTGCCCCGGACACAACCTCCTCGCAACTGCACCCAAGGTCTGAAAGGTCGATAAGGCCCGAATCCCGGAATACATGGCGAGCCGCGCCGGAGTAGTTGAACCGGACGAGGAGATCATCAGCGGCGCTGGCGCCTACCAGTTTCTCGATGTCTTGGATTCGGATTCCCATGTCCCGGTTCCTGCCTGGAGAATCGTCAGGCTGTGACATCGGCAAGATCGATGCGCTGGCGCGGATGCTGGGCACCGTGAACACGAACATGAAGAGATACGGCACGAGCAGGATACGAACAAGGTTCCTAGCAGTATGGTGCATGCTCTCCTCCTGGTGCGACGTGCCTTGCCACAACCCTGGTCGATACCCGTCCGCATTGT
>CAZLDQ010000457.1:0-1903 GCA_964558295.1 uncultured Planctomycetaceae bacterium | reverse complement strand
CTCCTGCTGCAGAGCGTCGAGCGAATTCAACTCATCGATGGCGGCAGTCATGTCGCCGGCCGAGAGCCCGCTGCTGCCCCCGGCCGCAGCGGCCAGCGCCTGCCCCAGGCTCGAACATTGGGCGGCCGCCGCCTGGGCGGCTTCGACCCTCTTCATAATCTGATCGATCTTCTGTGCACTGAGTCCCTGCTTCTGCAGCGCCTGTCGCAACTGTTCGGGCGTCGCCACGGCGAGTTTCCTGTCCAGCCCCAGCTTGGCCAGTTCTTCCTCGCCCTGCTTCTTCTTCTCGGATAGTATCTGATGCTCTTTCGCCACGTCCTGCATCTGGGCGGCCAGTTCTTTGCGTTTGTCGGCGTGCATGGTCCCGGCGTTCAACTGGTTCTGCAATTCCGTCAACATACCGGCAGCCTTTGAGAAATCCCCCTTGGACAAGGCCAAACGGAGCTGCTGCGACACCGGGTCGCTGGAACCTCGCAGTTGTTTGAGCATCTGCTGCAAAGCACCGGAGGCTGCGGCTTTCGGACCCACCTGTAACTGTTTGATCTTCTCCGACAGGTCACCCAAGGCCTTGATCGCCTCGCGTTTGATCTCCTGCGGCTCAGCCGACCGGCCCAATTCGCCGAGCTTCTTGAGGTCCGCGACGCGGTTCGGAGCACCTAAGGCCCGAACTGCGGCTTTAACCTGCGCGGTAGCTCTCTTGACCTGCGTCTGAACCATTTGAGTCGCCTGGACCTTCTTCTGCTGCTCTTCTCGATCCTTTCGAAAACCGAGAAAATCCCGCTGGGGAAGCAGGAAAACCATCGCGACCGTCGCAGCCCACGTGCCGGCTCCATAGACCCAGCTTCGTGAGAGTCTGAGGGGAAAGTGCCCTGCCAGATTGGTGTACTGCACCACACGCAACGACTCCGCCCGCGCGGCTTGGGCAAAGGGATCCTCGGACCGGGCCAAAGCCAACGTCGTGCTGACCCGCTCGCTGAGCCCCAGTCGCTCGTCAAGCAACAGGGACGCCTGCATGTGAGTGGGCCACTTGAGAAACCATAAGACCAGAATCACGACAAGGACGATCCCAGAGAAAATCCCCACCGACCAGGGGGTCAAGACTCGAATCGCCAGAAACCGTTCCGCCAGAATCGCTAGAGCGGCCACCGCTCCGGCCGCCGCCAGGACTTTCCCGGCTTGCCGAAGAAGTTGATTGATGCCGCAACGGATTCGAACCGTTTGAATCTTGGCTTGGAACACTCTCGGCAAGGACATTTCTTCTTATCCTTAATCCCTATCATCCAACAAGTTACGCGTCTTTGCCGCGGTCCCCTCTCGGTCCTCCTGTTCATATGACGCGGCCTAGACTCAAACGTTACGATGCGTGTGAAACACCCGATCGAATTATATGTTCATTTGTCCGCGTGGGATATCCTCTTCGCAAGGTGTGCAAGACGTTATCGCCGAACATGAAAGCCAACTTCCCATTTCTGATTCGACCGTCTGGTCGCGTCAGAGGAGTTGTCCTTGCCACTGTCGTTTCGTGGAACCTCCGCAACTCTGGAGTCAGACAACAGCGACCCAACGGGTCATCCGAAAGGGTACAAATTGGGGATCTCCCAAAAGATCCCGTCGAAGGCAGGGAAAAATGCGCGGGAGAGGATTTGAACCTCCAAGCCCTTACGGGCACTACCACCTCAAAGTAGCGCGTCTGCCAATTCCGCCACCCGCGCGATAACATAAATGTTCTCTGCCGACCGAAGGCCTGCAGAGCACTTAGAGTATCCCCACCAACCGGCGGTTTGTCAACTGCCATTCTTTGTGATTCTCGCGCCACAGAATTCGAGAGACGACGGTTTCGGCAACTTCATCGACCTCGCTCCTCGACCCAGAGAAAGATGTGAAGACGCTCACAAAAACGGTA
>CAZLDQ010000456.1:0-1906 GCA_964558295.1 uncultured Planctomycetaceae bacterium | reverse complement strand
GCCGGCTTGGGACGTGACGGGGCGGCCGGGGGTAGGGGAGCGGTATGCTGAGCGTCTTCGTTGGGCCGCGGAGCAGAGGGGAGTACAACATGTTTGTTCGGCACCAACGGCGCCGACAGGATCTGTTGGACTGTCGCGGTATCCCGGTTTGGGGGCTTCTGGTCGGACGCCCTCTGGTCCGGGGTGCTCTGGCCGAAGTAATTGTAGAAAAGGTACGCTCCGACGATCGCCATTGCCCAAATCAGCAACATCATGCGGACCGTTGGGCCAAAGAATCGTTTCCAGCCACTCGGGCTTGGTGTTCCAGTGCTCATAATGGACAATTCGCTCAACGCTTTGAAAAACGAGGACCGCGGCCTATTGGAAGCGACGCCCCACCGCGTGGGCCAGAACGGCGCTCACCACCAACACGACCGGGGTCACCCAGGACATGGGTTGAAACCACCGCGCGATCAACCAGTAGCCCAGCAGAAGCTGGAACGCGAAAGTGGCCGCGAGGAAATGCGCGGCCAGGGCAGCCGTAGGGCTATGGCGTGCCGTGGCAAAGTCGAATGCCGCCTGCCACACCGCGCCGATGGCGGCGGCGGTCGCCAGCACGACGAAGACCCCTCCTCCTGCTCCGCGAAGCCATTCGATCAACAGCAATAGAGCGACCAGGGTCATCGCAACAGATGCCACGACGAGCCACGGAGCACGGCGTCGCGCCGTCTGTGCCGTTGCCGTCTTCTCAACAGTCTTGCGGCGGGCTTGTTCTTGTCCGACCTCGCGCGGCCCCCACCCGGTGAGCACGTACGGTCCGATGATCACCGCCGGTTCCCAACCGAAGATCGGCTCGTCGCGTACCTGCACGTCGGCCCAGTTTTCGACCCTGGTGTCCTGCTCGATAATTCGCTCGCGGATGATGTCCCCGTCGATCATCTGGACCAGCGGGTAAAGCCACTCGGGGATGCGTTCGAGCAATGGCACAACCTGCGGCGGTACCACGACGCGACTGATGCGGATCGTGGTACACCCCGCATTCATCACCGAGTGCTCGTGTCGGGCGAATCGGTGGTAGTGTTTTCCCTCGCCCCGGATGTCGTGGATGGTGCGCCGGCCGATGATGCGCCCTGCGGCCTCGGGATCGCGCGGGTTGAAGTCGTCGATACGCATTCCAGCGACCCGCTGCGACGCCCCCTCGTTTTCCTGAATGACCACTTGTTTGAAGAAGTGGTAGTTGCAGCAATGATTGGGCAGCCATTCCACCAGGCCGAACAACTGCCGGTCAACAAGCCGGGCGAGCAGCTCGAAGAATTGCTTGGCGAAGTCGGCCGCCGCCTCGGAGAGCGCCGTTCGCAATTGGTCGCGGAGCACCGAAACGGGCTGGGCAACCACCTTCGCGTCCAGGACGTTCTTCATCGGCAGCCAATGCGCGGCGGCCCGGGAGAACATCTCGTCGAGTTTCTTGGCCAGCACGGCGTCGCGGGCGCCGACGTGGGTTTTCCCTCTTCCCTGCCGGAACTCCAGGTTCGCCAGGCAAGCGCAGCGGACCATGGTTTGCACGTCCTGCCGAAAGCCGTCCAACTGCTTGAGACTGGCAATGTAGGTTTCGACCAAGGGCTGGCGGTCGGTGTGGTCGGAGGGGATGGTGTTCCACGTGAGGCGGCTGAAGATCGCGTCATGAAGGAGACCGGGCAACTGCGTCTCTTCCCGGCGCGCGTGGAGTTTGCGAATGCGGTCCCGCGGGGGCCGGGAAACGGTATCTGGCGCGGGCGAGAACTCGCGTCCCCCCCATTCGACCGCCAGCGTCATCGTTTGGGCTTCATCTTCCGAAAACTGGGCATCGGCCATACCTGGTCCTCCTTTGAAGACGTAACCTCGATTGTACTTACGCTCCTGGCGGCGTACCAGTTCGGCCCTTGGTATT
>CAZLDQ010000455.1:0-1906 GCA_964558295.1 uncultured Planctomycetaceae bacterium | reverse complement strand
CGTTCCATAGCATCGGCGCAATCGATACCGTCGGAATAATCGGCAAACTCTACCAACGACTTTGCCCGAATTGACCAAACCGAGGAATTCTGCCTCGCCCCCTCGTCATTAGGGGTGTGGGGTAGAGTGATGGGCTCTGTCTCTAGCTTCCGATCATCCTGGAATCGGTTCACTTGCCAGCTTCAACTTGCCCATCTCCTCTCCCCCAACTTCTTCCTGGGACGCTAGGTCCCCCACCAATCGGGTGCGTTGCGAGTATTGTAGTCGTGAAATAGGATGGAGAACCGGGGCGGCTGTCGGATTGATAGTTCCCTGGAGTTGTTGCAATTCACTCCTTTGCCAATACGCTGCTCCCATGAGTGAACTCACTGCGGAACAATTAGTTGAGCAAGCCTTTGATTTGGGGCTGCTGGATGACGTGCAGCAGCAGCAGGTCTGGGCTGAATTGGGGTCTCGCAATGTTCCGCTAGATTCGTTGCTTCAAGTCCTCGTTCGTCGGGAGCTTTTGACCAATTACCAGGTCGAGCGGCTGGTCAAGGGGGAACGGACTGGGTTCTTTTTTGGCGACTACAAGGTCCTCTATCTCGTGGGGACGGGGACGTTCGCCCGGGTGTATCGGGCTGTGCATCGGCGGACCGGTCAAGTGGTTGCCGTGAAGGTTTTGCGTCGGCGGTTCAGCGCCGATGCAGAGCAGTACGGGCAGTTCGTGCGGGAGGGAGAGCTGGGCCGCACGCTCCGCCACCCCAATATCGTGCCGATTTACGAAGTCTTCTCGCAACGGTTCACCCATTTTCTCGTGATGGAGTTCGTCGAAGGGCGGAGTCTGCGAGAGTTTGTCAAAATTCGTAAGAAGCTCGATCCGATCGAAGCGACGCGCTTGGTGATCGACATCACCAGCGGCTTGAGCTACGCCTTCGAACGCGGTCTGACCCATCGCGACTTGAAGCTGAGCAATATTCTCGTATCGAGCCGTGGGCAGGCCAAGTTGGTTGATTTTGGGCTGGCCGGCGTGGACAGTTCGGTCAACGAGGACAATCTAAGCGATATCGGCAACGCGCGGACAATCGATTATGCGGCCTTGGAACGGGCGACCGGTGTGCGTAAAGATGATCCTCGCAGCGACATCTATTTCGTCGGTTGCATCTACTACCATTTGTTGACCGGCAAGGCCCCATTGGCGGAGACCAAGGATCGGATGCAGCGGCTCAGCAAGACCCGCTTTCTGGAGATCGTGCCGATCGACGTGGAAGCGCCCTCGCTACCGCACTTTGTGGGAGCGGTTGTCAACAAGATGATGATGCTTGACGTCAATCGTCGCTACCAGACACCTGCAGCCGCCCTGACCGAATTGCACCAAGTAGCCCGACGGTTGACGGAAGAAGGCGATCCCGACAGCGACAACCCACGGGAGCGGGAACGGTTGGCGGCGACGATTCCTCCGGCGGAACAGCAGACGGTAATGATTGTCGAGTCGAATCACCGGATGCAGGATGTGTTCCGCGAGGCGTTCAAGAAGGCCGGATACCGTGTGCTGCTGGCCAGCGATCCGGAGCGGGCGTTGATGCGGGTCCAGCAAGAGGATCGCGTAGCCGATTGTGCGATCTTCAATGCCCAGGAACTGGGCGAAGCGGCCGTGAAGGCCTATAACCGGTTCGCCGGAGAGAAACGGACCCGAACGATCCCGGCCATCTTGCTGTTGGATCCGAGCCAACGGGCCTGGCGCAAAGCGGCCAAGACGTCGAGTCACCACGTCGTGCTAGCAATGCCCCTGACGATGAAGCAGCTTCAGGGGATTTTGATGAAACTGACCGGGACGGAGCCCGTCGACGAGGCGAGTGCTCCTCAGAGCCCCTAGCAGCCCGTTGAAAAAGTCCGCTAAGCCAGCCTTCCCAACGCGGGGGGCTGG
>CAZLDQ010000454.1:0-1940 GCA_964558295.1 uncultured Planctomycetaceae bacterium | reverse complement strand
GCGTCCCCCGCCGCCCTCTGATCATCGACCGTTCCCGCCGTCTCCACCGCCCGGCGATCAAAGATTTTTCTCGCCTGCCGAAAGGACACGGATAACTTGGTGCGCCACGCTCATGGCTGGGGGGCTGCTTCGACTGCTCTTGCGGTTTGGCCACTGGAAAGTATCCGACAATCTGGCCAGATGGGAATGGTGATGTCTCCATTCCTTCGATTCTCGCGTACCGTGCCGTAGTATCGCGCTGGAGACTTGTGCTTTTCCCTCATGGATTGTGATGCTTCGCCTTCCCTTAACTTCTCTTTGATGAGTTCCACGCCGTCGTCCCCCGCTTTCCATCTGCACACGTCAATTCCCTCGGGCGTGACCTGATAGAACTGCACACCGGGCTTTCGTAGAAAGTAGTTGTCCAGGTCTTCCTCGGTGGTCACTACGACTTGCACGTCCTTGCACTGCGCGACGACCGGCTCCTCGATGGGGTCGTGTGCCTTGCCCCAGGCAACATTCTTTGGCACACGAACATGGAGTGGCGCGAACCGCTTTGCGTTCCGCCAATCCTCCACCACGGCATCATAGGTCTTTACCAATGGCTGGTAGACTTCTGCACGGCCGTACAAAACATCTCCACCGAGCTCCATATCGCGGCCAGGGCCTACGAACGCATCCGCAGGCAGATTGGGCCAGTCTTCGTTGTACTTGAGGGCGATTCGCTGTAGGGAGAAATCCACGTCGCGGTTGTAAACGAACGCAATGGGAGGATTCATCTCGGTTTCGCGTTTGGCTCCATCCTCCAAGATGTCAACACCAACGATCTTTCGCATGGATTTGCGATGGTCGCGGTATACTCGGCGAAGGTTGTCTACGAATTGTGGAGCCACGTCCTCAATGCGCAGGTTGTTGAACCCTGCATAGCCGCCAAAGCCTATCAATGGCGTCTCGTAGCATAGCGTCACTGTTCCGCCCTTCTCAGGCAGATCGTTGACGAGCTCTTCTGTAAGACCGAAGACAAAGAAGGCATCACCAGGCGTGAACCCCATGTTCTGGGCTACGCCAGGCTGCGCAGTGCCAAGCACTATCACCGTGACGACCATAGCAATAAGTCGGACAAGTCGAAGTATTGTTGTAAGCATCGTCTCCCTTGCTCCCATAACGCCTTGTAGGCAAGCCTCACATTGTTGTGCCTCGTCCCGTTATCTCGAAGCTGCCACAAATTCTTTGGTAGTCCTCCCAATACTGTTTCGGTATCTTCACCGTCCTGCTATCGGGTGTATGCCAAATTCCATCCTTGAAAAGATCCCCCATTGCACTGTCGCATTTAATGCTGATCGTAACCGTGTCGCAGTGCGGCGGTGGACACTTGCTATTGGGATTCCGTGGCTCATCTCTACTCATTTTCGTGGCTGCGTCGCGTGCTGCTGCCAACGCCTTCTTCATACTGGCACACGCCTGAAATGGCCGAACTCCCTGCATCGGATTTGTGGGGGCACCAGGAATCGGGATCGAGTTGTCTGGATACTGCTTGCAGATGTAGCTGGGCAGAGAAGTGCTGCCGCCTCCTGGTAATGGCACGCCACAGCCAACACCCGTTACGCAATCTGCGGGGGCGGGATGCCGTTCGGATAATCGTTCTCAATTCCCTGGAGGCTGTTGTAGTTGTGCCCACCATAGATCGTAATCTGACAGTCGGCCAATCCTTCGGGATCAGGCGTATTTGTCGGGTTGTTGTGAACGTAGCGGTAAAGATTGAAGTCTGCCTGTATCGGATCATGACGATTCCAACGGCCGAGGTAGGGGAAGAGAAGGCGATGACGTACATGGTACGACTCGACCGTCTTATCCCAGCGATAGCCGCAATAGAGTGTCTCCCAGGCGTATTGGGAGGAGGCACGACTACTGAACGATCCCGCGAGGAATTGCGGCACGCCGTACGCCGTGTAGGTGTAGCG
>CAZLDQ010000453.1:0-1944 GCA_964558295.1 uncultured Planctomycetaceae bacterium | reverse complement strand
CCGGGACTCCGTCAATCCTGGGCCGCCGCAGAGACCCCGGCTCTTTCCTGGTATCTGGAAATCTGCCGGCTTCCGGTCCCCGTCTTCCGCCCCCTGTGCCCCCTTTTCTCCGCCTCTGCGTTTTTCCCCCGGATCGAAATATGCTTGGACGGGCATTGTTCTGCGACCATCCACGAGTATCAGGCCAACGAGGATCTTCTTCCGTTCGAGGACACGGCCATCCATCCGTTCGAAGGCACGGGTATCCACGACGATTTCCGTTCCCTTGTACAGTGGTGGAACGCTTGACCGCTCCTTCTCATTGTCAAGGACAGGGCCGCCTGAAACCATCCAGGCCGTATTCGGTACCTGCGGTCTTTTACACAGCGAGGGATACAAGTCCAAGTCAAGGTCGGGTGTGCCCTCGAAACGGAGATAAAAGCCCCGTACCGAATTGTCCAACTCCAGCCAAGTAAGCACATAGCCCAACCCGGTTACCTTTCCCTGCAAATCGAAATACCCGTGACGGAATTTGGCTGAGAGTATCATAGGAAGCGCGTCGGCACCGTCCTTTTCCAAGAGCGGAATCGCCCGGCGAAACGCTGGTGCGAGGTACGACCGAGCTTCGTCAGAGTTGTAGGAATCCCAAAACTTTGCGGTTGCAGCGAGTTCGTCTACCGTGTTCTGAATGATCGCACTGCGGCCATCATGCCTATGACAACCACCCATGCATAAGACGCATAGAAGCACGAAGACCTCAACAGCAATCCTGCGACGTTGCTTACTACTTGAGCGCATCTGCAATCGCCTCCGCTATCTCCTCTGGAGTTGGATCCCTTCCCGTCGGGCCTCCCCAGAAGCCAGGGTAGGTCCCGGCGCCTGGCGGCGGGACGACCTCCACATACTTTTCATGCCTCGCCCATTTGTACCCCCCCAACAATGTGGGCTCGATGCTCCAGTAGTCAACTATCAGAAACAGCCTATAACCATTTGGATAGAATTTCGAACTAACCCAGCCAGGGATATCGGATATCTTTGGCTTGGCATATTGCCGCGGGTCCAGCGTTTTCTTCGCGAGGTATTTCGCTAGCGCGTCAAGGGCGCCTTTGGTCCCGCCCTTGACTGCTCCCCCGACAAAGCCCTTGAGACTGTTGATCAGCTCAAGGGTTTTTGCGTCCCGAATAATTGACCTTCCGGCATCAAGGGTCGTCGGGAGGCAACCACCGGTCTTGACTAAGCCGATGACCGTGCGGTTGTACTCATTCGGTTCTCCGGGGGCCGGCGGGCCCAGGGGAGTCCCAGGGGGCTGCGATAAACCGGTCGGGTCAGCCGCATTCGTCGCGCTATTGCCGACATAGCGACTGATATTCGTGTCACCGGCGGTGAATCCAATTGGGTCTTCACTGGTCCAGCGTCCAACCTTGGCGTCATACCACCGATTGAGATTGTTCTGCAAACCTGCGACTTCATCGAACGCCCGTCCTGTGTAACCGAAGAGGCAATCGACGGTGGCGTTCGTTTGCGACTTCAAGCTGCCAAAACTGTCATAGACCCGATGGTTGACAACAGAGGTCACGCCCATCTCGGAATCGTAAACGGCCAAATCGCGTATCGTGCCCTGCTGATCGGCCAATGGCCAGACGACACGGCCCGGCGTTGTCATGTCCGTCAGTTTTTCATCTGCCAGCAACTGATCCACGACGTTCGCCTGCCACAAGTAGCGATGTGAAAGATCGGCACCCGTCAGGGCACCATCGCCATCCTTCTCGAACTGCAAAACGATTTGGTTGCCCTCGTAGACAAAACCAATTTGGTGATCGAGCACCCCATCGCCGTCACTATCGATAGTCTCGCCAATCCAACGATTCTCGGTGTCATACAGATAATCGACCACCTGAGTCGCCTGGCCGCCCGCGGTGGCGCGATCGGTCACCTGAATCAGCCGATTTCGGGCGTCCCAGGTGT
>CAZLDQ010000452.1:0-1959 GCA_964558295.1 uncultured Planctomycetaceae bacterium | reverse complement strand
CCCTGAAAATGGCAACGCCCGCACGTGTCTTCAGCTCCGGGAATATCGCACCAAACCCGAAACCATTCGCATTGAACGCCGCAAGGTAACCGTCCGGCGGAGTACATAGCGTGACGGGTTGGGTGTTCGATTGTGTTTCTGGGGTTCGGTCTACGGCGTGACGGGATGGTGATTAGTACTACAACGCTACAAGCGTTTCCAGTGACATTTGGTTATGGTTTTCAGTGTGATGCCTATCGCGTGTAAACGAGCGATGGTGCGGCGTCGGTGGCAGCGAGCGGCCCGGGCGTTTCGCTGTTGCGTGAGCGTCAATTGCGTGGCGATCTGCTCGGCGTACGTCTGCGAACAGCGGCCGCCGCGAGCCCATAACGCCACCAGCTTCGCCGCCGCCGTACGCACCTGACAGACCGTCAGGCCCGGATTTTTCCCCCCGGTGTTTCCAGCAGAACTCGCTGAGGAAGACGTGGCTCAGACAGCTCAAGATCAGGTGGCGTTGGATCGAGAGGAATTTGCGGACCTCGAAGTGGTCCATCCCCAATTCCGTCTTGCTGTCCTCGAAGGCTCGCTCGATGATCCAGCGCGTGAACGCCACCCGCAACAAGGTCTCGACCGAGGTCGATTCCGGGGCGTTGCTGAGGAAGTATTTCACTTCGTTCCGATCCAACGCGTTCCGCGCGACCAGCAGATGATACGGGCGCGTAGGCAAGTCGTGCTCATCCGCCAGGTAGACCCTCAGCCGCTTGGCCTGCCAGACCATCGGGCCCTTGCTGCCGTCCTTGACATAGTAGTCCTGCCAGGGGACCTTCCGCAGCAAGGGCGAATAGGCCAGAACGTGACGGACTTCCACCTTCGGATTGTTCTTGGCCTTCAACCGCGGATAGCGACGCCGACGTCCTGGGTTTTGATCGCGGCTGTGGGCCCGATACAGCACCGCCGGACGCTTCGTCCATACGGCCAAGTCGCTCGGCACCTCCGCCACGTAGTTCTGTCCCATCTGCTCCAATTCCCGCAAGAAAGGTCCTTTGCTGCCGTAGCCTTCATCGAACGTCAGCCAGGCGAAACGCAGGCCGTTGGCCACCGCCCGCTGATACTGCTCCAGAGCGATCTGCCACTTGGGCCGATAGACCACCTCGTCGGGAATCCCGGCCGCCCGACAACGGTCGCGGTCCTGTTGCCAGGTCTTCTCCGGCAGGAACAACTCGCCATCGACGAGGCTGTAGAACTCCGGCGTCGCGTAGCCCAGATGCACGCTGACCACGCAGTTCTCGATCTTGCCCACGGCACCGCAGTGCTGGCGTTGGACGCAGGCGGTCATCTGGCCCTTCTTGACGAAGCTGGTCTCATCGACGACGCCGACGCTCTGAGGATGGGCGTGCCGCTGGGCAACATATTGCTGGAGACGGTCCCGCACCGCCAACTCATCCCACCGAAACAGACTGAGGAATTCCTGCAGGTTGCGCGGTGGCACCCCGAGGGCATCGGCCATCGGCTCGATACTCTTACGCGGCAGTTCGCTCAACTGCCCCTCGACATACAGGTCGAGATACCGTCGGCTGGTGACCCGGCCGAAGCAGGGATCGAACTGGCGCAGGAAACGCGTCAATTCCGGCTTGAGCTGCATAATCGTACTGGCATCCATACCGATGACCTCCCAATAAAAGTCCTCTTTCTATGGGATCATCGGTTCGTCGCTTAGCTTTTCTTGAGCTTTTCTAGCGTTGTAGTATTAGGGACGAGCGGGTTTCCAGTTTCGGGGGAGCAGTTCGGCAATGCGGCTGGCCGGGTGCGTGCTGATCCGCGTCAGGACGTCCCGCAGGTAGGCGAACGGATCGATCCCACAGAGCTTGCAACTGGCCACCAGGCTGTAGAGGACCGCCGCCCGATGACCGCCGTTGTCATGCCCCACGAACAGCCAGTTCTTGCGACCGATCGCCACCATCCGCAGCACCCGCTCGGCCA
>CAZLDQ010000451.1:0-1967 GCA_964558295.1 uncultured Planctomycetaceae bacterium | reverse complement strand
ACGGCATGAACCAACTCCTCACCTTCGCCCGCGGCGACCTCAACGCCGCCAAGGATGGCTTGGTAGCCGACACGAAATCCCTGGCCCAACACTGGTCCCTCGACGCAACCGGCAACTGGTCCGCCTTCCAGGAAGACACGGACGGCGATGGTACGTGGGATTTGGAACAATCCCGGTCCCACAACCCGGTCAACGAGATCAGCCAGCTTGCTGGTAGTAACGCTCACGTTGCTTACGACCGTGACGGTAGCATGATCCGTACGCCCAGGCCAGGCAGTTGGACCGCCGATTACGACCTGACCTTTGATGCTTGGAACCGGTTGGTCCAGGTGGTTGATGACGAAGCAGTCATCGCCGAGTACGGCTACGACGGGCGGGACTTCCGTATCCAGAAGACCGTGTCTGGCACGACGCGACATCACTACCACTCCAAAGGCTGGCAAGTCCTCGAAGAGCGTGTTGGTATATCGACCTTTCCTGAGTGCCAGTTCATCTGGGGCATTCGCTACATTGATGATCTCATGTTGCGAGACCGTGATGTGGACGCCAATGCGAGCACAGGCAACCTTGGTCTGAGCAACTCCGGCCTCGAAGAGCGTCTGTACGCCCTGCAAGACGCCAATTGGAATGTGACAACTCTGACGGAAGCTGGCGGTAGGGTTCAAGAACGCTATTGTTACTCTGCCTTTGGTCAGCCGCTGTTCTTGAATGGCTCCGGCAAGCCGCTATCGCCACAACCATTGGGCTCGCCATTGGGGAACCCGTACCTGTACACGGGAAGAAGACTAGATTCGGAAACCGGGCTGCAGTATACCCGGGGGCGGTATTATGACTTCAACCTCGGGAGGTTCATCAGCAGAGATCCAGTGGGATACAAAGGCGGGCTCAACATCTATGGGTATTGCTTCAATAGGCCGGTAGACTTGGTTGATCCCGACGGTACTTGGCCGGAATGGTTGGACAACTTCTTGGACTGGATCAAGAAACCAGTTGCTCCACCACCACAGAAACCGGTTTCACCTACTTTGCCTGTTCCATATGACGACGTTGTCAAGTACGGAGAGACCTGGAGTTGTTACCTCAAGAATCATAACAACTGTAAGAAAACCGCGTGCGAAGCCATCTGGGCTGCACGAAATCTTGCGATGAAGAATGGTAATGATTCAGGGGCGAAGCATCTTTCGATGGTCTATGACATTTACTGCAAAGGCATGTGAGGCGTGATGGTTTCGCGGCACAGTCGTCTCCCATGAGATACCTTATTGAAAGATTAGGGCGTGTGATGCATAGTCCGCGATACAGCAAACGAAGGAGGGTCAAAAGCATATGGAAGAATTAGATCCCGAAATCACAGCAGCGATTGCACGACGACCCGCGGGGCTGCGGCTGCCCCACAATGGAGCTCGGTTTCGCGCGTTGCGGGATGTTACGGTTGACCTTTTAACACTCTTCCGTCTGTCGCATCTCAGCTTTGATTTGCCAATCGATGTTCGGCAGGCCGTTGTTGCCTCCGGAGAGGTGCTTTGGCTTGACTATGAACCTGATCCTTCGGCATCCACCCATTGTTGCGTGATGCCCGAACGATATGAAGAGCTGGAAAGATCGTTGATTGACGCTCGCTTCACGACTGCTCCCGAATACACAGGATATAGGTTCTCAATATCATACGTTCAGCTCGATACGGATTTCGAATGGTTAAGCGAGAACGAGTGAAGAGTGGATTGGAGAGGGTATCGGAAACCGCTCCCGTCATCTGGGTAAGTGCAAACGGCGAGTAAAGGGAGCGACATTGTTGATCCTGATATCCCGTGCAACTCCAGGGCAGTCCCACGTGGCTGCTCGTCCGAGCCGTGCCACAACGGCCAACCCAATCCAGCGGCCGTCCAGCGTCTTGAGGATGCTGGGCGGCCGGTTTCTCTGTATGCCGAGCATGTTTGACGGTTTGGAGGTGCAAGTCCTCTCCCAAC
>CAZLDQ010000450.1:0-1992 GCA_964558295.1 uncultured Planctomycetaceae bacterium | reverse complement strand
GCGTTGTCTGGCGCGGATCGAACTTGGATGCATCCACGAGAACGCCCACGCGGGTGGTTGCGAGTGATTCTTCCCGCTCGATAATGAAAGTCCGTTCGTTCTCGGTGTGATCGAAGCGCAGACCGAGGAAGCGAGGAAGGAGCTCAGCCTCGAAAAAGCTGGCATCAAACTCAAATGTGGTCGCCACGCAAAAGACAGGTTCACCTACCCCGCCCTTCAGACCGTTATCGGCCGGAGGCTTCCAATAATCCGCCAGAGGTGGTTCCTCTACCGTTTTACGCCTCCCCATCTGGCACCTCGACGCCTGATAGGCCAAGTTCGGCGAGGAAACTGTAAGCATTCGGCACGCGAAAGGTGTGCAGGTACCTCACCTCTGACTGCGGTGGGACGTCGCTCGCCAGACCGAATCCCGGCATGAGCGTCCACCGCTCGCCAGGCTCAATCCACATACCTTTTCCCTTCGATGTCTGAACATCTCGATGCCGGGTCATGATAATTTCGATTAGACGGGTCAGGCTTTCCCCGCCGGTCGTTGCTTGCGATGCGAGGACATCCAGAGGCTCAAGGGGATTTCGGTCGGCAATCTGTGGAGCGGCAGGGATTTTCTCTATGATATCGCGCAGTCGCCGTGAGGCTCCCGGCAACTGTCGGCACAAGGAACGAAGGACTGGGAGCAACTGCTTGTCTGCCTCGATCTCCAAAGGCTTTGCCTGGCCACCTCGCCGTGTCAGCCCCCAAAGCAGACAATTGAAGGCCGTCTCAAAATGGCTGGCGATTTCCTCGTAAGCATCCGCCAATCGAATGGTAAGATCTATAACCCTGTCGGTCTCGCGCTCATTTACCAATAGCGCGGGAAGCAAGGCCTCAAGCAACACCTTGCGGTCTTGTTCACTGCGTCCGCCATCGCTGGCAGCTCGGTACACTGCGATGGCATTCGGTTCGCACAAAAGTTCAGTGCACCTGCCGCAGATGGGATCGCTACTGAGAAGATTACGAAGTATGGTTCGTTCCCGTTTGCCTATATTATCAGGTCGCAATGGTTCTGCCAGTTCTTGCCACCCGGACCAGCCCGGGCTTCTCCACTGTTGCTCAACAAGATGGGCCACCGTGGCCTGCGTGAATCGGTCGAGCCACTGCTTACCAGCCGAACCGGTGTTGTCCTCATCGAGCAGTCCCGGCAGTTCTTCGTCAGCAGACCACGCCAGAAGCAGTTCTTCTCCGCTGCGACCGAGCTCATCATCCTCATCGATCACTCCGAGATGCCTGGCAAGCCGCGCAATGACCCCATATGGGCCGTTGACCGCCTGACCTTTCAGGAAGTTTGTCCTTCCCAAAATGGTGTCACCGGAGAGAAGAGCCCTCCTCGCGAGCAAACTACCCGGAAGCCTCCGGGCTGCTCTCTGCCAATTATCGGGTTCCCGCACTTGCTGGCGAACCACGGCAGAGACAAAAAGCCGCTCGAAGCTCAACCGGGCCGCCAGGCTGCCATCTTCCGGACTGCTCAGTTTGCTCTTTGCTCGTTCCGCCACCAATGCCGCTACGGCTGCAAATGTCAGCAGACGGGGCCGCCACATGCGTGCCGTGAAGCCGGGAAACAGGACCTCCGCGATGCGCTCGGCCGGTCCAAGGGTGCCCAGAGGATCAATGCTCCCCGGCGGGTCCTCCGCTGGGTCCAAGGGTGTTGCGCGGGGCAAGTATTTTACAGAGAGTGACATTCAACTTGCCTCATAGGAAAATGTTCCGATGCGAAAACACCCCTCAACCTTGGGATTGAATAGATTCAGGTTCCCCTGAATGTGGGGCATCAAACGATTAAAGAATCTGGCTATTTCCTCGCTCGTCATTCTTCTCCTTTCCAGTCCCTGCAAAGAACTTCCGCTTGCTCCAAAACAAGCTCTGTGGCGCGGGCCTGCCTGTCCGGCGGATAGCCGTATTTGCGAAGAATGCGCTTGATGATCACCCGCATCTGGGCCCGGACGTTTTCTCGGACGG
>CAZLDQ010000449.1:0-2013 GCA_964558295.1 uncultured Planctomycetaceae bacterium | reverse complement strand
TGGATGCGTGAGAAACGGGCGTGAGGAACGGGAAAGGTGGGATTCGCAAGCTGGGCAACCAAGGTGGACGAGGAGTATTGTAATGCCTGGTTGTAGCCTTTTTGTGTCTCCCCTTTTTTTTCTATTTTTCCCGCTCTTACACACTCTTTGGTTCGCGCACGAGTCACGGAGGCCTGGGGTTTCTCGGGGGGATCGCGATTCCCCCTCACCCCTGATCCCATTCCGCAGTGCGGGCGAGGGGAGCTCTTTGGTTTGTTCGTTTGGGATCGCCGTGTTTAGTTGGGGATTGCCATGCCGAGTTGGCGCATCTTGCGGTAGAGGTTTGAGCGGTGGAGGCCTAACGAGGCAGCCGCTTGGGTCATGTTGCCGCCGGCCAGGTCGATCGCCCGTTTGATGTAATCGATCTGAAACTGGCAGGTGGCGGCGGCCAAGGGCTGGTTGGGGGAGGGGAGCGTCGGCTGGCTGCCGCGTGGGGAGAGGATGAAGGCGAGGTCTTCGGTCTCGATGGTGTCGTTGGTGGAGAGATAGGCGAGCCGTTCCATCAGATTGCGCAGTTCCCGCACGTTGCCGGGCCAGGGATGGGCTTCCAGGCGTTGGCGTGCGGCGGTCGAGAGGGTTGGCACCGGGCGGCGGGCCTTTTGGGAGAAGTCGGCCAGGAAATGTTCGGCCAGGGGGAGGATGTCGTCGACCCGCTGACGCAAAGGAGGGATGTCGAGGGTTACGACGTTCAACCGGAAGTAGAGGTCTTCGCGGAACCGTTTTTGGCGGACCATTTCGGCCAGGTCCTGATTGGTGGCGGCCACGACCCGGGCATCGGTGTGGATGGGGGTGGAGCCGCCGACGCGGACCAGGACTTTTTCTTCCAGGACGCGCAAGAGCTTGGCCTGACCGCTCAGGCTCAGGTCGCCGATCTCGTCCAAAAACAGGGTGCCATCGGCGGCCAGTTCGAACTTGCCGAGTCGCGTTTCTTGGGCGTCGGTGAAGGCCCCGCGTTCGTGGCCGAACAGTTCGCTTTCAGCCAAGGTGTCGGGAATCGCCGCACAGTTCACGGCAATAAACGGCTTCTGACGACGGTGGCTCAGGTAGTGGATCAGTTGGGCCACGACCTCTTTGCCGGTCCCGTTTTCGCCGAGGATGAGCACGGCCAGGTCGGTTGTGGCGACGCGTTGGATGATTGAGCGCAGCGCGGTAATCGCCCGACTTTGGCCGATCATGCGTACCTGCTCGGCCGCCTGTTCGGTGATCTGCTGGCTGGTGGCGAGAAGCTGCTGGCGATCCTGGACGTTTTCCAGGGCGATTGCCGCATGCGCGGCCAACTCGATCAGGCCGGCTTCGTCTTCCGTGGTGAAGGTGCCCGAGAGCTTGTTGATCAGTTCAAAGGCTCCGAACAGTTCGCCGGCGCGGCTGCAAAGCGGCACGCAGAGGATACTCCGGGTCTGATAGCCGGTCTGGGCGTCGACCTGGCGGTCGATCATCGCCGGTTCGGTGGCCGCATCGACGCGCAGCGGCTGGCCGCTCTGGATGACACGTCCGACGACGCCGCGATCATCGGGGATGCGCAGCTCGCCGTCCTTGATTCCCAGGGCAGGACGGCCGACGAGTGTATGGCGGCGTCGGTCCCAGAGGAAGATGCTGGCTCGATCGGCGCCCAGCAGCCGGGTGGCCGCCTCGGCCATCTGGAGCAAGAGGGGTTCGAGCTCGCGGGTCCGGTTCCACTGGTTGGCGATGTCGAGGATCGCCTCCAGGCGGCGGATTCGGCGACGGCTTTGGGCGCGGTGGGCGACCGTGGCCAAGGCTTCCTGGAAGACGGGGAGCAGAATTCCCAGGGTCACCAGGGCACGGCGTGGATTGATCGCGGTGGTGCAGTGGAGGACTAGGGCATGGGACGGGACGGGGGGGGCGGGGTGGGCTGGTTGGGCAGGGTGGGGTCGGCCACGGGCGGCGGCACCTCCGGGCCGGCATCCCGTTTCCCCGGACCCCAGGCAGCGCCGAATTCTGAACGAGGGACGGGGG
>CAZLDQ010000448.1:0-2036 GCA_964558295.1 uncultured Planctomycetaceae bacterium | reverse complement strand
GACTGTTGCTTAACCGACCCCGGGCTTTGTGCCACTTCCGTTGAAACAAAACAAAACATGATTGGCCTGGCGCAACGCCGTATGGTCTTGTGGCATCCTGGTCCTACACGTACACATGGAAAAATACCTATGATAACCCGTGTCCTGAGGATCAGTGGAAGTCGTAATAGCGATTCGCCTGTCTCATGGGACCGCTTTGCAGAAGATGGCACGTTTGCAATACCCCGTGCGGTTGTTAGGTCTTGCTATCGGAGTTGCCTTTGGAGGAATGCCCATGATGCGCGACCGTAGCACGGAGCCATCGAAGTCGAACGTCAGAAGTCGGCAATGGACGTTTCGGTTTGGGCTCACGTTCGGTATGTTGCTTGCGATTGGATACGCCGTGAATCATTTTCTGCCGCAACCGCCTTATGCCCAGATCGTGGACGAATTACCAAAGTCGGCACGCTTGGTCAAGCATGAACTGATCCGGCATGGCGTGGATTACTGCCATGTGTTTGAGTTTTCTTGCTCGGACGCCGCGCTACGCGAGAAACTGGTGAGTCGGTGGCAGTTACATGATTTGACGAGAGGCAATGAGGCCCCTGTTTCATTCATGGCAAATGCCCATCCCGACTGGTGGGAACCCGATACGCCAGCGACGACTGGTAAGTTTGGACGACGCGATGACAACAGCGAAAGCTATGTGAGTATCTGGGAGCAGCCTGAGACTGGGCGGTTGTACGTTGAAGTCGGCAGTTGGTAAAGCAGTTGGTAAAGCAAACATGGGTGGGTAGCACCGCTGGCTTGCCTGAGCGGAAAAACGGACATCACTGATATTGACGGTTTCTGAGGCCAGGAGGGGAGATTTGGGGCCAGATTGCCGTTAGCCGATAGGAGGGATCTTGGGGGACGACGCAACCGCTTCGCTCCCCTGGCCCAAAAAATCCTCTCGCCATTCGGCTCGCCAGCAGGTAGACTTACATATGGTGAAGCACCCCTTCGCCATGCCGTTGTTTGACAATTCGATGCGATGAAAGGCCAATGCCCAGCACGGCACCAGCGCAGGGACACTTCGTCGCTCATGCCGTGCCGCCTCACGTTCCCGAAGGTGGGCCGCCCTTCCCCCGTCAATCCGCCTGGGAGGACGAAAAACTCAACCTGTTGACGAACAAGTCGCCAAGGGGACGGAGCGCGGATTGACAAGGCAGCAGGTCTCGATCGCCAAGACCGAGGCCACGCCGAACGATCCCACCGGCGGCGGCGCGACGGGCAACTGGTCCGCCTTCCAGGAAGACACGGACGGCGATGGCACATGGGACCTGGACCAGTCCCGCACCCATAACGCGGTCAACGAGATTACCGAGATCGCCAGTTCCAGCAATCACATCGCTCATGACCGGGTCGGCAACACGATCAAAATGCCCCAGCCCGACGCCTGGGCCTCGCACTACGACCTTGTTTACGACGCCTGGAACCGCCTGGTGACCGTCGCCGACGGTGGGACTCCCGTGGCCGAATACCATTACGATGGCCGCAACTACCGCACGACGGAGAACTCGTCCGGCACCCCACGGCATTCCTACTATTCCAGTCGCTGGCAAGTCCTGGAAGAACGAGTTGGCGTCCTGACTTCGGCCGGCCGGCAGTTTATCTGGGGCCTTCCCTACATCGACGACCTGATTTTGCGCGACCGTGACACCAGTGACGATGGTGCTCTTGACGAACGTTTTTACGCCCTTCAAGACGCCAACTGGAATGTCGTTGCCATCTCCAGCACAACCGGCACGATTCAAGAACGCTCCGTCTACACGGCATACGGTGTGCCCTGTCTCCTCACAGGCTCGTTCAGTGGCCGTACCTTGTCCGCGTACGACTGGGAAACGCACTACTGCGGCTACCGTTGGGACAAGACCATCGCGTCCTACCATGTCCGTCATCGCCTCTTCTTCCCCCACCTTGGCCGTTGGAATCGTCAAGATCCAGTCGGCTACGAGACGGAGGCGGTGGACGGGGTCCTTTGGACAGCAAACGGGGCCGAATAAGATAGAGAGGAT
>CAZLDQ010000447.1:0-2054 GCA_964558295.1 uncultured Planctomycetaceae bacterium | reverse complement strand
TCAGGCGGAGGGCATGGGACTCGAACCCACAACCGGATTAACCGGCACCTGATTTCGAGTCAGGCTGCGAGTCAAATGGGGGGGAGACTAGTTCTCGCGATCTAGTGGCGAACACCACTAAAAGCGGGGCAGCAGGTGTCCGGGGACGAACCAGCTTGACGCGAGAGAGGGGAGTGGATTAGGCTGGTTCATAGGAGGGGTTGGAGGGCAAAACAACAGAGGCACAGGAGAGCAGCCCGATGAATCTTGCTTTGATCGTCGTTGCGGCTCTAGTGGCAGAGCCGGCGGATTCAGTTCAAGTCTTTAGCTGGGAGACGGCCTCTCAGGTAATCTGGCTGGAAGAGCGTCGTCCGGACCCAAAGGCCAAACCGCCAAAACCGTTCGAGTGGAAGGGGTTTTTCAAGATCCGCTCGAATGGCCAGCTGCCGGTGAACGGCGTCTTTCAGGTCGACGGTTGGCCGGTCCAGCCCGAGGTCGAGTGGGTTTCTCGTGGGCTTCGCTACCGCAGGAATGCGCCGCCGGTGGTCGTAGGGCCAAACTCCGGCGGTCAGTTTGATCTTCTGGTGCGCGAGCCGGGCCGCTACACCTTCAAAGCGTCGGTCGGCAAGGTCTGGAGTAGCCAGGTGACGATCGAAGCCAAGACCTTCCCGTTTGAACTGGGCATGCGCCAGCCGGATTTCTTGGAGAAGTACGGCAACCCCGACGCCACCTTGCCAAATGGCCGCTGGATCTACAAACGCTGGCCGTCATTGGTAGTCTACCACGACCGAAAGGCCGGAATGCAGGCCGAGACAATGCATGCCGAGGAGTGGATGGCGGGGTTGATGGAGTCTACGACCAGCGCAAACACTATTGTATTACATGCGCGTTCAGCTCACGTGGTCGGCAGTCAAACAGCCTACTCAGAAGACATAGAAAGCACACACGACTGGTATAGCGCACAAGAATATCTTGAATGGACCTTAGATTTGGCAAGTGGGACGTACAGGGTATCTGTTGAATACTCATCCATGAGTCATGGCGCTCGTTCGCTTTTTGGAGCGACCCTTGTGCATTCTAAGTCTGGCCACACGGTGGCGACCATCAGTTCCACTTTGGAACCAACGAATTCATGGGAACATTTTGTTGTGCGCCCAATGGGAGATCTTGTCGTTCCAGATGCAAATAGCTACATTCTGCGATTGCATGTTATCCGCAGGATTGACAATCATCCAAAGACGGGCTTATTGAATGTACGTGGGGTGCGATTGGCACCGTTGCTTCCTTAACTATAGCCCAGCTACCACACGGCTCGTCGGTGATCCACCGCAGCGTCAAGTTGTGAGTGTTGCAGAATTCATCTACCGCTTGTTTTACCTCAATCCACGGATACCCGTCGGTACGCCAATAATCGTGTCCTGCAAAGATCCCACCCGTTTTCAGCAACGGCCACCAGTCGTTCAAATCTTGCTCAACGCACTCCTTCGCATGGCAGGCGTCCAAGTAAATCCAATCAAAGTAGCCAGCCGGAAACCCTTGGCATGCATCGTGTAGGAGTCCGCGAAGTATTCGGACTTGCGGAAATCCACCCAATTTTCGCGACACCTTTTGGTAGATTTCTTCGAAACGCTGATCATCATGATTGACTGGATCACCCTCGAACGGGCCAGTCAAATGACGCCATGCATCAATAAGCCAAAACTCGCGAGGCTTGGCAATATCAAGAATCCGCCGGCTAAAGCTGCCCCATTCGACGCCTAATTCGGCGCCAATGGCATCCTGGGGGAAACGTCGCAATAACGCCTCTCTGGACTTAAGAAACTCTGCCACATAGCACCTCCTGCCATCGCGCGTAGGGCCACATGGGCCAGTCTCTCTCGGCCGCAGCCAACGCAAAACACGGCTCATCGGTATGGATCTTTCCAGCCTCACGAATCTCCTTCCACTCTTTTTGGACTGCCGCAACCGCATCTTGCCCGTAGGTCTTGTGAATCGCGAACAACGATCCGTTGCAGTATTTTTGTGTCCTTTCGGCAGGCGTGAAAAACTTTGATCGCCGGGCGGTGGAGATGGCG
>CAZLDQ010000446.1:0-2081 GCA_964558295.1 uncultured Planctomycetaceae bacterium | reverse complement strand
GGGGTGATTTCACCGATCCTTGCGAACGTGTATCTGCACTATGTGCTGGATACGTGGTTCGTGGACGAGGTGCAACCACGCCTTCGCGGCCGAGCCTTTCTGATCCGCTACGCCGACGACTTCGTCCTCGGGTTCACCGAAGAAGACGACGCCCGGCGTGTGATGGCCGTACTTCCGAAGCGTTTTGCGAAGTACGGCCTGACGGTCCATCCGGAGAAGACCAAGCTGGTCCCGTTCCGGCGTCCGCCCAAAACGAGCTCGCCACGCGGCGGGCCCCACGGCGATCGGCCGGGCACGTTCGACCTCTTGGGCTTCACGCACTACTGGAGCCGTTCCAGGAAGGGCAACTGGGTAGTCAAGCGGAAGACGTCGACCAGCCGGTTCACCCGGGCGGTCAGGACGATCGCCCAATGGTGTCGGACCTACCGCCACCGTCCGATTGCCGAACAGCACGCGACACTGAGCCAGAAGCTACGCGGCCACTACGCCTACTACGGAATCACCGGCAACAGCATTGCGCTGAACCGGTTCCGGGAGGAAGTGCGTCGCGTCTGGTACAAGTGGCTGGTGCGCCGCAAGCGGGGCAATCGCCGCTCGTGGAGTTGGTTCGCCCGGCTTCAAAAACGTTATTGCCTACCGTACGTGGCCACCATCCACTCCGTGTGTCGAGCGCGAAGCGAAGGAGTCACCTGAGGAACCGGATGCGGTAGTTCTGCACGTCCGGATCTGTGGGAGCCCCGGGTGAGCAATCCCCCGGGGCCACCCGGCCCAATTCTCCCGCGGGATAGTCACTTTGTGTCGTTCTTCTCGTTCTTCCGCGGCCATTTGATCGAAGTCCTGCTCGCAACAGCAACGCCTAAGAAGTATGCGCCAACCGCGAGTAACACGAACGGGATAGATGCAATGATTGCGACCCCAGGATCAGCAGTCGGCTCAAATACGGAAAACAACGAATATGATAGCATTGCCGTACCAACCCAGAACCCCACAATTGTGCTCATGGCCCGAGACTGGCGACTGAGTTGCGATCTGTCTCGTTGCGTCCGGTCACAAGACTCATCCGTTGACGATGGAGATTGGTACGGATTCATCGGCATAGATCGTTTCCTCCCCTTGACGTGCATGCGAGCAACAAGTCGGCCAGACTGTACATCCGCAAACGACATCACTATCGGAAGGTTGGGTTCACTGGATCAGCGACATAGTTGGCATTCTCGGCCAGCAACCTCTGAGCCGCCTGACCGTGACCGAGATTCACAAGATCTACGACGTATTGGAAAATGTCTCTGACTCCCGCGCTATTTATATCAACCCTGCTGCCCACGAAATGTTGCGAGCCGATGGCTTTCCAGAGCCGATTTGTCGCGCCAACGCGGCAACCAGCGACGGCCAGAATCAGATTCGGATTGTGTACATTGCTTTGCCGCTCGTTTGCCGTTACCCAAGACGCCTGCGCATGCGCCGTGATTGCGGAGCCTGGGAATCCTTGATGGACAGTGGCATCCGCCGGGTGGCCCCTATTCCGCCCAAGTCCATTCCAGTGAACGCCTGTCCCTTCCCGTCGCAATAATTCCCAGCAATTGCCATTGCGCCGGGACCGTGTGCAAGGACGACAACAATGTCATTTTGATTCATGTTTTGCGTCATCTCCTGCTCATTAGGGCTGATCACCAGTTTGGCATCATGTCCGGCCCAGCGAAGGGCTCGGACAAATCCGCCCGCACTGGTGAATGACGTGAGCAGATCGAACTGAACCTCCCAGCCAAGATCGGCAGCGGTTACAACCGCAATTTTCCTTACATTGGCACCGGAGGCAGGCTGAACCTTCCATTCATCCGCAATTGAATGCCACATACCATACCCTCCTCCAGCCATTAAGCCACCAAAGTAGGCCCAGGGTAAAGGGTTGACACCCCACAAAATGACTGGAGTAGGAAAACCAAGAATCGCACCTCCCACGGCAGCCCCACCTACGAAAGCACCGACAAGGGCACCATTCACGCCGCCCACACTGTATCCAACTAGTCCTTAGCCAAGCGAACCCCGAGGGGGTCGTTTGGGGCGTTGCATGAAAAAACTCG
>CAZLDQ010000445.1:0-2082 GCA_964558295.1 uncultured Planctomycetaceae bacterium | reverse complement strand
TGCATGTGAATGTCTTCCAGTTCGATGGAGAACTGGAAGCGGCCTTGCTCAATTTCTTGGCGAATGGCCTCGAGCCCTTGCACAATCTGTTGGCATTCGTCGTCGGTCACCAGCCCGACCTTGGCCAACATGCGCACATGAGCCGTGGAGCCGATGATGTCGTGCGCGTAGAGTCGCCGGTCGAAGCTCACGCTCTCGGTGAACTCCTCCACCCGGCGATCGGTCGCCTGACTGCAGACTCCACTCCACGCTTTTGCGGACACGAGACCCCCTGGCACGGAGTGCGCGCACTATGAGCACAGACAAGTAACACACTTACTCTAAACAGGTTAGGGTAATGTGTCAACGAAAGCTTGGCGGTGGTTAGTAGCTGTGAGGGGGACGTCTGACGATCGCTGCAAACCGTAGGGACCGGAAAATCGCAATCCGGCCGTGCGCTACAGTCGCTAAGTCCGTCATGGGGTTGAAGATCCGCCGCGTGCGGCTCGATAGAGCCAAGAGACGCCTTACGCTGCGTCCTTTGCGGCGCGGCAACCGGAGCCATGGGAGGGCCGAAAATGACCCTGAACCGCAACCACTACTTCCTCATCGGTTTGGTCGTACTCTTCCTTGGGATCGAGTTCCGGCTGGTCGACTCGATGACCCTCTCGCCAGAGTGCACGGCGTATCTGGCCAAGAAGACGCGTCATCCGGCAGCCGCCGTCAACACGGTAGCCAAGGCTGTGACGCCTGACCATCGGCCGATCCTCAAGAAGAGTATCAAGCCGCCCGACTGGATCGGCTGGTGCCTGCTTTCCGTGGGCAGCGTGCTCGTGCTGCACAGTTGGGCCATGCCCAAGCCGGGCGGGTGAGACGCTGGTGCAGGCCCAAGCCCTTTTTCAAAGAGCGGCAGCCCGGGGCGGAAAGGGCATCGGCGGCCTGTGCGACCGTATTTCCTTGACCAAGCGATGCAGCGTCACGCCGGAGATCGTCTGCCCCACGATTTCCGCCTGCACCAGCCGGTCCCATTGGATCGGACGCAAAATGATGCCCTGGCCCAACTCGGTACGCAGCACGAACTCGTGCTCGTTGGTCTCGGGATCCACGACGCCGGAAAAGGTCCGTCCACTTTGCAGATGCACCACGATGGCCGGCGCCGCCGAATATCCGCTGGGTGAAGCGGCCCAACCGTTGGTGCTCAGCAAGGCAACGCTTGACAGAGTGGCTGCAATAAGGAACGTTTTCATGGGGCTACCGTGTCGGAGGGCCAGAACCGATGTCCGGAGCAAAGAGTTTGGCAAAACCTGTGCCCTGCTCCGGGATGGTTTTGTGAAGAGAAACACAACTCATTGCACCAAAACATCTTGCGGCGAATAGCCATCCCGAAACCCCGTTGCTCGCGTTGCCCGCCGGCATCGCCCGTGTTGCCGTTCGGCAACGCATCGTGTGGCCGGTTTGCGTGATGTCGGCCAGGGTCTGTCACCGAAGATGGAAGGCAGAGTGGGCGTAATTCCATCTAGCCGCGGGGGGCCCTGCAAGGGACGTCAGCCATGTGGCATCCGATCCGTTCGTTGTCGTTGCAAGCCGGCTTGGCCGCTGTGGCCGCGTTGCTTTGTGGGTGGGGCTTGGCCCAGACCCCACTGCAACCCGCTCAACCGGGGGGTAGTTCCGAGACTCCGCCGCCTGGTGTGGCATCTGGACCGAAAGCCGAAGGCAAACCGGACGAATCGGGCCTGCGGCGGGAGGGGACCGAACTGGTCGATCAGGTCGGTCAGTTCAAAGTGAGCCGCGCGCGCACGATCTTTGTCATGGCCCAAGGCAATCGGCAGCTTGTGGCCTTGGAGAACCTGAACCTCGAACGCGTGGTCAAGATGGTCTCTGGCAACCCGGAGGCTAGCAACTGGGTCATCACCGGCACAGTGACTGAGAACCGGGGGAACAACTATCTGCTCGTGCGTCGGGCGGTGCTGAAGAGTCAAGCCAAACCATAGTGTGAACGGCAGACGCAAGCGTCCGGGGCGGAGCGGAAGAATTCCCCCCTGGGTGGGGCGAGGGTTCGGGGGCGGGGGTGGGGGGGGGGGGCGTGGGGGGGGGGGGGGGGGG
>CAZLDQ010000444.1:0-2140 GCA_964558295.1 uncultured Planctomycetaceae bacterium | reverse complement strand
AGCAGGCGGCTGCCGGCAGCGAGGAGTTGGCCTCGTCGAGCGAAGAACTCGGGGCTCAAGCCTCAGCCCTCCAGCAGATTGTCGGTCGTTTCAAGACGAACTGATCCAAACGCCGACAAGTGCAGTCCCCGCAGGCCACCCGCAACGGTGTTCTCTCCCTCGCACCGTATGGGTGGCTGCGGGCGCTGTTGCGTCGTTATGATTCTCTGTTTTCTGTCCATGAAAGGAGTCCTTTGACATGGCCAATGTCGTTCAAGACGCCCTAACCGTTCACACGAACACGACCGAAGCGGTGGGGAGCATTCAACTGGTCAGTTTTTGGTTGGCCAACGAGGAATATGGGGTGGAAATCACCAAGGTCCGCGAGATCATCCTGATGGGCGAGATCACGCGGGTCCCTCAGACGCCGCCCTATGTGAAGGGCCTGATCAATCTCCGCAGCACCGTGATCCCCGTGATCGATCTGCGGGTTCGCTTTGGACTGCCGGAAGGGGAGGCGACGGCCGATAGCCGGATCATGGTCGTAAACGTCGGTGAACGAACGGTAGGGATCGTGGTTGATGCGGTGAGCGAAGTCTTCCGCGTCTCCCGCAACCAGATCGCTCCACCCCCGCCAACAGTGGCCCAATTGGGTAACGAGTATCTTACCGGTTTAGTGAAGCTCGACAAGCGACTTTTGATCCTCCTGGACATCGACCATTTGCTCGCCAGTCATGCGGACGTTCTGGAGGTCGTGGCTGGCACATGACGCTTCGCCATCCGATGCCTCACGGTTCCGACATAATCGGCGGATCGCCGCGAACGAACTAAATGAGGTGGAATGTGCGTGTTGTGGGAGGTCATGACCTGTGTGACCCTCGGAATTCCTGTGAGTCATTTGAAAATGGGAGTACTTGCATGCTTGCAAATTTGAACCTGAAGGTGAAGCTAATCGGAGGCTTTGCCCTAGTGGCGGCCATTACGGCCATTGTTGGTGGGGTGGGGTATTGGGGCGTCCATAAGTTGGCGCAGAGTGCGGAGGAGATAGGGATTGTGCGCCTTCCGAGCGTGGAGTGTCTGCTGAAGATCAAGGAAGGGGCACAGCGGATTAAGGCGGCCCAACGCACGCTGCTCGATCCGAACCTTACTGCCGAAGTCCGGGCGAACCAGTTCAACCACATCACCAAGGCTCGCGAGGAGTACGAGGCCGCTTGGAAGGTCTACGAACCTCTGCCACAGACGGAAGAAGAGGAGGCCATTTGGAAGGAATTCGTCCCTGCCTGGCAGGTGTGGCGGAATGATAACAACGAGTTCTTCCGGCTCGTCAAGGAGTTGGAGAGTCTTCACATTGGGAATCCATATCAATTGAAAACCCAGTTGGAGGCCGTGCGAAGTGGTCACTTCGAGCGTGTTCAGCAGTCGTTGCAGATGATCACGACGAATGAGGTGTTTGATGGTGGTGAGTCGGACCACGAATGCCGCCTTGGGAAGTGGATGACGCAGTTAAACACGGAAAACGGCGAGTTACGTGCCGCAGTCGAGGCCATGGAAGTACCACACAAGCGATTCCACCAGGCCGTGGCCAAGCTGAAAGAACTGGTACGTGCGAATGACACGAAGGAAGCAAACGCCTGCTACCAGAAGGAGATGGTACCGGCTCGCAACATAATTCTTGAGCAACTGGAACGCATCGACAGACTCGCCGATAAAGCCTTGGTGCTCCAAGCTCAATTGCAAAAACAGGCGTACGAGGTATGCCGTGCAAGCCAAACTAAGGCGAATAACCTACTCGATCAACTCGTCAAGATCAACACAGCAACTGCCCATGAGACCGTGCTGAGTGGACAGCAAATGGCAGACTGGGCACAGTTCCTTGCCTTGGTTGCCTCGGTGGGAGGTGTATTGATCGCTCTGGGCTTGGGAACCCTTCTTGCTCTGAGCATCTTACGTCCAGTTGACAAAGTGGCTGACGCACTGAGGCGCGTTGCCGGCGGTGACTATACCGTCCGTGTTGATATCGACTCCAAAGATGAAATCGGCCAGATGGCCGGTGCGTTGAACACCACCGTTGCGGCTGTTGCCAAGGCGATGGACGATGTCAAGGAAGCTGCCGCGCGGGAGCAGAAGGCCCAAGCCGAACGGGTCGAGATGGAACGACGCC
>CAZLDQ010000443.1:0-2153 GCA_964558295.1 uncultured Planctomycetaceae bacterium | reverse complement strand
GCTCGTGCTGGTCGATCCCGAGGTAAAACACGCTGGGATCTTGGGGAAAGAGTCAACTTGGGGTTCAAAACGCTCCCAATCGCACTTTTCTTGAAGCTTCCGGCTCTTTTATGGTATCTGTATCTGGAATTTTTGGGGGGCCTCGGAAGACTTCCTTACCGTGCACTACGAAGCGCAAGACCAGACCATCGGCTGTTGTATCACGTTCGTTGGCTCATCTCGTCACCGGAAATTCGTACGCCGAACAGCTTGTTTGGCCATTTCCAGCTTGAATGCGCGGCGCCACTTGGCACTGAGGTGACCGCAAAGATAGGCGCCCAGGGTAGTGATCAGCAGAACGGAAGTACACCAGTGCGCGATCCAGGGACGTACTGCGTCCAGCCCCCAAGGCCAGGGTTCGTCGGACGCGATGCCCAATGCCCGCAGAACCATCAGGCCGTAGCCCATTGCCACGAGCAACAAGAACAGCATCACCACGCGCAAGGTGGCCCAGTCAGGCGTGACCACCATCCAGGCGATGAAACCTCCTTGAAGCATCGTGACGAATAGTACGAGCCAAACCCACACCGGCGTCGGTTGGACGCGGAAATAGAGCACCGCCGGGACAGCACCAAAGAACGTTGCCAATAGCAACCCCAACGCCAGCCAGCGAACCAATTCAAGTCTTTCACGGCTGGCTTTGTAGGCACCTCGCCAAGGCAGACCGACGGTCGGCGATGTGACGGAAGCGGCGGCTGGCGGCCGGCCCTCGACGGACGGCAACGGCTCGGAGGAGGGCGGTTCGGCAGGGGGAGGCGGCGGAGGCGGGATTGGAGTGGTCATGCCTGCTTCGTTGCCAGCCGAGTTGTTAGGGACGCCTATTGACAGGAGACTCTCCGGAGGGACTGGGCTGCCGTCCACCAACTTCGGCACGAGTACCCGTTGGCCACACTGGGGACAACGGACCTCCGTACCACGCTGGCATTCCTCGGCCTTCAAGATATGCCCAAGTGGACAGAAGAACTTCTGTGGCATCTTGTCGAACCCCATGCACTTCCTCTCAACCCCTGAATCCAACGTAATCACCACTCGGATGTCGGTCACAGGACGATCGATGGCCACACCGCGCCACGTGGGATTAACGTCCTAGACGGTGCTTCAGAGTATGCCGGCCGAGTAATGAATGCCAATGCCCCCACCGCCCCATGCACCCATCCGGATGACATCATTATCTTCAACGCTCCTGCCATCAGCTCGCAGTGAGAACCGTTATCCGCCATGTGCAGAGACTGCTCGGCAGTAAATGGCGTTGGGGTACTCCTGACCTGAATCCTGTTTGGAATGGCGGAACAACGCAACCCTTCACACAATTCCGACACCAATGAGGCAGTAAAACACCCGTCCAGCGAGGGGCAGGCCGTCTAGGAACTCAACGTCCCCTGCATGTACGACGGGGGGCGACCGTTTTGGTGATGCGTGAGGTATTCCGTCTCTCCGGCTTTTCCGATACAACTATGGTCTAACCAGTTTGAGGCATTTTCCAGGAGAAGAGACTCCATGGGCATTCGTCCCCGAACCGCATTCGTAATGAAACTCAAAGCGCGTCGCTGTGGCAAGTGTGGTGCGAAGCTTCATCCGTCCCGCACCCGCTGCAAGCGTTGTTCTTCGGTCCAAGGGCGCCCGAAGAAGTAACCTCCCCGCTCAGTGGTCGACAGGATCATCTGCCCGGGTGGTTTGCCGCCCGGGCAGGTCCTAGCCTCTTTTCGCTTGTATTGTGCTTTGGCACGGCGGTCTATCGGGTATGGGCTTCATTTCCCCCCGACCTTCTCCTCCACAGCCCGCCCTGGTCAGACTCTGGACATCGGCCCCTTCTGTTTGGGGGATTAGAGATAGGAGACTTTCCCAATAGGTCACCGGACGGTTCTCAGATTGTTCGGCACGACAAGTGCTTTGGGCGTGGAGTTGGGCGCGTCAGGTGAGGAGTGGGGGCCAAGCGGGCGGAGGACGGGGCGACCGGTGAGCAAGGAAGCCGGGGAACGCAGAAAACGGATACGGACCGCGCAGCATGAAGCGGCTCGTGACGTCGGCTAGCCAGCGTCCGAGCGAGCGGCGCCAGGCGGAGCCGCTTGCGTTGTCGCGGCGAATTGGGGGCGGGCGAGGTGACGGAGGATTGA
>CAZLDQ010000442.1:0-2156 GCA_964558295.1 uncultured Planctomycetaceae bacterium | reverse complement strand
CGCCGCCATCGCCGCGGCCAGTCCTGCGGCCTGCCCCATCCCCATGCAGGTTCCGGTGACCCGATACGAGGCGTGGGCCTCGTGGGTCCCGGAGATACAACGACCGGCGACCAGGAGTCCCTCGACCGTGATTGGCAGCAGGCATCGGTAGGGGATCTCATAGGGACGCACGGGCGTATGATGGGCCGACTTCTCATTAGTGCCGTGTTTGACGTCATGGATGTCCACGCAGAAAGCGCCAAACGTGACCGCGTCATCAAAGGTGCGCCCGGCCCGTAAGTCGTCGAGACTAAGCGTGTAACGGCCCGAGATCCGCCGAGCCTCACGCACCCCAATGGCCGGGGCGGTTTGCGTCAGACGGATTTGCTCCAGGCCGGGTATCTGTCGCATCACTTTCAGCAGATCGTCGACCTGACGCCGGGCCTGGAGCGTCGCCCGGGTCAGGTCGCGGGTATCCAGGGCGTTGACCTGGTAGACATGGGTTGCCTGGACCACGCCCGTGTCGCTGCGAGGCACGTCAATGATCCAGGGGGCGTAGTTTACCCGACCGAACGGCAGTTCGACGGGCAGGTTATGGTCTTTGATCGCTTGAACCATCTGCTCGTAGAAGCTCTCGGGGCTCTCTTGGGCAAAGCCGTTGAGGCCCTCGACCTCGAACATCAACGTCATCGGCTGGCAAAGCCCGTCGGTCATCCGGCCGAGGTGATAGGGAACGCCGGCGCGGGCGGCCACGTCCCCGTCGCCGGAGCAGTCGATCACGACCTTGGCCAGCACGGCTTCGCGTCCCGACTTGCTTTCCACAATCACGCCACGCACCTGTTGGTTTTCGACGATCGTGTCGGCGACGAAGCTGTAGTACCAAACCGCTACGCCGGCCTCGGCCATCATCGCTTCCAGAAGCAGCTTCATGGCTTCGGTGTCGAAGGTGGCGGAAAACCGCCAGCTGCGCCAGGCACCGGCGTCTTGCAGCCGCTTGACGAGTTCGGCCACCAGCCAACCTTTGCGGGAGAAGTCGAAGAACGGGTTGAGCAAACCGGCCGTCCAGATCCCGCCGAGCATGCCGTGGCGTTCGACGAGCAATACTCGGGCTCCCTCGCGAGCCGCCGCCAACGCTGCGCCCACGCCGGTCGGTCCACCACCGACCACGAGCACGTCGACGTCGGCCGCCACAGGGGTGTGTCGCGGAGCTTCAAGGACGACCTTCCGGCTGCCTTCAACATGCATCAGATGGGCTTTGTACGACGCCAATTCGCCAACGGGCCCCGGCGCCGAGGCCGCCTCTGAGACGGCTTCGGCGGCTCGACTGTTCAAAGAATCGTGGACGACCCACGACGCGCCAATAGCCCCACTGGCCGCCGTGCCCAAGAAAGCTCGCCGGTTAAACGTACTCACAAAACAACCTCTTCTACTCGGGATCGAAATCAGACAGATCGAAAGGTGGGGGCTTGGGGAGATGGCGGTCGCGGTCAAACGGCGGATCGACATGCTCCGGGATCACGTCATCGGGATAGTCCGCCAGCCAACGCTGGCGTTCCTCCTCGTCGGCGTAATACTTGAGGTGTAGTCTAAGGTCTTCTTCACTGCACGCGCCGAGGATGTCGATGTGCTGATTCCAGCCGGCCGTGGGGGGCAGATCTTTGATGACCTCGCGGAGCGAATCCTCCCAGAGAAACGTGTAGAGTTCCCGGTCGCTCAGGTGATCTGTGTTCTCCAGGAAGACATTCCGCCGGGCAAGACCCTCGATCACCTTCCATAAGACGTCGGAGACTTGCTCGTCGCTCAAGGTTTCCGGGCTTGGCAGTGCAATCCCGTCCTCCTCGAGCTGCTGGAAATTGCTTGTATCGGGGGCCATTTCCCAGGCCAACACGCTTTGCCAGAACTGTTCCTGGACCTCCGGGGGACAGTCTTCCGCCGTGAATTCGACCATCTCACCGTCGGTCGACTCGCGAAGAGTCTCCTTCAGTTCGTTGATGCGAATCTCCTGATCGATCCGTTCCAGATCGTTGGGGTCGTCGATGCCCATACCGTACCCTCAGGAAGGTGAAGGATCGCGTATGCCCCCCATTGTAGTCGCCAGGCATCGGAATGATAGAGCCAACGGTCAGGGGGTGCGGCTGAAGGTTCGTGGCGAGTTTAGGCGGCTCGGCGAAGGTGGG
>CAZLDQ010000441.1:0-2171 GCA_964558295.1 uncultured Planctomycetaceae bacterium | reverse complement strand
GACTGTTGCTTAACCGACCCCGGGCTTTGTGCCACTTCCGTTGAAACAAAACAGACGACGGGCGCTGCTCCAGCACCAACCTGAGAGACGATGCCAAACAGGTCGAAATATCCACCTGGAATTCGGACAAAACTCCCAACTTGGCCAACGCGATACCCTTCACCCTTTACGAATAGAAGTCCATGAGCAGTATCATCCGCCAGTTTCACGCGAACAGTTGAACCTGTGACGTCCTCAACTGTTCCGAGTTGCGTAGGATCATGTGGATGATGGTGTGTTCTCATTGGTATTTCGGCCGCATAGTTGCTCAAGGAACAAGCCGAGGTAGTGAAAATCGCCTAGGCGACAACATAGCCGCTCGGTCTCCGCCCCACCGGGTACCGTATGCTTCTCGGTCGTGTACCACGGCTCGCTACTCGAAACCGAAGTGGTAGGATTGCAGTATGCGCTTGTTCGAGTTCCGATCACTGCCCCATCCCAAGCAATGACGGACAGATTTGGCTGTCTTTCAGCAATCTTGATAATATGGCACATCTTCGCCATTCCCGTGAATACAAGGGCAAAACAATGTGCGGAGCGGTTTCCTCGCAAGCCATCAAGAAGAACCTCGTTCAAGTGCTCATCGGAGAACGAGTAGCCGCACACAACAATAACTGGCGGCCCGAATCCTTGCGCGTGACCGCCCGGACGGAAGAATGCCTTTAACCGATCAAGCATGGCAAGATAGGGCATTCGCCTGCTTTGGTCATACTTGAGATGCGAGGGATAGACTATGGCTTTTCCTGTTGCTGCCTTGCCCGCAACGCGAAAAACTCCCCCATCGTCCCGTTTCTGCCAGTTAATCGAGCCATGAAGCTTCCAGACCCGAGTCCAACGGGCGGGAATGGCATCTTGTTCTATTGAAGCAAGATCAAAGAACGGTTCACGCGAGCCGACAAAGCCATCAAAATGTGGAATGCGTTGCTGCTCAAGCGCCTCTTCCAGCAACAAGTCATAGTTCGACGTGAATATCTCTACAGGAACGAGGCGCTGGAGGCCGCCAACCCAAGATGCAAACCGATCGTACGCACAACGGTGATTTGGCAGAGGCTTGTTGACTTCCTCTGCAATGAGATCACAGATTGTTGCATCAAGCGTCGCCAGTGCAGGTTTGGCCATTCCGTCAACATCGCTGTTGCCACGCCTCGCGCAGAGCGTACGAACTTCGCTTAGGACATGCTCAACGTTTGGTGCGGTGGCATCGCCATCTTTGCACGCCTCAAACAACTTCGTCCAAAGGGGTAATAGGTGTTCGGACGGCCTGCCGTTCTTGGCTTTGTCAATTTCACCTAGTCGCTCACAAACTCGTTTTGTCAGCCCTGCTACGTCAGGAATATGGCCCAGGCTTTTCTCACCCTTTGCATTGTAAATCCCCAGGGGACACCCAGCGCCAAGGAAGAATCCTATCCTCACTTTGTCGGACTGTAGCGCGTCCCGCAACAATCGGACTTGGTGTAAAGCGCTATGGACGCCAGCCACGATGCCCGCCACCGCGCCTGGCATAATGGGAGAAGCAGAAGTGGCCGGGGGCAAAGACGTCGCGGAACCTGCCGCTGTCGCAACGGCGGTAGGCTTGGTTGCCCTGGTGGCGCTCATGGCTTGTCCCATAGTAAACGAAGATGTTGCGAGAGTTCGCGGAGAGTTCTCCGTTTGTCCAATTCCCTTGCGCTGCCTTTTAATCTATCACCGTTGGTGGGGACGCACAAGTGGGATGCGTCCTGGCAGCGTTGGGAGATTGCCGTCATGGTATACATCAGATTCGAAAGCGTCGTGGTCGGGACCAAAGCTTTGGCTCTTGCCGCGTTGGGTAAGAGTTTGTTGCCGAGAAACCTCTAACCACTAGCGTGAGCGCCCTACAAGCCAAGTCAATTTCAGGAATAGTCTCCGCCACGTCGAATAGCGATTCCTATTTTTCCTGCTGCGGGTGTCTCAATCACAGACTCGGCTTCGAAGACTGCCTCACCTGTGTGGTGAGGAAACATGGGACGGCATGTCTCTTCCACACTGCACTTCACCATGTGCTCGTCGATATGATTGCCACACGGCACGTTGCGACAGTGAATTACCGCAAAAACGAATGTAGTGTTTCAGCCCAAATGGCACAGCGGCTAAGGTAGGTGACGGCCTCCTCC
>CAZLDQ010000440.1:0-2222 GCA_964558295.1 uncultured Planctomycetaceae bacterium | reverse complement strand
CTACCAACTCTAGAACCGCTTTTTTCGTTTGTGCGCAAGACTTCCTACGTTATCATTCTTTCATCTGCTCACTTGGCCTCTTTTCCATCCTGGCGCAGATCAATCCGTCGTCGACGATGCGATGGAGGAGAAGTGGGCAAGCTGTTTCGCCGCGAATTTGCTCATGCCCACGGAGCCATTCCGTTCTGCAATCAACTCGCGTATGCGGGGTGACTCCATTGCCTTTGAATCACTCTTCGACGTCGCACGCGAGTTTGACGTATCCATTGACTCGGTCATCTGGCGCATGCACTTTGTCTACGGGCGACGACAATCTGAAAGCCAACGGACGAAGACGGACCTTGATCGGGCAAAACAGCTTATTTCAATCCTCGAAGAGCGTGAAGACTCAAAGCCTCACCCATGGCCGGCACGCTATCGGGCCCTGGCAATTCGAGCGCTGCGTCGAGGCGAGATGTCGATTGGAAGGTTTGCCGAATATCTGAACATAAGCAGGCATGAAGCCATGCGTTTTGCCGAGCAGGACGTTCCCGGCAGTGAAGAAATTCAAGTTGCTCCTGCTTGACGCCAACGTCGTCATCGAAATCTCTCGGCACGGACTTTGGGACCAACTCGTCACCAAATGCGATATTCATCTTGCACGCACGGTGATCGACGAAGCCCAATTCTTCGACGACGATGAGGGCAACCGGCACTACATCGACTTGGCGCCTTACCTTGGCGCCAAGACGATCACCGAATTCAGCCTGCCTCCGTCGCAGCTCGCCAGCTTTCGTGCAACGTTCGATCCCGTCTCCGATCTCCGCGTGCTAGCGCCGCCGCCAGAACACGCCGGCCAGCCCGAGCAGGCCGGCCATCAGGGAGAACGTCGAAGGCTCGGGAGTGAGCAGCTCGCGGACCTCTTCAGACGACAAGGCCCGATCCCAGATGGCGATGTAGTCGACCACGCCGCTAAAGGCCTTGCGCATGTTGCCGTTCCCCTCGCCGCCCGCCTCAGAACCGATGCGAATCCAGGCACCGGAAGTCTGCCGGATCGTGCAGTTCGTGAACGTCTCGACGCTCATCGCCCCGTTCTCCGGCACCAGATAGAACGTCACCGTCCCCGTGCCGTCACCGTCCGCGTCGTTGAGCACGACCGCCAGGTCGTACCAGGTGTTGGTGGCGATCGCCGTGGTCGTGGTAGCGCCGGTGGCCGAAGCAACGTAGTACGAGAGATTATTCGTGTTGCTAAACCCGAGCAGCCAGCCCCCGGGGCCCGTCAGCCCATTGTTGATCAGCCAGCCCTGGACGTTGTCGTCCGTCACCCGGCCGTCCCAGGTCAGTCGGGTGACGAAGGTCGCCGAACCGGAGACACTGAACGGCGTGTAAAACGTGCCGGCACTGACCGTGTCGGCCCCAGCGGGGTTCGATACCGTAACTACGGGCTTGAACTGAAGCCCCCGCTGCTCAGTGCCGACCGCCGGAAGCCCGCTGGGCCCAATGGCCGGAACGGTTGTCCAGCTCAGTTCCCATTCGGGCGTGGTACTGCTGTTGGTGATCGCGGTCGCGTGGTGCCCGTTGCCACTGGAATCGATGATCTGCGAGGCCGAGGTCACCTGGCCACTGTCGGCATAGTCGAACTTCCACCAGGCCGTCACATCGTCAAACACGCTCGCCATGGCGCTGGACCCAAGACCCATCGCCAACACCGCAGACAGTAGCAACGTCGTTCGCATGATGAACCCCTTCAGTCAGTCGGCTGTCACAAAGCCAGTCACACGGGCTGAACGCCAAACCGCTTGCTTTCACAGTATACTTGCGACCACAATAAAGACAAGTGCCACCACCCCCCCCGCCTGATGGGATTCCGCCGGAGTTCCCGCATGAGCCAACGACGATCCTCCCTCGGCTTCGCATGCCTCTTAACCATCTCCGCAGGCCAACATCCTCGCCGCCAGAACACGCCGGCCAGCCTGTGGCCCGGCAAATGTTGACCAGCCTGCTTCAGTACATGGCCAGCGAGCGATTTGCCCCAAGGGAGGAAGTGCGTGTCGAGCAGATACGCAGCCTCTTACGCGAGAAAAGGGGCGAGCGACTGGGGACTAGGGTTTGGATTCTTCCCGCGGGGCTGCTGCGCGCCGTGCGAGCATCTTGTACAATAATTCACGTCCCTCTCCGCGTGGCGGGCGGGCTTGCCCGCCGTTGAGCCACCATCTCCAGTCACGTCAGCCCGTTAGGGGCTG
>CAZLDQ010000439.1:0-2234 GCA_964558295.1 uncultured Planctomycetaceae bacterium | reverse complement strand
TTCTGACCGAAAACCCATTCCGAACGCCTCGGGTGTTCGCTTGTTTAAGGGCTAGGGAAAAGTGAGTTAACGCCGACTCCACTACCTTCCCTGTAACCAGAAGGCGGTCTTGACCTCGGATGGCAAGACTTGTGCCTTGGCAGAATCGGAAGCAGCCTCGCCTGTCTGCCCCAGTTGCCAATAAGCCTTAGCCCTCCAAGCATAGGCTTTGCCGTAGGCCGGATTCAACTCGATTGCTCTGGTTAGATCAGCAACAGCTCCCGCGAAATCGCCTTTCTCAAACCTGGCCGAGCCTCGTATGCAGTACGCGGTGGCATGCTCCGGAGCAATGCGGATTACCTCAGTGCAATCAGCGATGGCCCAATCAAGATGTCGCAAACGAAAGAGTGTAATGGCTCGCCAGCAGTGCGCATTCGCGTAGTCCGGATCGAGTCTAATGGCGGCCGTGAAGTCTGCGGCAGCCAAATCGTACCTGTGCACCTTATACCGGCCAATCCCACGCCAAGTGTAGACGCGTGCGTTGGCTGGCTCAGTAGCAAGCCGTGCGGTGCTGCGTTTAATGATGTCAGCGTACGCTCCATTCTCATAGGCGGCATCCAGCTGCAGGAACCATGGATCATTTGCATCGGCGAAGGACGTGGGGCTGGTGGTGGGTTTAGTCTCTGGCGACGAGTCTGCGACATTCGCAGCTCGCGTCTCGCGGTTTGCTTCGTTGTCGCTACTCCCTATCGCCTCTATCGACGGCATCTCGATGGTAAAGGCCTGCTCCGCGAACGGTGACTCCAGGGCAACGGCAGGTTCGGCAACCAGGGGGTTCACTGGAGGCTCCATGGTAATCGTGTCCTCAGCAAACGCCAACTCGCTCGGCAGTTCGACCATATTTGGCGGCGATGGGGTTGAAAATGCCGCAAGTATTAGGCACGCGAGGATCGGCAGGCCGAGAGCCAACAGGGAAAGAATGAAGCCCGTTCTTCCGAGCTTCCTTTGGGTAATGACCTTCGGCTGCGATGTGGTTTCCGATACTGCCTGCTTATTCACTGCCGATTCAAAACCGTTGGGCTGCGAGTCCCGGCTTACCTCGGAGTCTTCACTTGTCAGTGGCCTGCCGTTTGCAAGAGGCAGCAGATTATCTGAGCGGCCTGGAATACCAGGTGGTCCTGGCAGCGAATACTCCCGAGGCCGTCGTTCTGGTGAGGTCAGGTCGGCGTATAGCTTTTGCAGCGACGCGATCTTCTCGTCAATGTCATCCACCTCATCCTCTTCGCTGTCCTCATCGTCCAAGTCTAGATCCACCAGCAAGCGGGAGTCGTAATCTGCTTTCGCTGTCGGATCAAGCAGACAGATTCGGGCTTGGAGAACCTCGTTCACAAGTTGCTCGGCTAGGTCTCCACAGTCAGTACACAGTAGGGTTTTCAGGTAGGCAATCCGATGATCCGCGGCAAGTGATATCGCGTGTTGGGCAGCTGCGAAGAGAGGCAGCCCCAGTAGACGATAATGGTCGGGTGGCTGTTCGTCCGGAGGTATGCCCAGCCAACGATGATAAGGATTGAATGCACTCGCCATCACATGCCATCCTTACACCCACTGATTGATTCGTGCCTGCGGTCGATTAGAACACGAACGGCCATTCTTGGGAGATAGGGAAAATACTGACAACGTGGCTCCCACCCCCAGTTGATGGCTTAAATTCCCGGAGGGGCCGCTATGGCGTCCACTGTCTTGGCTTGGGGTTCGAGTGGGATTTTTCGGGTCGATTTTGTGTGAGTCTTCCTTCGGGGTGAAAACGCCAAACCGATGCTAACAGAGAAGAGGTTAGCCGGGAGGGCAGGGGGGCAATGAACGCCCCTGCTCGCCGACATCCTGTCGGCGAAATCCCCACAGGGAGGCCCGCCCCGGCCAGGACGAGCCCGTCGGCCTCCTCGCTCATCAGGGCGTCGAGCTTCTCCTTGGCGTCCTTCGCCCAACCTTGCCACTTCGGAATCCGAATCGTCCACCCACCTGCATACACCTCCTCGGGCACCCACGGGTCGCCGCCCGCCTCCGGCACCAACGTCCCATGCGGACGGCGGCAGTTGGAATGCACCCAGAACTCCGCCAGGCAGGCCCGGGCGTGCCCCGGATCGTCATACAGCCGCCAGTAGACTTCCTTCTCCTTGAGCGTCCGATGAAACCGCTCCAAGAGGCCCAACTGCGTCGGCGTGCGGTACTGGATGCGAACGTGCGCATACTGCCCC
>CAZLDQ010000438.1:0-2238 GCA_964558295.1 uncultured Planctomycetaceae bacterium | reverse complement strand
TACGCACGGTGGTGTGACAGGGACAGCCCGCGAGGGCTTACCTATGTCGATTGGAGGGCACAGCGTTTGTCTCTGCGCGGGGCCTCAGCGGAGGACCGTTTCCGACCGGCTCGTTGAGAAGTTCCGCTACCAGCTTGTTCAACGGCCGGATCTTACGGCGATCGACCGTGGGAAGATCGACAAGGCGGATCGGCTACGCTTGCTGACCTGGCGTGGTTTGGAAGGGCTGCGATTCAGGCAGGATGTCCGGGTTGGCATGCTTCCCAAGTATCTTGCTGATCATTGGCCGATGAAGCCCGGCATCCTCCCCTCTTGCCCCGCGGCGGCCCGGTCGCGAAGAATTCAGGGGAAGGATGACACCATCATCGAGGGCGTACTGAGATGTCCGACGTTCGAGAACCAATGCGCCAACTCCAGCGAATGGCGGATCGCGTTTGCTCGCTCATTCTCAGTAGCGATCTGCCCGCGATTGACATCGAAATCGAGAAGAACAAGGTTCGCGAGCGGTGTCTGGAACTCTACCCCAATCGGGAAGAGCTCTATGAGATGATCTACGAAAGCCGATTCCAACGGCTTTGGGATCAGTTCAGGACGGAAGAGGAGACCTGAAATTGTGTCCACGGCATCACCCCGTGGGTAATGCCATCCCCCGAAGCTGGGCGTCTTGGCCCTCGCGTGGAACGCTACCGAGGGGGCACATAGCGTGAATCGCGGTCGTTCCAGAGTCAACGGTCGTTGAGAGCCGCGATCTGCATGCGTCGCCCCACCGATCGGGAAAGGGGCTCAGTCGCGAGGGCGTTTCAGGCCGAGATGACGGATTCGCTTGTAGAGCGTGGTGCGGCTGACCTGAAGACGGCGTGCGGCCTTGGCAATATTCCAACCGGCCGCATCGAGGATCTGCCGGATCATTTCCGGACTGGCACGGAGTTGCTCTTCGAAGTTGTCGCCAAAGGCGGCGGCGATCTTGACGAATGCCCCCTCGGCGGGGCGAAGTTCGGGGGGGAGGTGACTCGGCTGAAGTTGACCGCCGCGGGCTTTGACGAAGGCATACTCGATGGCGTTTTCCAGCTCGCGGACATTGCCGGGCCAGGGATAGTCCAAGAGGAGCGTCATGGCCTCGGGGCTGATGCTTTCGATCGGTCGGCCGGTTTCTTGGCGAAATTTGTTGACGAAGTGCTGGGCCAACAGCGGTATGTCGGCCCGACGGTCGCGCAACGGGGGGATCTGAATTGGCACGACGCGGAGCCGGTAGTAGAGGTCTTGGCGAAAGCGGCCAGTGGCCACCAGATCGGCCATGTTGCGGTTGGTGGCGGCGATCACGCGAATGTCGACCGGCACCGACTCCTCGCTGCCCACCCGTTCGATCGCACGTTCCTGCAAGACACGCAGGAGCTTGACTTGGATGACGGGAGCCAAGTCGCCAATCTCATCCAAGAAGATTGTTCCGCCGTGGGCCGTTTCAAAGCGACCGCGTTTGTCGCGGACTGCGCCGGTGAAGGCCCCTTGGACATGGCCGAATAGTTCGCTTTCGAGGACGCCTTCGGCCAGGGCCGAACAATTGACGGCCACAAACGGCCCCTCGGCGCGGGGGCTTTGGTGGTGAATCGCCCGGGCGACCAACTCCTTGCCCGTGCCGCTCTCCCCCTCAATCAGCACGGTGGCGTCGGCGTCGGCCACTTCCTCGATCACCTGGAAGATCTCTTGCATCGGCTTGCTCTTGCCGACCAGGTTGTGCAGTCGATAACGCCGGGCGAGGTCTTCTTTGAGGATGTGCAGCTCGGTCACATCGCGCAACACGACGATGCTCCCGCGTGGGCGTCCCTCGGAATCGCGGAGCACATTGGTGCGGAACATGAGGACTTTTTCGCGGCCGCTGCGCGGGTGGACTTGGATCTGGACGTCATAGACCGGGCGGTTGTTGTGGATTGCCTCGCGAATCACGGCTGCGGAACGGCAGAACTGCTCCCCGAGGAGTGTGCAACAATCGGCGTGAAGCGCTTCGTTCTTTTCCACCTCAAGGATTTCGCAGGCTGCCCGGTTGATCCCCAGCACATACCCCCGGTCATTGATCGTGACGATCCCTTCCATGAGGCTGTCGAGGATCGCTTCCAGGTCTTCTTTGCTGACTGTGCGGGGAATGTTGTCTTCTGCGTTGGTGGTCACGGGGAGGTAGCCCATCGAGCGGCGTGGACAGATGTGTTCATCATATACAGTTCTGTCCAGAGTGTCCAGCAGGGG
>CAZLDQ010000437.1:0-2278 GCA_964558295.1 uncultured Planctomycetaceae bacterium | reverse complement strand
GTCTCTCAGAAAATCCCAGTATGACCAATCCCAAGTTCTAGCTGTGACAAAGCACGAGGCTTTTTTTCGTTAGTCAGCTTGCGAACCAGTACGAGAAGATCCCGCAGGGGATCGACTCGATCCATCGCGTTAACCCGCTTTGTGAGAATCAGCGAGTCGTGGGAAATAGCCAGACTCACCAAAACCCTATTGTGCGCGCGGGCCGGACGAATGCAAGGGAGGAATTCCCCCGTGGCGGCTGTTGACCTGATTGTGAAATTGCCGTTTGAGCCGATGGAGTGTCTGGCTTTCCCAGGGCCGAAGCGGCCGTGCCGGAATACGATCCATGTTTCGGGCGCCATGTCTGGCGTGAGGACATATCCCAAGAACGTTCGAACACGGAGACTTTTTGCTGCACGGGCCGGTCCCAACGTGTCAAGCATCGCTTCCTTCCGGGGGGCTTGCTGCCATCATCGCCAGCGTTCAAGGCAAGGCCGGCTAAACGCGGTGGGAGCGGGCGGGTGAGCGCGGGCTGGATTCCTGAGGGGAGCAAGCATATTGGCCCTCATGCGGCGGCCGAATTTTCCCCCTCTCCGTCGCCCCCCGCCGTATGAAGGCCAATATAATGGGTCTAACGGCCGCTTTCTGCGAAAACGCGAGACTCTTGAACCAAAAACGGCACTAGGATGAACAGGACATGGGCGAAGGATAGGGCTCCAGTGAGAACCGACCCGAACGCGGACCCGGGGGTTGTGAGCCAAGCTTGGGTGGCGGTCCCGCCTCCGCCCACCTCCCTCGCTCATAACACGACTGCGACAAATCTCGGGGCCTGGCGCAGAGCTCGAGGAACCCGTCAAAACAACCTTTCGCCCGATTACCTCAAACCGCTGACTCAGCCCAGCCAAGACTCCGTTTCCCGGTGAACCAAGACACCTTGCCGCCGCCGATACTTCCCGCTTGCCGTCCCATGAGGTTCCTGTTTTCCTTCCAGGTTGAACGACTCTATCTTAGAGGAACCTCTCACACCGCGATTCCCAATGACCCAAAGTCGTGCAGTGCTATTCGCGATACTTTTGCTGGACTCGATAGGCCGCATCTTCGCGAGCCCGCTGAAGCTGTGATTGGGCCGTCGAACGCATCTGCCGAACCGCTTCATTGCGTTGGGCTGCGGCTGGACTCTCGCCTGCCGGTATGTTGTGCGAGACGGTTTGCGTGCGGCTCGCATCCGTGTTTCCGTCTTCCTGGTAGGGCACCCAATAAGTCCCATTTTGCACAATCGGGCTATTGTCAAACTGGCTCAGCGGATCCTCGTCGGCTTTACGGAATGAGGCTAGCGCACGCCGCGCAGGCTCAAATGTCGGATCCGAAGCCAGCGCGCGGTGGAAACACTCCTTCGCCCCCTCGAAATCGTCTTTTGCGGCTTTGACGAATGCGAGATTGTAATGAGCCTCGGCTTCGCTGCCCGCACGGCGGAACTGTTCGAGTGCCTCTTCAAACCGTCCCTGATGTCCGTAGACCATTCCCAAATTGTTACGGAATCTCGGGTTCGACGGCGCCATCGCCACGGCGTTCAGCAAAGATCGCTCCGCCTTGTCCAACTGCCCTTGGAGGAAGAAGCAATACCCAAGGTCGTTAAACAATTCAGGATTGTCTCGATCGAGCCGAATCGCTTCCTCGTACAAGCTTTGTGCCTCACGGAATCGCTTCTGTCGGTCGGCGACGACCGCCAGACGGTGGTATCCTTCGCTGCGATCTGGAAATTCGACAATCAGACGCTGGTAGATCGATCTCGCCTCTTCATACTTGCCGGACTTCTCCAAGGCGCGAGCGCGGCTCATCTCTTCCGCAAGGTTGACCGTCGGTTTCGCATTCTTCTTCGCCACGCTCTTGGTCGATGCAGGACTCTTCTCCGCCGCTTTTGTGCTTTTGAATGGATTACTCCATCCATGAGACCACTGTTGCCCAAATCCACTCTGACAGCCGGCCGAGAACAGCAGGCTGCAAGCAAAGGCGAACAAGACCCCGGTACGAAATTGGCGTCGAACCACACAAGCCGACGTGTCGTGGTTTGCAAGGCAATGAATCGTCATTGGATAGGAGATCCTCGTCGTCCAGCCGAACGGTTAGTCATCAGAGTCCCCGCCGCATCAGCGGTAGACGCCGCCGCGGCCGCCGAAGGCACGACCGGTGCCTCCGGAGTAGTTGTCCTGGAAACTTGAGTAGTAGGCGGCTTCCCCTTCATTTGCGCTGAGGCCTGCGGGGAAAGCTGGGGCCACGACTACGCGGCCGGCGGCGTCGG
>CAZLDQ010000436.1:0-2295 GCA_964558295.1 uncultured Planctomycetaceae bacterium | reverse complement strand
TGCCGGTGAACCAGTGGAGCCATGTGGCGGCGACCTTTGACAACCGCATGATGCGTCTGTACGTCAACGGCAAGGAAGTTGCATCGCTTGAGCGTCGCGGGTTCATCAGCCCAGGCGATGGACTTACCGTCGGCGGTTTCAACTCGAAAATGCCTCATGCCCACTTTCAAGGCTGTCTTGACGACGTGCGTCTCTACCGCCGTGTGTTGACTCCCGAGGAAATCGCCAGATTGGCTGAGCAGTAGCTCTGAGCCGATCGCCTGGCGCACACCTGAGCATTCCTGCCCCGTTTCCTACGAAAGAACCCGTCATACATTTCACCCGTCGTGTAGGATACGTCCTTGGGCTTGGGGGGGCATTGGGTGCCGGCCGGCGTTTTGCGGGCTGGCACGGTGGGCAAAACGCAACTGCTACGGCGACAGCGTCCGGGTTTAAGACGAGAGCCTACCGAACCCGGCGTTCGTGCGCTACGCTTAGGCCGACAACCCGGAATGCGCTCTCTGCAATGCGGCTGGGCTTCTGGCCGTCCCGTTCCGAACGGATCGCTAAGCCCCAGGAAGGGGCGAATGCGGTAGGCGACGCCCCGCGGAGGGTTTTGTTGTTTCCATCGTCTCGTTGGTTCGGAAGCAGATTGCCCCTAAAGTCTCCGTAAACGACGTGGCCGTCCATCGCGTGTGCTAATTCGCTGCTGGGAGGCAGGCGGATTGCTTGCCAGGAAAGCGGCCTGGTGTATGGTTGCTGGGGACGTTTGTGGGATCAAAATAGCGCACGGGGGATAATGCTATGCCGAGGATCGCGGCATCGCTGGGAGTCGTGGTTGTCGTGGCCGCGTGTATTGGTTTCAACACCATGCGCTATCCGATTGTGTGGGAAATGGCGGCCGGATCGCATCAGCTTTCGCAGGTTGCCCAGACTGTAAATTCGGCCGAAATGGAACCTCGTGGGAAGGCCGCTGAGGACGGCCAGTCGCACACTGCTCAAACGCCGAGTCGCCCAACTTATATCTGTACGGGGGATATCTGTCGGATTGCGACGCCGGAGGATCTCCAGAAAACACCTGCGACCGCAACGGCTGCCAAGCCGGCTGTCTCACACGAGCCACCAGCACGGCCGCCGGTGGCGAACGCCCGAACCATTGCGAAGGAGGACGAGCCGGACGTGAGTACCGCGCCGGTCGAGGGGGCGTCGTCGATTGGGATGTTGGTTCCTGTGACGCGACGGCCGGACGTGCCGAGCGAGCGATCAGAAACGGCTCAAGCGACGCGCATCAGAGTGGCCCCAGTCTCACAGCAATTGGCCACAGCGGCTGGGGTGAGGCCTCTGCCGCCGCTGGACTCCGCGGAGGCTGAGGTCCCGCCCCCGGTTTCTATGGGTGGAGCGCAGGTGCCCATCTATCCGTCGACAAACACCAAGGCGAGTTGGCGGTAGGCGTTTTCCCGCGGCCGGCTGGCGGAACAATGGGAGCTAGCCGGCGGTTTGAGCTTGCGCATGCAGGACGTCTTGGACGCAGATGAGGGCCATACGCGCTTTCAGGCAGATCTGGCGGAAGACGGCGGGACGAGAGACGCCAGAAAGACGAAAAACCTCACTGCCATCGCGCAAGAAGACCACCTCACCGCAGCGAAGCCAGTCCTGGCCGGGCAAGATATCGACACGAATGGCATCGAACTCGTCGAGGCCAATTGAAGGACCCTCGCGGAGTGTCAGCCCACGAAGGATCATAATCCGGCGATTGGTGATGCGGTAACGGCGTGAGAAGAAGGGGAGAAACTGCCAGGCGAACACGCCCAGCGCCAAAGGGATGGACGCTACGGCCAGGGCCTTTCCGAGGGTGAAGGGGCCCACGCCGAGCGACACACCGGAGAGACGCCCGACGAGCCGTCCCAGGCTGAGCGAGCCGATGGACGGCCAAGCGACGACGGAGGTGGTTTCAGCCAATAGAGAGGGGGCGATGCCTGGAATTGGAGGACGCATGGAAAGGCCAAATGGTGAAGGAAGAAAGCTCAGCAGCAAGCCCTCATGATTGACGATCCGCGTCGGTTGGTCAAGGCGGGGCGGCGGGTTGTTGGACGAAAAGAACCAAGAAAAAACGACAAGCCCGGCCAAGTTGCCTCAGCCGGGCTTGCCTATTGTTTGGTAGCGAGCCAGTCGACTGCGGGAAGCAGTCAACTCGTCACCTTTCCAGTCTTGAGACTGGCTCCATAATTCTATACCGGATCGATGCAACCACCGATCGGTCTAAAAATCCTTAGAAAGGAGGTGATCCAGCCGCAGGTTCCCCTACGGCTACCTTGT
>CAZLDQ010000435.1:0-2337 GCA_964558295.1 uncultured Planctomycetaceae bacterium | reverse complement strand
CGGACGAGGACATCCTGGCGCTGTCCGACCCGCCATACTACACCGCCTGCCCGAACCCGTTCATTGCCGACTTTATTGCCGAGTGGGAGAAACAAAAACCACGGATAGACACGAATGGACACAAACCTGAAGATATTGGTGTGGATTCGTGTTCATCCGTGGTTCCTTACCACCGCGAGCCGTTTGCGAGTGACACGGGTGCGGGAAAGACGCATCCCATTTACACGGCACATTCCTACCATTCCAAGATCCCCCATCTGGCCACAATGCCATGTATTTTGCACTACACCGAGCCTGGCGATATCGTGCTGGACGGCTTTTCCGGTTCGGGGATGACGGGCGTGGCGGCTCAACTTTGCGGTCAACCGGAAGCGGAGTTCAAGGCAACCCTCGAAGCAGAGTGGAAAAAAGCGGGGTATGCGCCGCCGAAGTGGGGAGCGCGCCGTGCGATTCTCATTGACCTTTCGCCGGTTGCCAATTTCATCGCCTATAACCTCAACCTGGATGTTTCAGCCCGTGAGTTCAAGAAAGCTGCTGATAGTTTCTTTAAGAAGATTGAGGCGGAACTCGGCTGGATGTACGAGACCCTGCATACCGACGGCAAACGCAAAGGCCGTATCAACTATGTGGTCTGGTCCGAAGTCTTCACTTGTCCCAACTGTGCCGGCGATGTGGTGTTTATGGACCAAGCCTACGACCCCAAGACCGGCAAGTTCGCCGCAGAGTTCGAATGTCCCCATTGCCGGGCCGCACTGACCACTCGAAGCTGCGAGCATAAATTCACCATCTATTTCGATAAGTCCATCGGCGAGACGGTGCGCAAGGTCATCTATGTGCCGGTGGAGATCGAATACACCCTGCCCGGTGATAAGACCAAATATCGCAAGAAGCCCGATGCCGACGACCTGGCGCTGATTCACCGCCTGGCGAATGACCAGCCCAAGGATTGGTTCCCGACGTCGAGACTGCCCATCGGAAAGATGCGCGATAGCAATCACCTGGCGGAGCGGGGCATCACCCACTACCACCAGTTCTATCTGCCGCGCGCCCTCCATGCCCTTTCCACAATGTGGCGCATTGCCGGTGAATGGCCGGAGGCGGGGGTCAGGGGATTTCTCAAGTTCATGGTGGAGCAGTGCTTTTGGGGATTAACATTAATGAATCGCTATCAGTCGATTCAGTTTGGCAAGGTGGGCGGCTCTCAGGTTAATCGCTGTCAGCCAGGGGTATTTTATATTCCCCAAGCCTCTACGGAAACATCCCCATGGTACATCCTCGACGGTAAGTACAAGCGGCTTAACAAAATGCTTACTGCCCAGCAACTCCCATCGAGCCGCCAAGTCGCCATCTCCACCGCTTCGTCCTTGCAGTCGCCCATTCCTGACAACAGCGTTGACTACATTTACACCGATCCTCCCTTTGGCGACGCGATAAACTACGGCGATCTGAATTTGCTCATCGAGGCGTGGCACAACCTGTTTTCGCGGCTTGAGAACGAAGTGCTCTGGGACGAAAATAAGAACAAGACGCTTTCGGTCTATTCCGAGATGATGCGCAGGGCCTTCACCGAATACTACCGTGTACTGAAGCCGGGCCGGTGGATGACGGTGGTGTTCCACAACTCAAAGAACCTCGTCTGGACGGCCATTCAAGAGGCCATCGGGAGTGCCGGTTTTGTCGTCGCCGACGTTCGGACGCTGGACCGCGAACAGGGGAGTTTCAACCAGGTGACAGCGGCCGGTGCCGTCAAACAGGACTTGGTTATCTCCGCTTACAAGCCCAATGGCGGTCTTGAGGAACGGTTCAGGCTTGAAGCGGGTACTGAAGCCGGCGTCTGGGACTTCGTTCGCGCTCACTTGAAGCAACTTCCGGTATTTGTTTCCAAGGATGGCCAAGCTGAGGTCATCGCCGAGCGTCAGAATTACCTGCTTTTCGATCGTATGGTGGCCTTTCACGTCCAGCGGGGAGTGACCGTGCCCTTGTCCGCTGCGGAGTTTTACGCCGGACTGGTCCAGCGGTTCTCCGAGCGGGATGGGATGTTATTCCTTCCCGAGCAGGTGGCCGAGTACGACAAGAAACGAATGACCGTCCGAGAGGTCTTGCAGCTCCAGCTCTTCGTCACGGATGAGGCCTCGGCCATCCAGTGGCTCAAACAGCAGCTTGTCAGGAAGCCACAGACCTTCCAGGAACTCCATCCGCAGTTCCTTAAGGAAATCGGCGGCTGGCAAAAGTACGAGAAACCGCTGGAGCTGTCCGAACTGCTGGAGCAAAACTTCCTCCGCTACGACGGCAAGGGATCAATTCCCGCACAGATCGTTTCGTGGATGAAACAAAGCG
>CAZLDQ010000434.1:0-2339 GCA_964558295.1 uncultured Planctomycetaceae bacterium | reverse complement strand
GAGGGCAAGGAGGTAGAACGATGGAGAGAACAAGGATGTTGGGAACAGCACGCGGGGCGGTGGGCGGAACGGAAGGAGGGCGCAGCCCAACTGGAGTTCCGCACTCACAGAATTCCCGCGCAAAATCGTTGCCACGAGAAACCGGCGGCCGTCAGATTATGCCCCCTCAGCCCCAAAGGGGAGAGGGGGCACGACCCGGCGGCTAGGAGGTGTTAGAATTCCTTGATCGGCTCGCCGCCGTCTTTGGAGCCCAACGCGCCCCAAACGCCGTAGGGGCTCTGCGTGCCGGCGCTCGTGGGCGGGGCACTGGTCGGATCGCCGGCGTTGATCGTCTCACTGATGAACCGGACCGAGGCGTCCCCCATCGCCACGTTGACCCCGCCGGGATGCTGGCTCGAAGGCGTCCAGACGCCGTTCGTGCTGTTGTCATTGGCCAGATCACCACAGCTTGGACTGTTCGGCGGCAGTACGGTGGTGAAGCCGATATGCGACGTGGAACCGTGATCCCATTGGCCCGACCAGGTCGTCACCGAATAGGTGGTCGAGAACTCTTTGGGATTGGAAGGATTGATCGTCGTCAGACAAAGGCTCGGATTCGTGGCCAATCCGGAAAGGTTGTAGACGTTGCCTTGGCCCACACGGCGGCTATTGCCGGCAAAGAGCCGCTCGGAGAGCATGACGGTGTTGCTCGTGCCGTCGGTGATCGACGCAAAGGTGATATTCGCAGCGCCGTTGCCGAAGATGCCTCGCGTGTTGGTCGAATCATTGTTGCCGACGGAGCCGCTATAGGCAACCGAATCGCCCACGCTGAACATATAGTTGGTACGTCCCTTTTGGGTATCGGTCTTGGTGCCGATGTTCGGGTCCGAGGGGCACATCAACGTGGGAACCTGCTGTAGATACGGATAGTAGCTTGCGGCCGTGGCATCCCAGGGACAAGGGCCAAACGCGGAGAACGTCGTGCCATTGTAGGTTTGTGGGCTGCTCCACAGGGCGTACAGCGCTTGCTGCTCATAGAACGGGAGCAACCGCATCCAACCCGATCCGTAACCTCCGTTGGCATAGACGCAACTCGATCCGGTCGTGGAAGTCCCCGCTTTCTTCGGCGGGAAGCAGCGGTTGACGTCCGCATAGTTGTGGATGGCCAAACCAAGCTGCTTCAGATTGTTGGTGCACTGACTGCGCCGAGCCGCCTCGCGTGCGGCCTGCACGGCGGGCAAGAGCAATGCAATCAAGATGCCAATAATGGCGATCACCACCAACAATTCCACCAATGTAAATCCTCGGTGTTTCGATGTGCGGGTCATATCTGACCACCTCCCCAAATAAACAATGGATGAGACGTCGCAATGGCCCACGATCTTCCGGCGGCGACCTGCCAACCGCCTGGCTCGCCGCGTGGAGTCAGGCTCCCGGCATGGGCCTGCCCCGCGTGTTAGTGTGCCACAAAGTGACAAAAACCGCAAGTAATTGACAGTCGTTTTCTGGCCAATCAACGAGCCCACTTCGCCGGCGACTGTATCCCGGAAGATAATCGAGCAACCAAACCACCCACCTGAGTGGTACACAAACCCCGCATACTGGCGTCAACATGGCAATTGCTTGCCCCCTCCCCGCATTGCAGCAAGCGAGGCCCCTTTTGCTTGACAACCCTTCGCCACACTCGTTACGCTCTTTTTGACGGGGCACCGCACGTCGGCGCAAACGCATCCATCAGCCCGTTTCTAATCGGGGGAAACGCGAATGTCTCGTCTCCACGTTCGTTGGCTTGGTTATCTCGGATGTGTCTTGGTTCTGGCCGGTTGCGGCGGTGCGCCGCACGATCCCAATCGGCCGAAGACGGTCCCCGTGACCGGCACGGTAACCCACAATGGAAAACCGGTGGAAGGGGCCACTGTGACGTTCATGGCCCAGAACCCGCAAGGCCGCGGTGCCACTGGGCGGACTGACGAGGCCGGCCGGTTCACGTTGACCACGTTCGGCGCCAACGACGGAGCGATTCCCGGCGAGTATCGCGTCAAGATCGCCAAAACGCTCGTCGAAGGTCAGTTGTCGCAGGAACAGGCCCAGCAGTCCCAGGAACAAGGGAAGCCGATTCCCGCTCCCGTCGAAAAAGACCTGCTGCCGCTCAAATACAAGAAGGCCGAGACTTCCGGGCTGACCGCCTCGGTCCAAGCGGACGGGGAGAACGATTTCCCGTTTGAGTTGAAGAATTAGGTGCGGCGGCAGATTCGGTAAAGGCCGTACGCGAGGAGGAATCGTTAGAAGGGGCCAACGGCGCGAAGCGGTAAGCCCGCTGCGACCTCTGCGTGCCGCGGTAGACTATCGAGCACGACGCG
>CAZLDQ010000433.1:0-2358 GCA_964558295.1 uncultured Planctomycetaceae bacterium | reverse complement strand
GGACCGTTTCGTTTTGGTCCTTTTTGGTGGTTCGCTCTCCTTGTCGATTATAAGTATACTCCACCCGGTCGTAAACCCCGTCGATTCGATCGCGCAGCGTCGCGTCGCCCCGCCCGACACCTCCGATCGCCCCGACTGACGTCTCCACCTGGCTCGCAAAAGAAAACGGCCGCCCAGCATTGGTAAGACGCTGGACGGCCGCGGGCTAGGGTTGCCGTTGCGACATGGCCCGGAGATCCTCATTGCTGAACGTCCCGGCAGCCACGCCACGAATCGGATCAAAGATATCCGGCCTCTTTATTCGTCCCCGCTACTACCAATTGCCGGCCTGACTCCAGACTTCTCCCCCGAATTACACGCCGCAGAGCTGCCGCCAACAAGATGGGAAAGTAACTACTTATCGCGATGAGACTCGCAAGCCCAATCGCGAGAATGCGTGCCAGAAGTTCCCACCTTTCCCCGTGTTCAGCGTATCGGTGCTGATACACGGTCAATGTGAGATATTCCATCCCGATCAAAAGGATCGCATTACCGATCATCGTAAAGCAGAATAGAAGGAAGCGGCCACGTGAGCCGACGGTTCTTGATGCCCAGGTAATTGGGTCTCGCCACACAGACTTCTCAAACACGGCAATCCTCCCTTGTGACAGATTCTGTTAGCCCCTGAAGTCTCTCATTCATCAAAGGCATGTCGCGCAGACGCAATTGGTCAGGGGGATAGCTACACGATTTCAAAACTCGGTTATCCCGGACAATTGCAGATGTTTCTTTGGGCAAACGCTGCTTTCTTGGAAATGGCTTCAATATGGTTCGTTGTACACCACCCAGCCGCGACAGCATCCGCTGCAAACAGCAAATACACTCCGGCACCTGCCGGGCCAGACAGAGCCAAAACGGCGCCAGTCGTGATCGCCCCCGCGACATCTGTGAACATGTGCGCTCCATACGCAGCCCCTGCCTGTGCTGCATAGCCGAATGCAAGCGAGTCAATCTTTTCTGTACATCTCTGCACAGCAAGATCTCGCGAGCCAGGATTACAGCATTCCTCACGAGTCGGCGCCAATGCAATTGCGGCATCATAGTCGCCTACGCTCTCGCCAGGCAGATTCGATATCCAGCACGAGATTGTTCCAAAGAACGGAACCCAGTTAACCCAGTTCCAGTTCAACAGGCCCGACGGATCAACATGATATGTTGGCGAATCGCCAACGTACTCGTACAGGTTGACGCCGCCCTCGTACCCTATCGGATCTCTGCTGACAAACCTTTCTAGTTGAGCATCGTAGTAGCGGGCACGATAGTAGTAGAGAGAGGTCAACAGGTCGAGGGTACGGCCAGTGTACAATACCGTGTTAACGCTGGTCGAGGAAATGACTTCGCTCCAGTCGGCCTTGCGATAGGTCACGACGCCGTAAGGCGTGTAGGTGTACCGCTCCGTCACCCGCCACTCTGTTCCCCCTTCGGTTTCCACCGATTTCACCAATCCCGTCACGTTGTGGTTCGCGTCGGCAAGATAGAAGACTCGCTCGGCCTGAACGATACCAGTGCCGGCCATTGTGAGCGTATCGCGGAGGATCGGAGCGTCGATGTAACGCGGCGACCAGAGGTACTGATAACCACCGTTGTGCGAGCCGGCCGTCGTTACGTCGCTTTCGATCACCTGCTGAGCTTTGTAATAGTCACCCGTCACGGTGCCAGGGCTAGTACCGCTATAGTCGCTGAAGATCTGAATCCGACGATTCGCGCCGTCATATTCATACTTTTCCACCACGCCGGACGTGTCGTCCACTTCCACCATCCGGTTCCAGGCGTCGTAGACGGCGCTCTTGCCCGACGGAAGCGCAGTCATGTTACCGGCGGCGTCGTAGGCAGAACCGCCTAGCGTCGGCATGAGCTCGTTGGCGGCGTTATAGATGCCACTGCTGAAGTCATTGCCCAAAGGATCGAGCGACCAAGTCTTTTGGACAGTTCCATCAAGCGTCCATTGGACAAGCCGGTTGAGATCATCGTATCCGTAAACCTCGTCCAAATCGTGGTTGAGCATGTTTGTTCTGTTCAGCCGGTCGCCCGAACGATCATAGCCGTACTGGAGGCGTTCGACATCCACGTCTGACGTTTGGTCGTGCCAAACCAGATCGACGATGCGGTCGAAACGGTCGAGGCCGACGTAGGGATCGTCGCCGGTGCCGTGGGCCAGGTCGTAACGCAGGTTCGGCTCGGGGTAGGTGACCTGCACGAACTGGTTCATGCCAAGATAAGAGTATTCGGCCAGGTGGGTGCCGACAGCACCGCTGGCGTCGTCAGCCAGGAAGCTGACGCGGTTCAGCGCGTCGTCCGTGCCGGTGTTGTACTCGTAGC
>CAZLDQ010000432.1:0-2363 GCA_964558295.1 uncultured Planctomycetaceae bacterium | reverse complement strand
CATGAACCAACTCGTCACCTTCGCCCGCGGCGACCTCAACGCCGCCAAGAACGGCTTGGTAGCCGACACGAAATCCCTGGCCCAACACTGGTCCCTCGACGCAACCGGCAACTGGTCCGCCTTCCAGGAAGACACGGACGGCGATGGCACATGGGACCTGGACCAGTCCCGCACCCATAACGCGGTCAACGAGATCACCGAGATCGCCGGTACGAGCGCCCATGTGGCCCACGACCGCGCTGGCAACATGATCCGAGTGTCAAAGCCGGCCGATTGGAACGTCCATTATGATCTGGTCTACGACGCCTGGAACCGAGTGACAAAAGTGCTCGACGGTGAGACAACCGTCACCGAATACGTCTACGACGGGCAAGGGTTCTGCACGGTGGTTTCTAACGCCATTACGCGGCATTCCTTCCACTCCTACGACTGGCAAGTCCTCGAAGAACGCGTTGGTGATTCCACGTCTGCCGACCGCCAATTTGTCTGGGGGCTTCGCTACGTCGACGACCAAGTCTTGCGAGATCGCGATCCCACAGGCAATGGCACCCTCGGCGAGCGTTGCTACGCCTTTCAGGACGCCAACTGGAACGCAGTGGCCATTTCTGACGCGACCGGCGCGATTCAAGAACGCGTCACCTACACAGCCTACGGCATGCCGCGATTCGTCGCTGGAACGTTTGCCGAGCGCACTTCGTCCGCGTACGCCTGGGAGACGCTCTATTCGGGATACCGCTGGGATGAACTGGTCGAAGCGTACCATGTCCGTCACCGCGTCTTCTTACCTCGCCTTGGCCGCTGGAATCGACAAGACCCGATTGATGTCGAGGCAGACATTAATCTCTACAGATACGTGCAAAACAGATCGACAACGTTCATTGATCCATTTGGTGATCGGCCAGTTTTGCCTCAAGCGCCGTCGGAGGGGGGCGGTTGCGGGAGCCTTGCTGGCTGCATAGGTGGTGGCGTCGGTAGTCTCCCGGGGCCTTCTTCTCCTGGAATTCCAGTCCGGCCAATTCTGTCTCCACCAGTCCAGCCTGGACAAATCTACCCTCTTCCGCCTCCGGGCGGAGGCGCGGGACTGCCATGGCCCAGGCCTGCACTGCCATCGCCCAGGCCGATATCCCCGCCATCAAGTCCAGCAGGTCTTCCGAAGCCACTTCCTGGAATCAATGTTCTTGATCCAAAAGGGCCGAATTCTGCCGATTTGCTTGACCCGTGGAGCGACTATCAAGAGGAGCGGTGCAAGAAGACTTGGAAATGCTCCGCGAAGCCACGTGGACACTGTCCTAAAGGTTGCGATAAACCATTTGGCAGCAATGGCACAACACGCGACGAGGCGAAGAAAGCTGCTTTCGAGGCCTGTGTAGCAGCCGGTTGCCATACGCCGGGTGGCAAGGAGTACAGTTGCAACTGTGGACATATCACATGCACCCAGAGCGCGAACTGATCGTATTCGCGGGGTGGCCGATGCTCTTTCCATCTGGCACTGTTTGAGGAGTTTGTTGTGAAACGCAAGGGGATAAGAAGTTTTCCGGACACATCTTTTCGAGACTTCGCTCCAAGAATAGCGGCGGCGGCGTGGTTTCGTCGTGCACGGCAGAAGTTTGAGAAGTTGCAGATAGCTTCGAATCGCGACATAGTCGCGAATTATCGCAGCTTTCGTGGACGTGAAAGATTCCCCGCTATTGTGATTCTTTCTCGCAACCGATATCGGGGGGCTATCCCCTTGCTTTTCCGCGAACTGAGATCACGGGATGATCTGATCGGTGGTGCCGCGTGCGCTGGTCTGGCGATGATCGGTGGTGGGGCTGTGTGTTCGAGGTTGGAGAGAATGCTGACTGCAACGACTTCCTCAAAGCTACGAGATAGGATAGTCAGCGCGTTCCCGCTCTTGAGTGACGAATTATTGTGGAGGAAGACTGCTCGCATTCTTATGGAAATCCTTGATGCTGAAACGGAGTCAGCCAATACTCGGGCGACGGCGGCAGAAGGGCTGGCGAGGACACTCGAAAAGGCAGATAAGCGAACAAGTGTTTTTCGCAGAGCGGTGAAAAGCCTTGTTCATGCGCTTGATGATGCGTCGCCCAACGTACGTTGCTGCGCCATATACGCTCTTGGTCAGTTGGAGGCAAAGTCAGCGCTGCCGGCGCTTATCCGTGTTGCCAAATACGACCGAGGCCGCTGCCGCGGAATTGGGTTTGTTCGTACCGAAGCGTATGGGGCGATTGCTCGCATTCAACAAGTTGACCAGAAACCGAGACGAGTAAAGGGGTCGGAGACGAGTAAAGGAGACGAGTAAAGGGGCGGTGTAGTGTTTCAGCCCAAATGGCACAGCGGCTAAGGTAGGTGACGGCCTCCTC
>CAZLDQ010000431.1:0-2396 GCA_964558295.1 uncultured Planctomycetaceae bacterium | reverse complement strand
CCCCGCCGCCCCGCGCCCCCCCGCCGGGGGCGCGGGGGGCCTTGGGGCTGCCATGCAGTACGATCCGGAATCCATAGAGTCCTTCTTGCTTCACGCTGACTACCATGGGGCTGCGGCCATCGTCATCGGTGCCGAAGCTCGACCAAGTCTTGCCGCCATCGAACGTACCCCATAGTTCGACCTTGGCGGTGCTCGTTGAATTTGGGGAGGGGACGCGGTAGTTGATCTCGAACATCCGCGAGTTGACCATTCGAGGGCGGTTGCCGCCTGGGAATCTGTTGGCCGGCGTGGGGGGAGCGACGGGCCACGCGGTGGCAACGAATTGATTGCGGACCGGTGGGTGAACCGGCGAAGCAATGGTCTCGGTGATGGGCGTGGCGCTTGGAGTGTCTGGCGAATTGTGCCAACTGGTGGAGGGCGGCGGGGAGAGCTGGGACGGGGCGTTGGCTGGCCCTTGCAGCACGGGACGCCCAGGCGATCCGGCTGGGCCGGAAGTTGCCACGGGGCCTGAATCGTAGTTGACTTGGGCGTGGGTCACGGCGATGTTGCCGGCCGTATCGGCCGCCTCCGCGCGGATCTCCACTCGGCCCGTTCCGATGTTCGGCCACCAACTCACCTCGCCCGACTGCATCGCGCTAGCCGCGTTCAGCTGGGTGCGATCCACGGCCACCGACTGCCACGGCTGGGTCGATGCAGTGCGATACTGGATTCGGAAACTCTCCAGGTTCAGATGCGGTTCGGTAAGTTGCCACCGGGCGATGACTTGTCCGGCTTCACCTCGCTGGGCATGGAGTTGTAAGGTGGGCTGACTTGTGTCGACAATGACGATCAGGCCGGGGTTGGTATTGTATCGCGGGCGGACTTGGCCGTTGCGGTCGACGGTGCGGATCAAAAACCAGTATTCGCCGTCGCCTCTGGCTTGGAAAAGGAACTGGCGTTTGGAAGGTTCGGCTCGCGCCGACAGATCCCAGCGTGCGCCGCGGTTGGTGGAGACATAGAGTTGGACTTCCACCGGTTGTTGGCGCGGGTCATTGGGCTGTTCAATCTGAAAAGGGATCGAGAAAAGGGTTTGTCGTGTGGCGATAGGGTTGGGCATTCCAACGCCCGATGGGGCCGCGACGGTTGCCGGGACCGCGGCCGGGGCCAGCAATGCCAAGAGTTGCGCGAGCGAGACCAGCCACATGGCAAGACTCCTTCCTCCCTGGGCAGGGCAAGACGATAGAGTTGCACATGAGTCGTATCGGCGGCAATCATCGGATGACTTGACGAGGAAGCACGGGGAGCGGGGACTGGGGGGAGTAGGTAAAGTCTCCCGTTGTCTGGCAGGTTACACAATAGACAACAAGGCTCCTCCGCAAAATCTGTGGGCGAACCGCCATCCAAAACAGACTGGGGGCTGGCCCCCAATGGCGACACCCACAAATTGTGCGGAGGAGCCAACAAAAAAGAGCCTCGGGCCACGAGGGGGCAAGAGGCTCTCTTAAGAGCTGTATAGGAAAAAAGATGGATTAACCTGCCTGGCGAGTCTGCTTGACGATCTCGACGTACTGCCGGGCTAACGATTCGATTCGGGCCATGTCGCGATTGGCGACCGCTTTGGGCTCGACCAGGGATCCGCCGATCCCTAGGGCGCAGGCACCGGCGCGGAGAAAATCGGCGGCCGTTTGGAGATTGACCCCTCCGGTGGGCATAACGCGGACTTGGGGCAGTGGGCCTCGGAGGGCTTTGAGGTAGCCGGGGCCCGTCAGTTCCGAGGGGAAGATTTTCACGATGTCGGCACCGGCTTCCCAGGCCGTGAGGACTTCGGTGGGCGTAAGGGCGCCCGGAAGGATAGCCTTGTCGTAGCGGCGGCACAGTTCGATCACCTTCAGATTGACCGTGGGGGTGACGATGTATTCGGCCCCAGCCAGAAGCGCGATCCGAGCGGTTTCGGGATCAAGGACCGTGCCTGCGCCCAAGAGGATCTTGTTGCCCAAGCGGTCGGCCACCTGCTCGATGACCCGATGAGCCCCGGGGACGGTAAAGGTGACTTCGATGGCCTCGACGCCGCCGGCCAGAAGCGCCTCGGCTACATCAGCCAGGATCTCGCCATTGGGGGCGCGCAGGACGGCGACAACGCCCGAGTTGATGATTCGCGACAGGGTGGTATCTCTCGACATGGGGAAGCAGACTCCTGGGAAATTGGTTGATTGATCCTGGCCAAGGTAGGGATTTTACGGGGTTCTGTCAATGAGGGGAGGGGGGGGCGGGGGAGTCGTCCGGCGTGAACTCAAAACACCGGCAGCGCGGGCGGAGCAGGCCCATGTTGGCCTCGATGCAGCGCTGTCCGAACGCGGTGTGCGAGTACCTCGCCACCACGGTGGCCAGAACGATGGGGTGTTCCCCGGGGGCTTCGG
>CAZLDQ010000430.1:0-2405 GCA_964558295.1 uncultured Planctomycetaceae bacterium | reverse complement strand
TAAGATGTTCAGTGAAGTGCAAGTTTATATGCTTTTCGTAGAGCTTGTAGATCACGTCCCTGAGGATCGTGTGCAGATCGTCGTCGTTGAGCATCGAGGGACGCGGCGGCCGCAATTCCGGATCAAACCAGCGGTAGATGGGGAGAACCGGGGCCCGTTCCCAAGCCAGCATGGAGGCCAGGAATTCGTTCTCCACGTTCAACGGCAGGTGGGCCACGTTTACCCGGCTGATCGATTCGTCGTAATAGGGCTCCAGTTCGTCACGAAGCTCTGCATTGCGCAACATCTCTTCGACTTCGTCCGATCCGAAACGACGCGCATCAGCCATGGATCCGCTGTCCTCGCAAAAAGAAACCTTTGGTAGCAACGCTTGCACGAAGCAATCATCCTACTTACGACTGTACCAACCGGCTTTAGCCTTGCAAGAGACTTTTGGCAACTTAGGGCTTGAGTTTCTTATTCCCGCCCCCTAAAAACGCTACGATCCGAATGCTCGCGGCCGAAATCATCCCTGGATTCTGCGTTGCTCCTCTTGGGCAATTTCCTGCTCCAGGGCGGCGATTTTTTCCAAACGCCGGGCATGGCGACCGCCTTCAAACGGCGTATTCAGCCAGATCTCGACCATGCGGTCAATGAGCCGTTCGCCAAGCATGTCGGCCGAAAGGCAGAGCACGTTCAAGTCGTTGTGCCGGCGGCTCATCTCAGCAGTCAGGTCGTCGTGGCAAGGGGCCGCCCGGACCCCGGGCAACTTGTTGGCGGCAATGCACATCCCCAGACCGGTGCCACACACCAGGATGCCGCGATCAACTTTGCCTTCGCTGACGAGCTTGGCGACCTGGTAGGCAATGTCGGGATAGTCGACCGGGATGCACTCCTTAGTGCCCATGTCGAGGACTTGATGCCCCAGCCGCTCGAGCAAGTCAATGAGCTTGGAACGAATCGCACACCCGCGGTGATCACTCCCCACAGCAATTTGCATGGTTCTTCGCACCGATCTCAAAAGAAGGCTTCAGATCCAGTCAGTTCACAATTCCCTCCGCCGTTCTCACGGCAGGAGTTGGTCGAGACGGACCTTCAACTCCGTCTCAATTTGTTGCGCACAGCGCCGATACCGTTCCACTGGCCCCCCGATCGGATCGGAAATGTCGGAACCGTCCACGGCCAAAACCCGCGTTCGTTCCGCCGCGGCGGGCCACTGGGCAACTACGGCTTGGCGGTGCGACTGAGTCATCGTGTAGATCACGTCGGCATAACGTACCAAGGGCTCAGTCAATGGTTGGGTTTCGTGGGTGGACAGGTCGAGATCCATGCTTGCCATCACCTGCACGGCCTCCGGCGTCGCACGACCACCACTCATCGCCGCCACGCCTGCCGACATGACTACGATCCCCCGGTCTTCCAGGTCCTCCAGAGGGCAGCCGAGACGTTCGACCAGCAACCGCCGGCAAATCGACTCGGCCATGGGGCTGCGGCAGGTATTGCCTGTGCAGACAAAGAGGATCATTAGGCTCGAGAGTCGTTGGATCGTCTTCTCTGGCACCACCCCCTCGCGGAGGATATGATAACGATCCCCTTTCACCTGAACCACGGAGGAGGGCTGGCCAAAGCGGCATCGGCCGTCGTCGAGGACCAAGGCCACGTCGTCGCCGAGGGCAGCAATCGCCTCGGTGGCGGTCACCGCATCGGGCTCGCCACTCCGATTGGCACTCGTTAGGGCGAGCGGTCCAGCGACCATCCGAAGTACGTCGAGGATGATCTGGTGGCCTGGGACTCGCAGTCCCACGGCATCCTTCGGCGAAATCGCCTGTTGGACACTCGGAGGGAGTTGCTTAACGAGGCTCTCCGCATGGAGGCTGTCGATCACCAAAGTGACTGGCCCGGGCCAACAGCGACGCGTTAACCGCTCAGCCAGGGGACTCATGTCCGGGGCATAATCCCGGGCCTCTTCGGCACTCTTGATCGCCAACGTCAGCGGCTGATTCGGTTTACGTCCCTTGACCTGTAAGAGCCGCTCCACCGCCGTGGCATCTAAGGCCCGTGCCGCTACGCCATAGACCGTTTCTGTGGGAAAGACAACCAGTTTCCCTTCCGCCACCGCTTGGACCGCTCGATGAACCACGTCGCGCATGTCGTCAGCAGCACGAACATCGATTACAACGGGAGGCATAGTGGACAGCCTGCTAGCGGGTCAGCGAATGCGCGACAATTGCACAGATGAAAAACCCGTGGAAACCGCTGCGGCAGCGTCTGCCGCCACGGTCTTTTTCCCCGGATTACCAAATTTGCGTAATATATTACTTTACCGATTCTTACGCCTACCCGTCAAGGTCGGGCCCCGGCGAGTTCCCCCCTGGGGTGCACGTCAGCTTTTGCGCGCAGTGGCGGTGAGCGAGAAACGTCAATAG
>CAZLDQ010000429.1:0-2409 GCA_964558295.1 uncultured Planctomycetaceae bacterium | reverse complement strand
GTGGAGTACTGCCGCAAACTCTTGGCGCCCGGCGATTCCCCGCAGACGATTGAGATCGCTGTCCATCACCGTTTCGGGTGAGCTGGTGTAACGCCCCGTCAGGCTCGTGAAGAAATACCAGCGGCCGATTAGCCTTTGAAGCTCGTACTCCGGAACACAAAACTCATCCCTGCCCAGCAGGTAGAAGGCATACGCATACAACAAAGCGTTTTGCGAGGAGATGAGCTCTCTGCTGCGGAAGCCTGCTGCGCTTACGGCACCCATGAACTGATGCCAGCGGGTGAGATCGAGCACCCGAGCCTGAGCCTTGCGTAGGAGCGCGAATTGCTCTTCCCGTCGTTCGGGTGAAAACTCGCCGGTCTCGAGATCTTTGCCGCGCAGCACATTATACACCGCCTTGAGCCGCCCGCGACGAAACCCGATGGCAACGGAGACCCGGAGTAGCTGGTCAGGGTCCGGCTGGATGAGGTGATTGAACGGTGAGGAGCCACTACGAGGTTTGGGCGGCTGGCGGGAGGCGCGGCAGAACCGCTCCAGTTCCGCCCGACCTTCATCCCAGAACACCGACATGAGGGTGAGAATGAAGTCAGCCTGGTTCAGTGTGATCCCTTCGCTGTTGATCCGGACGAAGATATCGGCCACCTCCTCCTCTCCTGCGGTCGGAGCAATCTCCAGAGCAGTGAAGGGGTACTTCTGGAGGTCAAACAGCCGGTCGAGGTTGTAGCTTATGGTTTCCTCCTCTTCCTCAGAGAGAGGGCCTTTGACCTCTTGCAAAGACTGAAGGAAGCCCTTGACAATCTGATAGCTGGATTTGCCTGAGGCCCACAGCTCGGAGATATTGGGAATCCACTCGGGATCTTTGCGGATGGCCGCGTCGAAAACCTCGAATTTGCCGTCCCGTGGACGAAAGGCAATTTCGATTTTTCGCTCCCGGTAATCGGCATCGAGCACCGCCCGTCCTCGGAATACGGCGTACAACGAAGTCAGACGCTGTTGCCCGTCAACGATCAGACGAAGAGGGATAGGGTGTGCCTTTGATTCAAGCCCAATCGGCTTCGCCCCGTTGGCCTGCCCGTTCTCCCAGAACAAGAGGTACCCCACCGGGAATCCCCGGTACATGGAATCGAAAAGATCGCGAACCTTGGCGTTAGACCAGACGAACGGCCGTTGGATGTCTGGCAAACCGATGTCGCCGATGTCAATGTAATGGAGAAGGGCTGAGAGATCGTAGTCCACCCGTTTAAAGCAGTTTTTCATCTCGCTCATAATCCTCTTTCCTTTAAAAATCGCTCCGCATCCGGCACGCGCAACTCGCCCGAAATCAGTTTCGGCAACAGCGCGTCGCGCAGCGCGGCGAGGGTGCGGGATTCGTGACAAGCTGCAAAAAGCCGGTCTATAAGTGATTCTACAATATGATCGTATGCTTCGACGACGGCCTCTGGTGCTTTGAGCAATTTCAGGGTGCGCACGCCCTGCTGATTGATCCCGGGCTGGGCTGAGTTGGAGTTTAGACTGATAATCTCTTGGGTCATCCAGTCCTGATCCAACCAGAAGTAGAGATACCGTTGGTAACTTTGATTTTTCGCCCGCAGAATGAGCACATGCTCGTTTACGGCGCATTCGGCGTGGGGAAATCCACAATCAAAGTAGGTCTTTCGTCCGATCTGTGCACCATCCTTGTACAACAAGACGTCTCCATCCTGCACAGCCGAACCCTTACGCTGGAGTTCCTTGAAGAATTCTAGCGGAACGTATTTCTCTTTTGAGAAGTCATATTTGCCCAAGCCGATGATGTTCTCGGCGCCAACGCTTGGCACCCCTTCCTTTACCGCGCCGCCTTTTGGTCTGCCCCCAGATACTAGCTCGGCCACAACGTCGCCTAGAATCCCCACCCTCCACCCCTTCGGAATCTCGCCGAGATCGGATTGCTCGAAGCAGTCGGGGAAGAGGGCGGCGATCTCGGGCTTGAGGCTGGGGCAGGCGGCGCGGCTGACCTGCTCGTCGGTCCATGTGGGATGGTCGCCGCGCACGGCGGCCTTGGCGCGGACGGGGTCGCCTGTCTGCGTGCGGGCGGCGATCTCCTTTTTCAGCCATTTTCGCCCAAACCCGGTCTTCAGCCAATGTTCGCGTTCAACCGCCGCTTCACGCGATGGCTGTTTCTCCCAGTAAGGGACCCGCACTGGCGGATGTCGTTTAGTCCAATCGGAACCCTTGCCACCGATGTGTTGCAGCCATCGCTGCCGCAAGTCTTCTGTCTGTCCGACATACAAACTGCCATCGTTACATTCGATGGCGTACACGTACCAGGTCCCTTGCTTAGCTTGCGGCAGAAGCAGCGAGGGGTCCTGCGCTTTCGCCGCCATTTTCGCCCGCACAGGCAGGAAGTCCACGAACCAGCTCTTGAAGCTC
>CAZLDQ010000428.1:0-2434 GCA_964558295.1 uncultured Planctomycetaceae bacterium | reverse complement strand
ACCGAGGTTCCCGCCACCGCCCTCGGGACGATCGTCCTGGCCGACGGCGTGACCGTGGTCGTACCGGGCAGTTACACCCTCGAACAGCTCCGCGGCATGCAGTTTGTGCCGGCGGCCAGCGCCAATGGGATCGGGGTGTTCCGCTTCACCGTGACGGACGATGGCACGACGGCCGGCCAGCCCGATCCCCAGACGCTCGTGGAATCGCTGACGATTTCGGTCGGGGTGGTCAACCTCAGCTTCGACAAGACCGTGGCCGAAGATACGTTGCTCCCCTTCACCGCGGAGGACTTTGCCAGCCATTTCATCGGCCCCAATTCGCAGGGCACCTTGCAGTCGGTGACGATCACCGCGCTTCCAAGCCATGGGACGCTCCTGTTGAGCGGCTCGCCCGTCGCTCTCAATGACGAGATCAGTGTGTCGGCCCTGAGCAACCTGACCTATCAAGGCACTGCCGACTATGCGGGAACCGATGCGCTCACCTGGATCGGATCGGATGGCACAAGCTATGCCAGCTCCGCGGCGACCGTGACGCTTAACGTCACGCCTGTTGACGATGCCCCAGAGATCGTCGGAGGCGATCAGACCTTCGCCCTGGCCGAGAACAGCCCGGCGGGAACGCTCGTCGGTACGATCCTCGCCAGCGACCCCGATCTGCCGGCGCAGACGCTCACGTACTCACTGGTCGCCGGAAACGACGGCGGCGTGTTCACGATCAACGGCGATGGTCAACTGACGGTCGCCGATTCGTCGCTTCTCGACTACGAGACGCATCCGAGTTTCGTGCTCACGGTCCGGGTGACCGACAGCAGTACCCAGGCGATCTTTGACGAGGCGACCGTCACCGTCAACCTGACGAACGCCAGCGAGGCGCCGGCGCTCCAGAACGTGGAAAAGGCTCTCCTGAGCGGGAGCGAGTTGAGCTTCACCGCTGCCGATTTCACTTCCGCTTTCAGCGATCAGGACGGCGACAGCCTCGTGCAGATCCAGATCACGAGCCTGCCGGAGCACGGAGAACTCGTGCGCGGCACGGTGGCCGTGGCCCTTGGCGACGAGATCGCCGCCGGCGATTTGGGCCCCCTCGTCTACCGGCCGACCGCCGGATACCGGGGGCCGGATAGTTTTGGCTGGAACGCCTCCGATGGGACCCTTTACGCCGCCGCCGGGGCGACGGTGCTGATTGCGGTCGTGGGAGTTGACGACTCGTATTCGGTCGCCGAAGGGGGCAGTGTCGTGTTGTCGGGCTGCCCCGGCCTGAGTTCCACGAGCCTGGCCTTCGCCTGGGACCTGGACGGCGACGGTGTCTTCGGCGAAATGGGTGCCAGTGCCGCCTTGGGCGACGAGACCGGCATCCAACCGACGTTCTCCACCGCCGGCCTGGACGGCCCCAGCACGGTGACGGTCCAGTTGCGCGTGACCGATGCCCTCGGCACGGTCACGACCGACGCGGCGACGATCGAGATCACCAACACCGCGCCCACGCTTGCGCTCTCTGGCGCTAGTAGCGTGAACGAGGGTTCCCTCTACGAACTGACCCTGGGTTCCGTGACCGATCCCGGCCAGGATACGGTCAGCCAGTACCAGATCGACTGGGGCGATGGGCATACCAGTACGATCGCGGCCATCGATTTGCCCAGCAACCGCGTCGTAACGCACGCCTACGCCGATGGCGAAGCCAGCGGCACGCTCCGGACGATCCAGGTCAACCTCGTCGACGAGGACGGGACCTATACGGCCGTTGCCACGAAGTCGGTCACCGTCCACAACGTCGCCCCGACCCTTGCAGCCATCGCCGAACAGGCGGTGCCCGAGGGGGGCGTGATCAGTCTGACGGACCTCGGCGTGTTCACCGATCCGGGGTTCGATGATCCCAGCGGCAATCCGGCGACCTCCGAGACGTTCACCTACACAATCAATTGGGGGGACAACACGGAACTGACCACCGGCACCGCCACGATCGACACTCTGGGCCAGCCGGGCGTGCTGACCGCTGGGTCGTTTGACGGGAGTCACACCTACACCACCGGCGGCGTCTACACGGTCCTGGTGACGGTGACCGACGATGACGGTGCCAGCAGCACCCAGAGTTTCTTGATCCGCTACCAACTCCCCACCGCCCCGACCGCCCTGACGGCCACAGGGGCCTCCAACACCCAGGTGAGCCTGAGCTGGACGGACAACTCCGACTGCGAGTTTGGCTTTGTGGTCGAGAAATCCGTGGATGGAACGACGTTTGGGTTTGCCGGATGGGCTGATGCGGATACGACGAGTTGCACGGTTACGGGCCTGACTCCCGGAACATCGTATTGGTTCCGGGTCGTGGCCTACAACAATGTCGGCTCCGCTTCGTCCAGCGCGGTCCGCGCGACGACCACCGCCACTCTGCCTTTGGCTCCGACGAACCTCGCGGCCACGGCCGTGCGCGGCCGCCCGG
>CAZLDQ010000427.1:0-2442 GCA_964558295.1 uncultured Planctomycetaceae bacterium | reverse complement strand
GGGGTACTTCTTCATCGCCGGCCAAATCAACGGCGGGTTGTTTTCAGGAGCAGGTCGTCTGCCCTTGGTCTATGCGGCCGCCCGACTGCACCGGCCTTGGCTCGAACTGCGTGTCGGAAACAAGTTCCGCCTCATCGATACGAAAGACGGAGCGGCCGTCTACGCCCAAGACCATCGGATTGTCGCTCGCTACCCGGCCGGTAGTTTCTTCAAGGGACTGGGGCGTCCCTGGCTGGGACTCCACACCATCGATACGGTCCGTCGGGACGCGGCAGAACAACAGCTTCCTTTCCAAACCCAGTATGATTCTCGCGCCGACCAAGCACGGGTCCGTGTGCAGGCCCCGGCGGCGGTCTTGACCTACACGATCGATATGGACAAGGACTTGATCTATCGCGTGGAGGTAGGATCGAGCCAAACGGCAGGTCGTCCCGCGATTTCGGGCGATCTGGCGTTCACCTACCTGGAAGATTCCTCCGATATTCGATTCACAGAACCCCGCGCCCCTGCCGGTGGAACCGTAAGATCCAGTCCGCAGGGATTGTTGTGGTTGCTGGACGTTCTAGAGATGTACGATCGCACGAATCCCTGAAACCTTCATTGCCGAGCGACGCCCAAGACCATGCAGACGCCAATCTTTATATACGCAGTGATGACCGGAGCGGTGATCGTTCTGGCGGGCGGCGTTGTCGGTCTGGCGGCCTCCCAGGTCGTATACTGCGATGCCCGGGCGCCCGGTAACAACAGCGGCTCAAGCTGGAGCAATGCGTACGTCTGCCTCCAGGATGCGTTGAAGGTCGCAGGCCCCGGCGTCGAAGTCCGTGTCGCCCAAGGGATCTACAAGCCCGACCGCCGATACGAGATCCGAAGGGACGGCAACCGTGTCGTCGCCTCGGGCAAACGCACCGACAGCTTTGTTCTTCCGTCGGGTGGTACCCTCAAGGGTGGATATGCCGGTTACGGCGCAGCCAACCCCGATCACCGGGACATCGCGGCGTTCCAAACCATTCTCAGCGGCGACCTAGCTGGTAACGACATTGGGTTGAAAGACTATGATTCACACAGCATCGCCGCCTTTGTCCTGGACAAAAGCCGAACAGACAACAGCCTGACAGTGATTATGACCGGACCGGCTGGAGGGGCCCCCGTCGTGGACGGCTTCACCATTACCGGCGGACATGCCGGTACTCAGTACCCCGGCCACAATCGGGGGGATACCGCCTCGGCGCTGATCGACATGGACGGCGCAGGCGCTTTTCTCTCCAGCGGAAGTCCGCGATTCGTCCGTTGCACGTTTCGATTGAATACAACTTGCGCAGGCGAGGGAGGCGCCGCTGGGGGGGCCGGCGTCCTTTGTATGAACGCCTCCCCGACTTTCGTGGAGTGTGATTTCAGAGAGAATTTCGCATTTGCGTCCGCCGGAACTTGTATCGGCGGCGCGATGCGTAACATCCTGGCCAATCCTGTTTTGACCAATTGCACCTTCACCGGCAACGTCGTCTCAGGCGTCGACGGCCAGTACTGGGGCGGCGCCATCGCCAACTATAACAGCAGTCCCACGTTGACCGGCTGCCGATTCCAAGCGAATCTGGCCGTGCGTTCCCGCGGCGGAGCGCTCTTCAACTCCGAACGCAGCGACCCAATCCTGATCGATTGCCTGTTTGAGTCAAACTTGGCCGACTACGGCGGCGCGGTCTACAACAACGACTTCAGCAGCCCCACCCTGACTCGCTGCACCTTCCTGGCCAACCAGGCCAGTTACGGCCGGGGTGGCGCGATCCTCACCGGAAGCAAATGCACATCGGCGGTGCTGGAGTGCCGATTTATCGGCAACATCGCAGCCCACGAAGGGGGTGCCCTATGCGTGGGAGGCCAGCCGGTGTTCGCCAACTGCCTGTTCCTGGCGAACGGTGCAAGCCATGGTGCGGTGGTCTTCGCGGAACAGCACGCCTCGGCGACCTTCATCAACTGCACTCTGACCGCAAACACCGCCAGCCAGAATGGTGGCGCAATCTACGGCCGCCAGAGCAACACACGAGCGGTAAATTGCATTCTGTGGGCTAACCTCCCCCAGGAAGTGTATCTGGAGAACGCCTCGGCCGAGATCACCTATAGCAATGTCCAGGACGCCTGGGCCGGTGAAGGAAATATCCACAGCGATCCCCGGTTCCTCGACCCGGCGGGGCCGGACGGCCTTGTCGGCACGCTCGACGATGATCTGAGACTTTCCATGGGCTCGCCTTGACTGGATATCGGGAACAACCGCGCGATCCCCCCCTCCATGGAAACAGACCTCGATGGAAAATCCCGGATCGCCAATGAACGGGTAGACTTGGGTGCCTACGAATTCAACGGACCTTTTTGCTACTACGTGGACGCAGCCACGGGAAATGACCTCAATGGGGGATGGAGCCCCCGCGAGGCATTCGCCACGATCCAGAA
>CAZLDQ010000426.1:0-2445 GCA_964558295.1 uncultured Planctomycetaceae bacterium | reverse complement strand
CCCCCCAAGCCTGCCCCCCGCCCCCAAGACCCGATGGCAGGGGATTACCAGCGGGATGCGGTTGCGAGCCATACAGTTGCCAACGGCTCGGGCTGCTCCCGGAGAACCGGCTTTTGCGGCCAGTTGGGCGTAGGTCATCGTCTTGCCAAACGGGATTTGCCGGCAGTAGTGAATGACCTGACGTTGGAACTCGGTTTGTGGGCCTGGATTGACTTCAATGTCGCGAAAGTCCACGGATTCCCCGCGTGCGTAGGCCTGGAGGCGTGTGACCAGCGGGGCATTCCAAACGCCGAAATCGGCCTCTTCGAGCAACTTCGGACCAAGAGCCTTCACGGCCGATTCTGACGAGGGATGGCCGAATGCCAGGGCATTGAGTGTTCGGCCTTCGCCTACTAAGGCGAACCAGCCGAGGGGGCTTGGAAAGGTGGTGACCGTTGGCATGGCGAGAATCTTCTGGCGGGTGGGGAATGTCGTCCTTCGTCATTCTCTACTGCGCATGCGGCGCATCCGCTTGCTCCTCCTGTTCCATCGACGACTGCGGCAGTCCATGGCCAGGCCGATTGGCGTAGAGGAGCCAATAGACCACAGGGATTACGAACAGGGTAAAGAGCGTGGAGGCGAACAGGCCGAAGATCAACGACCAAGCCAATCCGGAAAAGATCGGGTCAATGATGATCGGCACCGCGCCGAGCATCGCGGCGCTTGCGGTCAAAAGGATCGGGCGCAGGCGGACCACGCGGCTTTCCATGATCGCGTCGAACAGGGTGCGTCCCCGGGCCAACGACAAGTGAATGAAGTCGACCAAGATGATCGAATCGCGCGTGACGATTCCGGCCAAGGCAATCATTCCGATCATCCCCGTGGCGGTGAAGTAGACCGGATCAAGGTAACCTCCCACTTGCTGGGCACTGACGACGTTCAGCAGCCAGAAGCCCGGCATGACGCCCAGGATCGTCAGGGGGATTGCCAACATGACGACCACGGGAATGGCGAACGAGCCGGTCTGGGCGACCAGGAGGATATAGATCGCAATCATCGCAGCGCCAAAGGCCAAACCAAGATCGCGGAACACGTCCAAGGTGATCTTCCACTCGCCTTCCCCGGCGAAGTCGAGTCGGATGCCGGGCGGGAGGCCCCAAGGGATGTTGCTGCCATTGGTGAAGAAGGTCCGTTCTTCCACGGGGCGCGGGGGACGATCGGCTACCCAGCCGAGCCCCACGGGCTGTAGGGAGGCGTCGCCTGAAGGCGCGTCGGTTCGATCAGCCAAGACGTCGATGACGACATCCGCCGGAGGCCGACCGGCCGTCTCGGCGAAGACATACGCAACGCGATGAAGATTCTTGTGGTAGATCATTTGGTCCACGCGGTCCTTCTCCCAATGCCCCAACTCGGCAAGAGGGACCAACTGGCCATTGGCACCTTTGACCTGTACGCGGGTCAGAGCGGCCTCGCTCGTTCGCTGAGCCATGGGGACCCGTAGTTCGATTCGCAGCGGATTCCGCTCGGTTTCGCTGCGGATGAGGCCGACGGTTTCCGCCCGCAGAAGCGCTCGCAGGGTGCCGGCGATTTGCTCGGTGGTGATCCCGTTCAGCGCCGCCTTCTCTTTATCGCTGACAAAAGTCAACTTGGCCTGAGGGGCCTCTCGGACATCGTCCACATCGACCACCCCCGGTTCTTTGGCCAACCGTGCTTGAACGGTCTCGGCGGCCAAGAGGAGGTCGGTGTAGGGCTGACCGGGGGAGCCATAGATTTCCGCCACGACGCTAGCAATCACCGGCGGGCCGGGAGGCGTTTCAACGAGTTTCATCCGGGCGTGGTGCCGATCCGCAATTGCCTGCAAGTCGTTTCGCATGCGCAGGCCAACCGCATGGCTTTGCAACGGGCGGTTCTTCTTGCCCGCCAAGTTGATCCGCAGTTCGGCGACGTTATCGCCTTGACGCTGATAGTAATGCCGCACCAATCCATTGAAGTCCATGGGCGACGCTGTGCCGACATAGCTGGTATAGTCGGAAACCTCCGGCACGCGGGCCAGGTACGCTTCAACCTCACGGACCGCGGCATCGGATCGCTCCAGCGTCGTACCTTCGTCGAAGTCGAGCACTAACAGCAGTTCGTTCTTATTGTCGAAGGGGAGCATTTTCAGCGGCACGCTACGTACGGCGGCCAATCCCATGGCCGCGACCGTCAGGAGGACCATGCCGATCAGGAAGGACCAAGCCACGGCCCGCGAGTGAAGCAGGGGGGCCATCAGCGGATAGAACAGCTTGTACAACCGCGACTGCTTGACTGTCTCGATGTCGTGTGGATCGTGCTCCGCATGGGAACCATCGCCGCCGTCGCGATACTTGCGTTTGAGCACATGGTAGGCCAGCCAGGGAGTGATCGTGAATGCCACGACCATCGACATGAGCATGGTCACCGGCACGTTCAACGCCATCGGCCGCA
>CAZLDQ010000425.1:0-2452 GCA_964558295.1 uncultured Planctomycetaceae bacterium | reverse complement strand
CGTCCGGCTGTTAACCGGCAGGTTGCTGGTTCGAGTCCAGCTCGGGGAGCTTGATTGAAAACGGCGAACTTCTCCGCCGATCTGGTTAACGGAAAGCCCCGGAGCGAGAGCCGCCGGGGCTTTTTCGTAACCCGTTGGAACCAAAGGGTTATGGCCGAACGCGAACGACAACCCGACTCTCTGTTTCGCACCGTCCGCGCGACGTTACGACAGGGAAGGTACACGTTCCACCCCGGCACCCAAGAGCAACGCCCCGAACTCTCGGACTCTCTCGTAAACAGCGGTCGTCCAGTTAACAGACCCGTTCGTCTCGGACCCTACCGCGATTTCGAACTCGTCGGCCAAGGGGGTGCGGCATGACTCCATCACAGCCGACGCCCGCCCCCCGTGCGTTGATCCTGGCTGGCCCCAACGGCTCCGGCAAGACCACCTTCGCCCGTGAGTTTCTTACCGCCGAAGGTAACTGCCCGACGTTCCTCAACGCCGACCTGATCGCCGCCGGGTTGTCGCCGTTCGAGCCAGAGAAGGCCAACATCACCGCCATGCGGCTGATGACCGAACGCATCCGCGAATGCGTCGATCAGCGGCTGGATTTCTCGGTCGAGTCCACCTTAGCCGGGCGGACCTACGCCAACCTGATTCGTGAATGGAAGCAGGTCGGCTACGTCGTGAAGATCGTGTTCCTGCGGCTGGATTCCCCGGAGATGGCCATCGCCCGCGTTCAGCACCGCGTTCGCATGGGCGGACACAATATTCCCGAACCAGTCATTCGTCGGCGATTCGAACAGGGCTGGTCGAACTTCCAGAACATCTACAAACCGATGGTGGATAGCTGGCAAGTCTATGATGCCATGAAGACCCCGCCCGTGCTCATCGACGAAGGAGGTCAGGCATGATGAAGTGGTCAGACAAGAATCAGGACATGGCGGGCACGCAGGCCGCGATGCTTCGCGCTACACGCAAGGCGATCAATGAAGCCAAACTACGCGGCGAACTCGTCCCCCAGTGGCGCGACGGTAAGGTCGTATGGGTCCGCCCGGAGGAAGTTGAATTGCCTCCAGAACCAGAGGATCAAGCCGCTCCGTCGAAACGATGACAAAAGCGTGAGCAAATCGCCGCCCATCCGTTACGCCATTTACACCCGCCAGTCCGTCGAGAAACTGGCGGATTTCTCTTCCTGCCAAGCCCAGTTCCAGACCTGCCAAGACTTCGTCGCCGCGTTGAATGATCCGCTCCTGCACTGGTGCGGCCAGCATTTTGACGACGAAGGCCAGTCCGGCTCGACGCTCGACCGGCCTGCCATGCGTAAGCTCCGCAAGGTTGTGGACCTCGGCGGCGTGAAACGCATCTACGCCGTCGCCCTCGACCGCATCACCCGCAGCATGCGCGACGCCATCCTGCTGATGGATGAGTTCGAGAAGGCTGGCGTCGATGTGCATTTCGTCCACCAGCCCGAGTTGACTTTCGGCGCGCAAGGCCGCTTCCTTAGACACGTGCTTGCTGCTTTCGCAGAATTCGAACGCGAGATGATCGCCACGCGAATCGCCGAGAGCCGTGCCTACCTCAAACAACACGGCCGCCGCCTCGCGGGCAAGGTTCCCTACGGCTACGACGCCGACCCGGCCACCAAACAATTGACGCCCAACCCCACCGAAGCGCCACGCGTCATCGACATCTTCCACCGTGCTGGTGCAGGCGAACTCCCGAAACAGATCGCCGCCAGGATCAACGCCCTCGGCTGGCCCACAAAGGTGTACCATGCCAAGCGCTCCGGCAAGACCACCGGCGGCGGTCAGTGGACCGCCCGGCAGATTATCGACACGCTCCGCAACCCGGTCTATATCGGCCGCTTCGCCGACGGAACCAAAACGCGCGACGGCTGCCATGAGCCAATCGTCGATCAGGCAACGTTTGATGCGGTGCAACGGCAACTCGAATCCCGACGCACCACCGCCCGACGCGAGCGCACCCATCACGATCATCTTGCCTTTCGACAGAAGATCGTCTGCCCACGCTGCGGACGCTTCCTCACGACCTATCAGTCGATGCGAAAGGTTTCCGACCAGTCGAACGTGAGTAACTTCTTCTACGCCTGCCGTTCCACAGCCGGTGGTCAGTCCAGGTGCAAAGGCGTGAGCTACCCCGCCTGGGATATTGAACAGGCCGTGCGGGAACTGTTCGACACTCCCGGCATTTGGCGCGACCTGCTTGGCCCCGACATGCCGGACGGTGCCGCCGACCAAATCGCACAGACCTGGCGCTCGCTCCCCTGGCCCTGGCAACGCAACTGGCTGAAAAACGCCGTTACGCGAATCGAACTCAACGAGAGCAAGGACACGATGTCCATCACCTTCGTCCCTGACGCCGCCAGGCCATTTCTCGATCAAATCGCCGGCTCCGACGAAGCATCTGTTAACCAGCCCGTTGCCCAAGAGTAAGGGCGTTTTAGAGC
>CAZLDQ010000424.1:0-2492 GCA_964558295.1 uncultured Planctomycetaceae bacterium | reverse complement strand
CGCCCCCTTCACGACGTTCCCCCTCGCCGGCCAAAACTTGCCCCTTGGACAACTCGTCTGGCCGAAAGTGACTTGTTCAACGGGCTGTTATGGCCCTGGCCGAACCATGAACGTCATCCCCAGGGAACACTGGGCATTCCTGGAACGGCTACCACTCTACTACGAGACGGACGGCCATTTCTTCGTGCACGCAAACTATGCCCCCAATCAGCACATCAGGGACCAGGGTTCGCAGACCCTGCTGTGGCTCGACCTGGCCGAGCTTCCCGGCCCCCATTTTTCCGGCAAAACGGCGATCGTTGGCCACACGCCGCAAAAGGACGGCCGAGTTCTTGACCTGAGCTACTTGAAATGCATCGACACGTTCTGTGGCCATGGGGGCTTACTCACGGCGTTGGATGTCGGGAGCGGGCAGATATGGCAGGCCACGGAAGGCGGGAGGGCGGTGTAATCGCCAGAAGACTCGATACGACAGGGATTTGCCGGGCCTGGAAGTAGCTGGCTCGAATCTCCCTTTCAGTCTGCGAGTGCCCCATGGTTGACCAGGGGAGACTTTCGAGGCGCTGTGAGGCGATCTGGGCACTGAAGCGATTGGAGCCTGATTCCCCCGGCCAAGCTTCCTCGCACATTTGACCGTGGTGGCAGCGTCAAGGCAAATGTTTCTGTGGATGACCCACTGTTGTCATCTCACTCTGGTATCACTTATAGCTGCCTACGGCAACGGGGCCTTGCAGTGCCAACGCCTCTTGTCGCGGGTCGGTACCAGTATCGCGTAGGTCGAACATCTTGGAGGGTATGCCATGTCGCGTCGTCAACAGCCATCGTGTCGTTCCATTCAGATTGCCGTTGCCGGACTGCTGCTTCTATCGCTCCTTGGGTGCCAGAACGCAAGCGGTCCACAAGGAAGCAAAGAAGGTTCCGAGGAGGCGGCACGGGCATTCGTCAAATCGGAGTTTGACAAGTGGATGGGGGACCAGGAGTGCCAGGTCCGCAAAGAACAGGTCGAGTTGTTCGACTACCTGCCTCCGGTGGCCTACGAAATCAAGAGCATGATTCCGGACAAGCCTGACCCACTTGCCTTCAAAAGTGGCATTCCCGACGGCTACACGGAGTGCCCAGCCTACCGGGTGAACGTTGACATTGAGTTCAAATCACGGACGGGAGGTTCCGTGCACAAGGTGGCAACCTATAACGTGACGTGGAACAAGCAAGACAAGGTATGGGGCATTTGCGGGCGATTGTAGGCGTCTGGCAGCGATGATCAAAGGGGCCTACAACGCGGCCTGCTGCTTGGGCGGGTAGGTAGAGAGAACGCGGACCCATTGACCGAAGGAGTATCGAACCATGTCCAAGCAACCGTCCAAGCAGAAACCTGTCCACGAAATCCGACTCGGGAGGATCAAGGCCACGATCTGGGAGAGCGACACCGACAACGGCACCCGGTATAACGTCGCCGTGAATCGGCTCTACAAGGACGGCGACGAGTGGAAGCAGACGACCAGTTTCGGCCGGGATGATCTTCCCTTGGTGGCCAAGGTCGCGGATCTGGCTCACACCTGGATCTATGAACAGGCTGGATAGGCCATCACGCCCGTTGGCCACCGTAGGCTTCGTGCCTCTTGCAACCACCCACAGGAGCAAGGATGTTCCTGAAGGTTGCCCAAGCACGGGCGGTCTTGGAGAAGTGGTTTCGAGGAAGGAAGTAGAGGCAGGAACAGGATGAATAGCTTATGACGTCCAGTGCCCGACATCGCCTTCGTACCTCCTGCCTCAAGCGCCTGGAACAGCGATACCCACGAAGGCTGCTGCCGCGGGCGACGGTCCGGCTTGAACACGAATTGGCAGTTCTTGATCAGATCGGCCGAGTGGAGGACTTCTTGATTGCGGATGACATTCGCCGGATTACGGAGGCGGAAAGGATTCCCTGCCGGTTGATGGGGGCGGCCGGAAATTCAATCATCTCATACCTACTTGGTGTCTCGGGCATCGATCCCCTGCGGCATAACCTGTTCTTCGAGCGATTCCGTGACCCGAAGGGACGCTGGGCTCCGCCGTTCCTCTTTCGTCTGGCGAAAGCCGAGCAGGAACGAGTCACCAGGTTGGTCAGGAGCAATCATGACCAGGCAATGATTGCAGATGCGGTGTTCTGGTCGGATATCTCTTTGGAGGAACAGATTCCGCAACTAATCGCCAGCTGCCTTCAGGAGCAAGACGAGGAGTTTCACCTCGACGCCATTCCCGACGACGATCGCGAGGCATTCGCCTTGCTTCGGACCGGTGACACCGAAGGGACTATCGAGCGTGGCAATGAATGGACCCGGGAACTGGTTTCCCGCATTCAGCCAAGGTCTATGCAGGATCTCGTGGCAGTCAAAGCATTGTCGAGTATTGGCGTGGACCGGGATGGCCTTGTGAACGAATATGTCCATCGCGGCCGGTCGGGTGCGGCTGAAATGATGTTGCGCGACTGGGCAGAATAAGTAAAACAGGAC
>CAZLDQ010000423.1:0-2500 GCA_964558295.1 uncultured Planctomycetaceae bacterium | reverse complement strand
CTTACCCCAACCGATACTCTCATAACCCCTGGTACAAAAAATGGGGGCATCTCATGCCGATTCGTTAAACATTGGCAACAAACCACTTACGACGCGAACAAAACATGACTGCATACTGAAGAGCGACTCTGGCTCAGTTAGTTGGGGTTCAAATCCCTATTCCCAAGTTCTCCTAAGCCCCGCTGTGACAACACGTTACAGCGGGGCTTTCTGTTTGCGTGCGGCCGGCTCATTTTTGACGGCCCAGCTCGACAAGCCCCTGCCTTCTGAGCCCCATCTGTCATGTATACCAAGAGGGGGATGCCTTTGGCGGTTGAACAGGCGGCAACGATCGTCCCGGAACAGGTTGCAAGAAGATTTGCTTCCTGGACAGACATCGTGAATCGGTCACCAGGTGAAAGTCTCGTTCTCTTTGCTTGCACCCATCCGCTCACAATTGCCAAACCGAAACCGCTTGGCGTCACCGTTGTCCGGCATATGTTTTGCACCATACTGTGACGATCCGGCTGATCACCGGGACCAGATATGGAGACAAAACGGTGTTACCCGTTTCTCTCCCTACGACATCTTTTCAGCCCATGGAGGGATTACTAATGACTCGCTTGCTTGTCTGCGGTGAAGTTCTCGTCAGTTTAGCCACAGCCGCAGCATCCTTACCCGACACTTCCACCCAGTCCCAACTCCCCATCACTTGGCTTTTGGCCGGCATTCTTGGCGTGTTGCCGCCAGCGTACAGTCTTGCGGTAGGAATCCTTGCAAGGGTCACTAACGAAGCACCGCGACTTGTTTTTGATGAAGAGACTGATTGAAAAGGCCGTTCCATTCAGTCGCTATTCCCGAAGTGCGTTTCCTCGACATCGTCGTGCACGTATTGCGGAACACTTTACCAGGTTCCAGTTTCAGAAAGGGTGAATGAATTATGAGACGAGATCGCTTTTCATCTGCAAGTATCTTACTCGCTCTAGTGGCAGTCATCACACTAGTGGCTGCCGACAACACAGCCTGGGCCCAAACGCGGCCTGGCTTCGGCGCGGCTACCAGGCACATAGGGGAAGTCGTCACCGTTGGTGACCAACAGATCACAATCCTTACCGAAACGGGAGAGCAGAAGACATTTGACGTCCCGAAGGACGCACGGGTCTTGCTTGACGGCCAGAAGACCAACTTACAAGACCTTAAGAAGGGCGACGAAGTATTGCTTCATTCCCTTAGGGCGGATCCCAAGAAGGCTTCGTTCTTGCGGGCATTTCGCGAGAAACCCGAGGAATTCACGCCATCCCGAGAGACTCGCCGTTCGAGCCCCGAGCTGCGCCGACCGGCCTTGGGAGTGGTAATCCAGGAGACACCCGACCAGAAGGGAGTCAGAGTGCTTCGGGTTCGCCCGGACAGCCCAGCGGCAAGAGCTGGTATCAAAGCCGGGGATATTCTATTGTCCGTCAACAATCAGAACATCGATTCTCCCAACAAGTTGAACGACCTGATCAACGAGACAAAACCCGGCGAAAAGCTGAGCATCAAGCTTATGCGTGACAACCAGGAAACAACCCTTGACGCCACGATAGCCCCCTCCCAGGAGACATTCGATCGTCTCATGGAACGGCAGCGTGGCCAGCGCCGTGAAGCCGGTCGCGAGGAGTATTCCGAAGAACCCATGGAAGAGGAGAATGCGGAGGATCTCAAGGAAGAGGGAGAGCAACGGACGTGGTTCGGATTGTTCATTGATGAGGCTGCGGACGGCAAAGGTGTTGAAGTACTCCGCGTCTTCCCTGCCGGCCCAGCTGACAAGGCGGGCCTGAAGACTGGCGATATCATCTTGCGCGTCGCCGGCAAAGACGTTTCCTCGCCAGACGCAGTGATCGACCTGCTCCAGAACACGGAACCCGGTCAGACCGTAAAAGTCGAGATTCTCCGCAATAACCAGAAGCAGACCATCGAAATCAAGGCGGGCGATCGTAGCCGTTTCCTGCGAGAACTACGGCGATTTCGCGAAGGAATGCCCTTCCGCGAAGGAATGCGATGGCGGCCGGGATTCGATCGTTTTGGCCCTGAACCACCTTGGGTAGAGCAAGAACGACGCTTCGACACCGAACAGCAACAACGTCTGGAGCAACTCGGACAGCAGATGCTTGATGAACTGCGGGCTCTGCGACAAGACGTGAAGCAGTTGCAGGAAGAGATGACGGAACGGACTCCCCAGCGTTGAAATCGGACTCCTTTCTCAAGTAGTCGGACAATGGTCAATCCATTCTAATCCTGTCTTCTTGGCCAGGCGAAGGTCTGGGATGTCTGTCGATGTTCTTGCCCGCTCCTTGAGCCATCGACAAGCGTCCCAGACCAACGCCGGAAGACTTCCCTCCAATGCTTGAACGCACACCGTGCGAAAGATAGCTTTTCGTGCGCCCTTCCACCCTCGAACATGTCTCGACTCTTCCGGCACTCCGCCTTCGGAGCAACCGACTGTGTTGCCTGAAGGAATCCAAGGCAGGGGTGCGGCTGAAAT
>CAZLDQ010000422.1:0-2515 GCA_964558295.1 uncultured Planctomycetaceae bacterium | reverse complement strand
CATGAGCCAAGGTCAGGAAGCCGGAATCACACCGGAAGAGCGGCTGCTGAACGCCCCAGCCCGATTAACAAGCTGTCTTGTGTAACCCGCAAGAAGGAGAAAAGGGCCCGCGTGAGCCATGCCGAGCAAGCACATCCCCCACCTGACAACCTGTCCTCCAACCACGTCCTCCAACCACGTTTTCGGCTGTTAGTGCCGGACAAACTAGGCAAAAACCGAACAGATCCACAGAGAGGGGGGTTATTTGGGCTTGTCGCTCAGCAAAGAATATCTCGCCCCTTGTTGCCAGGGCTTAAGGAGTCACACCAGATGATTGTTGGAGTCCCGAAAGAAGAACTGGCCGGTGAGCGACGGGTGGCCCTGGTGCCAGCCCTCGTACCCAGCTTGACCAAGGCGGGCCTGGAAGTCATGGTGCAAGCAGGTGCCGGGGAAGCCGCCGGGTTTCCCGACACCCAGTACGCAGACAAGGGGGCCCGCGTGGTCCCGACCCGGCCAGAAGGCTTTGCCGCTGACGTGCTCCTCCAGGTTCGCTCGGCTGGTGCCGAGGCCAGTTGCGAGTCGAACGATCTGTCCCTGCTTCGGCCCGGGCAGGTCGTTATCGGCATGGCCGATCCGCTGGGCATGCCCATGGCCATCCAACGCTGGGCGACCACAGGAGTGACCCTGTTTGCCCTGGAATTGCTTCCCCGCATCACCCGCGCCCAGAGCATGGATGTCCTGTCGTCGATGGCCACGGTGGCCGGGTATCGGGCGGTGTTGTTGGCGGCCACGGCCTTGCCCAAGATGTTCCCCCTGCTGATGACCGCGGCCGGCACGATCCGGCCGGCCAAGGTGCTGATCGTCGGGGCTGGGGTGGCCGGGCTGCAGGCGATCGCCGTGGCCCGGAGCTTGGGCGGGGTCGTCTCGGCCTACGATGTGCGCCCAGTCGTCAAAGAGCAGGTCCAAAGCTTAGGGGCAAAATTCATCGACCTGGAACTGGAAGTCGCCGAGGCCGAAAACGCAGAAGGCTACGCCCGGCAAATGGACGAGGCATTCTACCGCAAACAACGGGAACGGATGGGCCGCGTCGTGGCTGAGCATAACGTCGTGATCACAACCGCCGCCGTGCCAGGCAAGCCGGCACCGGTGTTGATCACCGGCGAGATGGTCGCGCAGATGGCGACGGGTTCGGTTATCGTCGATCTGGCGGCCGAGCGAGGCGGTAACTGCGAATTGACTCGGCCGGGCGAAACAGTCATCGCCCATGGCGTGACGATCCTCGGGCCGGTGAACCTGCCGGCCGAAGTACCCCAGGATGCGAGTCAAATGTATGCCAAGAACATCGCCACCTTCCTGTTGCACCTGATTAAGAACGGTCAGTTGGTCCTGAATCTGGAGGACGAGATTACCCGCGAGACCTTGGTGGCCCGGGGTGGCGCGGTGGTCCACCCTCGGGTTCGCGAGCTGTTGCCACCGGAATAGACTTCGAAAGAGACGTGTCTGATGGAATCGCAATTGGTTGTCAACCTGACGGTATTCGTCCTGGCGTTGTTTGTGGGCTACGAGATCATTACGAAGATTCCCCCGCTCTTGCACACGCCGCTCATGTCTGGCTCAAACGCCATTTCCGGGATCACGTTAGTCGGCTCGCTCGTTGCCGCCGGGCTGGGAGGAACGAATCTGGTGACGATTCTGGGGTTCGTGGCCGTGGTGCTGGCGACGGTGAATGTGGTGGGCGGGTTTATGGTGACAGATCGGATGTTGGGGATGTTCAAGCGGAAGTAGGGATTGGGAATCTCACATTGCAAGTCTTCGATGTCTGATTGAGTACGGGGGTGAAGAGAGGGGACCGTGGATAGGGCTGGTTTGATTAATCTGGCGTACTTGGTGGCGGCGGTCCTGTTCATCCTGGGACTCAAGGGACTCACGCATCCGCGAACAGCGGTGCGGGGGAACCTGATGGGAGCGACAGGAATGCTGATCGCCATTGTGGCAACGCTTTTTGCCCAGGAGGTGCTCAGCTTCGAACTGATTGTTGCGGGCCTGATCCTCGGGGCGGCAATCGGGGCCGTGTTGGCCCGAACGGTCCGGATGACGGCCATGCCACAGATGGTGGCTCTCTTGAACGGCTTCGGCGGTGGGGCCTCGGTGCTGGTGGCCGGGGCCGAAATCATCCGCCTCAGTTGGGCGACCAAAGCCGACCCGAGTTTTACGTTTCCGGCCGTCGTGCCGCTGGCCGCTATGGCTTCGGGGTTGATCGGAGCCGTGACTTTTTGGGGGAGCCTGGTGGCCTACGCCAAGCTGGAAGAGTTCAAGGCGTTTCGCAAACCCGTTTCGTTCCGTGGCCAGCAGATGGTCAACGCCTTGCTGGGAATCGTGGTTCTCGGGTTGGCCGCCTGGGGGGTGGCAGCACCGGAGAATGTAGCCGTCTACTGGGCGTTGGCCGCCGTAGCCTCAGTCCTTGGCGTGCTACTGGTCAATCCGATCGGCGGGGCCGACATGCCGGTGGTGATCGCCGTGCTCAACTCCTACTCCG
>CAZLDQ010000421.1:0-2538 GCA_964558295.1 uncultured Planctomycetaceae bacterium | reverse complement strand
CTCCAACCAGATCTACGCTTACGACGCCTTCGGCAACGCCATCGGCTTCGATCCGACCAGCGCCCTCACCTCCCGGCTCTACAACAGCGAGCCGTTCGACTTAGTAACAGGCTTCAACTACTTCCGAGCCCGGTACTACGACCCAAGACTGGGGCGATTTAACCGGCTCGATCCGTTCTTCGGGAATCTAGACGATCCGCAGAGCCTGCACAGGCACTTGTTTGTCCATGGAGACCCTGTGCAGGGAATTGATCCAAACGGTTTAGAATTTACGATTTCTGGACTATTGTCTAGCCTGAGTATCAGCAGCAATGCACGGGCGAGGGAAGGTGAACAGAAAGCCAGTATTCTCCAGCGTTCCTTCGGAAACAAAGAGTTTCAACTATATGTAGCCATTCACTTTACGCCAAACTTCCATTCGTGGATCTATGTGGACAACCTGAAAACTCACGCCGGAATGAGATACGACGTTGGACTGGGATTTGCGGATGGGTACCGAAAGCTTACAAATAAACTAGGGACGCTTACCACCGTCTTCTCAGGATTCTTCAGCGTTGAGCCAACAACGTTGGCGCTTACCAAGACGGAGGCAACGCTACTGCTGTCTCTCGGGCGTTTTGGACACATGTTATCGTATCGCCAATACTTGATGTGGAACGCTGTTGGCTTCTTACTAACGCAAACGGATGACGCGATATCAATGACACCACTCCCTCAACAATTCGCAATCCTATACAAAGCCGCGTCACTTCCTTACGTCGGCTCAACGATTAGTTGCTTCAGCTGGACGTTGGCGGCTGCAACGGCAGCGACCCCAATATCGTTTCTCCCATTGTAAGGAATAGAATGAAAATCATTCTTGGCGGATTTTGGCGTTTCATTAGCGTTTGGGACTCGTCCTTCATGGCTACGTACTTACCGTTTCTCCGAACGGCTCTTATGCGTGGGCGGGTGGAGAGGGGCGAGTTTTCGTGTGTCGGCGTGTTTGCACCGTTCAAACGCGACAATCCGATAGGTGTTGAAGTCGTTTCAGATACAGTCGAACTCGTGGAGAAGTATGACAGGGTAGCGAAAGGAAGTCGTTGTGTTCGAGCCACTTGGCACTGCAGATTTGGGAACAGGGCCGAAGACTGGTTGATTACTGTTTGGTCGAAAGGCCTACCACGTATATCGGGCCGGCTGCAAGGAGTGCGTGATCACAACCAGAATGTCTTGCCCGTCCTAGAGCGAGACTTCCCAGAAGTCCTTCTCCGAAATGGCGTCGCGCATGTTGTTGTAGACACAATAGACGAACAGCACATCGTACGTGGAGACCCCATCTACATTTACTTTATGCTCAAAGTTGCCGGTATCCCCTTTCTACAACAGGCAATGACCACCGAGTGTCCAAACGCGGCGACCCAAATCGCGAGCAATATATTGGCATACGTTCGATCCGCCTTACACAGCACAGAGACTACTTCGGCGTTCGTTGAAGAGCATGATTCTCAGCAGTTTATCACCGAGATGGACAGTAAGCTGAGGGATGCTGTGTCACCGACGGAGTGGAACCACCAATCGACCAGCGGTATCTCATTGGATGACTGGCTCAGAGGCAGGCCGACACAATCGCTAGCGGGTATGTTGTAGAGGAAATGTCGAGACAAGGCAGCCGAAGTCGAAACGGAGTGGGAGTAGCGACAGGACACGGGTGGTATTGACACGAAAGCACCCTCGCGGAGGGTGACTTCACCGAGCGGTTCGAGTATGATGAGCTTGGGCGCTTGACGCTCCAGGTCTCCTTCGAAGGAAAAGTCACCCAGTCGGTCTACGATCCGGCGACCGGCTGCTTGAAGGAGCAGCGGTTCTTTGACAACCTGATCCAATACGCCGACGGCACGGGCACGCCCACGGAAACCTGGGCCTACCAGTACGACGCCTTCGGCCGTCAGACCGAGGTGGTTCAAACCTCGGCCAGTGCCACACGCACCACGACGACGGCCTACGACCAGGAAGGTCGCATCCTCCAGGTCGCCTCGCCCGAAGGGACGCTCAACTACCGTTACGACGCGCTCGGCCATCGCATCCGCGTCTTCACGGGTACGGAAGCCGACCCGATCGAAGACGTCCGCTACACGTACGATGCCCTCGGACGTGTGGAAACGGTCGCCACCTACGAGCGCAACGACGTCCCGCTTGCCGAAGCGGCTCGGGAGACGACCCGCTACGTCTACGACCTGGCCGGCAACCTTGCCCGGGAGGTGAAGCCCAACGGGGTGGTGAGCGATTACGTCTACGACCAACTGAACCGGCTCGACACGCTTACCCAGTTCAAGGACGCCAACGCCAACGGCCAATTTGACGCGGGCATCGACGCCCTCTTGGCCGAGTACGACTACACGGTCCGCGACGACGGCAAGCGGACCGAGGCGGTCGAACGGTTCTGGTTCGACGACAATGCCGACGGGATCCTCGACCCACACGAAAACCGGATGACCTGGGCCGGGCAACCGGGACAGGTTCGATATTGGCAAGATAGAAAGAATATCTTCTCGCATC
>CAZLDQ010000420.1:0-2558 GCA_964558295.1 uncultured Planctomycetaceae bacterium | reverse complement strand
CTTTTCCAAAATCGACATACTCAGGGTTCCTTTTGGGAAGGGGTGATGTTTGCCGTCTGCAACTTTTGCGACGGCTGAAGGGTGTTTTCTTTCAGTGCCTCTTCGGCAGCGAAGCGCTGGAAGGGCGTAGGGGCCGGGATGCGCTCCAGCCACGCGGCCACGTCCTGCCGCCACAGTTCCGCGAACGGTTTCGGGGGCGTCGTCGCCCGGATCTCGGCAAAGCTGGCCTGCTCCATCATCTGGGGCTCGTTGCCGAGGGCCTTGGCGTAGTGCCAGCTCGGAGAGAATCCGTAACCACGGCCGCCGGCTGGATTGGCCACCAGGGGCACGACGCGCCGCATTCGGTGGGCGACGTGGCAGGCAAGCCGATGAAACTGCAAAGGGTGCTGGATGAGGACCGCGGGGCAATGGTCAACCGGGTGGGCCATTGTCGCGATACGCTCGTCAATCTGCTTGATCTCTGCGCGGACCTCGCGCGGGGTGGCGGTAGTCGGCTCGAACGGCTCGTCGCGCTCCAGAACGTGCGTTAACTCGTGGCAGAAGGTGTCGAGCACGTCGAACCGCCAGCGATCGGCGGGTGGCATGGCGAAGGGGATCGGTTCTCGGGTGCTTTGGCGGATCTGCCGGCAGTCGATTACGACTGCCGGACCACGCCCACGCCAAGGACGGATACGGTCACGGTGCGCTAGGTCAATCGTGCCGCTGGTCTGACCAAGGGCGTCACGCAGACTGGCGGGGATCACGTAGAACGGCCAAGCGGAAAGCTCGGGCGCAACCTCGTAAGCCAGGGATTCGAGCCAAGCTGTTAGACCGGAAACCGTCGATGGCATGGGAGTGGAGGGCATCGGGCACGCTCCTTAGGCGTTCGTCGGGATGTACCGGATCACGAGTTGACCGGCCGGGGTCGCCGCCGTCGTCCCATTAGTGATTGCCAAGGAAACGGTTTCCCCGGCGGTCAGGGCTTTATGGGTGGCGTCCAGGGCTCCAAAGTCATTGATGGCGGTCGTGGACGGTTGAGCCGCCGTGTTGAGCGTCTTCGAGGCAATGGCGTTGCCAGCCCCATCCGTCACGGCGAGCTTGCCTTGCACGATCACGTCGCCGGCGGTTAGGTCGGCCACCGGGACGAAAGCGATCGTCTTGCCGGCCGAGTCGGCTACGCATGGAACTTGGGTCATTGAATAGACTCCTTACTGTGGGGTGGGCACGTTGCCCGGGATGGTGGTTTGCTTGGCGGCGGGGTCCGCGTCGCCCCGCATGTCGGCCATTTGCCAGCGATGTAGGCGGCGGTCGGCTGTGGCGAAAGTCGTTTGATGTCTTATGGTTAGGTTCACTGAGGGGTTAGCCCCAAGGAAGGAAAGAGGGTTCAACTCCCCGCCTGATCCCGCTGCCCACTCGCTCGACCCTCGGCCGGTAGGACCCGCTGTCTGGGGGATACCCCCGGGTAGACGGGTCCTTCTTCGCCCCCCCGCCAAGGTTGGGCGGTTCGGAACAGAGCCGGTGTGGGGCATAGTTGCTTATCCATGCTTCCTTGTCTCCTCCCGCTGCCCTACCTGGACGAAACCGCAGCGGAGGACCCCGACCGAGGGGTATACCCATCTGCTTGGTGCCGGGCGTCGTCCGTTTCCCACTCGCACGATGGCAGCGGTCCCGGGTTGCTGCCCCGCTGCCAAACGTCCATCAAATGGTCCTTGAGCACCGGGAACGCTCGCCGGTCCTTCAACCTTGGATGCTCGGCACTGGAGCCGGTGATCACCAGCAACGTCGGTGCTACCGACCGCCATGTGGCACGCCAGCCTTGGCCAGCTCGTCCGGCCGCGTCGACCTCTGCGATCAGGGCTGGCAGTCGGGCGTCGAGCCGAATCAAGTGGGCGGGATTCATTAGGGCACCCATTTCTCGCTTCTCCATTTCTCCCAAACTTTGCATGACGGAAGGAACGGAAGGAACGGAAGGAACGGAACCTTTTTTCCGGTTAAGCGCCTCACGAGACGAAACAAGCTGCTTATAGTGAAATTGGGTTCCGTTCGTTCCGTTCATTCCGTAAAACCCCGCTATCAGTCGATTCGCAACCCCAGCCCCAGGTACCATACGCCGTTGTTTGTGGCTCGTTCAAAGCCACGTTCGGTAAGCGACGCGCCAAACCGTCTCTGCGTAACGACCGGCTCGCCCGACTCCTCGCAGTAGTTTTTGTAGCGGCCGTAGATGTCCGCAGCCCGCACCCGTAGCCCTGGCTGAACTAGGCATTGGGCGTCCAAAAACTCGGCAAGAATGTCCTGCTCTTGGCGGTACCGGTCGGTGGCTTGGGTCACCTCTTCCGGTTCGCCAAGCCCGTGATCTTGCCATCCAATGCAGCCAGCCAGACACCAATTCAAGATGCCTGGCAACTCGTCCTGCAGCTTGTTGGGCAAGTCGCGGTCTTCTCGCCCGAGGAAACTCACGTCGAACGGCACGAGGCGCAGCCGCCGCCAAATCCCGGTGTCAGTGCCGCGGATCTCCGGTCGGTGGTTCGTGGCCAAGATGATCTTGTGGGTCGGCCGAAACTGCCAGAAGTCCTCCCGCA
>CAZLDQ010000419.1:0-2560 GCA_964558295.1 uncultured Planctomycetaceae bacterium | reverse complement strand
ACTCGCCCTTTGGACAACTCGTCTGGCCGAAAGTGACTTGTTCAACGGGCTGCTAGGAGGTTCAGGGCCCTTCGTTGACCCGTTGCTAGCGATCCCTATAATCTTAGGAGATCAAACGACGGAAGCACCCCTCAACCAGGAGAGATATGAATGGGTAATGTTGTCGAACTGAGCGATCAGAATTTCCAAACCGAGGTGATTCAGTCCTCCCAACCGGTGTTGGTCGATTTCTGGGCTCCCTGGTGCGGTCCCTGCCGGATGATCGCTCCGGTCGTCGATCAATTGGCTGACGAGAACGGTGCTCTTATCAAAGTCGGCAAGGTTAACATCGATGAAAGCCCGAACATCGCCGCCTCGCTTGGGATCAATAGTATCCCCACCGTGATGATTTTCAAGAACGGCCAGGTGGTGGATCGTTTTGTCGGTGTGCAGCCGAAAACGCGATTGCAAAATGCGATCGAAGAAGCTCTTGCCTAAAAACGTCCTTTTGGCAGTCTCGTTCTCTCCTGCGTGGAGAGAACGAGGAGGCGAAGGGATACTGCGATAATCGCGAGTCTTCAGGGAGCCGTGATCTCCCAAACCCAGGCGGTCTTGGCTGGGAAGCTCAATTCACGCTGGAAGGTGGCCGGGACGCTGAACGCGTCGGCCGAGCCATCTCGCCGGCGTAGAAGTAACGCCGCAAGGCGTGGCGCAACCGGACGATCTGGCGGAGGAAGGCTGCGTTGTCCTTCTCGGTGACGACCTCCGGCGAGAGCCAGCCGATCTGTTTGCCAAAGCCCAACTGCTGGCCAGCCTTCATGCGCAGGGCTAGGTCCTTGGTCTCACCGCCGCGGTTGGCCCGGCCGAACATCTGAATTGCCCCGCCGTAAACGGCTGAACAGAGCGGTGCTAGGTGCGGTGACTTCATCTTCTGCGGCAATCACGGTTTGACCACCGCCAGGGCGACCAAGTCGACCTGTTGATTGAGATCCGTCTTCAGATGGATCGTTCCTTCCAGCTTGCCGGGGCCACGGGTATTGGCGGCGATCGTCAGCGGGATCACCTGGACTGGCCGAGGAGTGTTGCCAGTGCTCGGGACCATGCTCACTCGCAGGTTGCTGTCGGCCTCGACTGCCAACACGCGGAAGGGTTTGGCAGCCTGTACGACGACCTGTCTGGTTACCGACTGTCCCACCGCCAGTTCGCCGAGGAACAGCGAAGCGGGACTGACGCTCAGCGCCGGACGGACCCATCCTTCGACCAACACAGGAATTTGGGGGGCATTCGGATCGTTAGTGATTAGCACCAGGTGTTGCTTGATATAGCCGCTTGGCGCGTTGGCGTCGAGTTGCACGCGAAGCGAGCAGGACGCAGACGTCCCGCCCCAGTAGTTGCGGGTTTGGAGTACGTTGGCCGTAAGGTGCGGATCGGGGCTTTGCACCCGCAAAACCTGCCAGTTGCCTTGCTGGCCGGCATAGTTGACCGCAATTGTAGCTTCGGCCGGGGTTCCGGCATTCACCGTACCGAAGTTGACACTACTCGGTTCGAGGACCACATCGTCGCGGATGAAACCGCTGGTGTGCAACTGGACCGTTGCCGGAAAGGGCTTATCAAAAGTAACCGTGATCGTGGCGCCCTTACGGCCGGTGAAGGCCCGGGTATTGAATTTGGCCAGGATGACACCGCTTTGGTAGGTTTTCAACCAGGGATTCGGGACACTTACCTCGGTGCAGCCGCAACTCGAAGTGACGCTGGCGATATGGACATCTTCGAGATAGAGATTGGTCAGCGGGAACTCGTACTCAGCCTTAGCATGTCGGGCGACAGTGCCAAAATCATGATTCGTCGTCAGGAACATCTTCTGCGCCCACTCTTCTGCCCCCACCGCCCCATACGAGCCCACGACGAAAAGTGTGGCTAACAGCGATTTCCATATCATGACTGCTCGCTCCTTGAACCGAGAGCGTTTATCCAAATTCCTAGGCAAGACAAAGGCCGGATTCAACCCCCCTTGAATGTTGCGAGAATCGGAGAGACATGCTGTGGCACAACTCGTCGGGCAGTGGTACAACAGCAAGCACGCGATTCGGCTGTACGCCCCATTGATGGGTGATTCGAATCGCTCATGGGACTTACGCACACCGCCTATGTGCTGCTGCGGACAAGTCGCACGCAGCCATCCTCCACGATCCGAGTCAAGAGAGAGAAGACTTTGAACGTACGATATGTCTACGAGAAACCGTCCTCGCTGGTCTCGCGGTGACGTGGTTGTGGGGAGCAACTACGGGGGCGGCCGTAGCCCTGAAAGGCCAACCCGAACAGCTTCGTACGCCGGGCCGTTCCGTTGGTCACCCATGATCCTGGCACAAGTTGTTGGTCAATGGCCGATCCGCTCTACGACAACGGGCCGTTCGGTAGGGTTCCGTGCTCGCTCGGGGCTCGGTGGGTGTTTTCTCCAGTTGTTGGACGAGAAGATGGCTAAGCCGGAGGGGAAGCCACCGGTGACGCGGTAAGAAATCGCAGGGGGAAGCGGTGGTTTTCAGGGTTTCAGGAATCCTACGCCGCGGTCGCCGAGCGTCGG
>CAZLDQ010000418.1:0-2572 GCA_964558295.1 uncultured Planctomycetaceae bacterium | reverse complement strand
GAGGAGGCCGTCACCTACCTTAGCCGCTGTGCCATTTGGGCTGAAACACTACATCGTCCTGAGTTTCAGAACATAGTCTCCGTCCCTTTGCTGAGACGGGCAACGTGTCGGTGGGGCATGTCTTGAACGTCATCCGGACAGAGCTGACAATTCAACCGGCGAACGGTACGGGTTCAGATCATCCCCCATTGCTTGCGAAGTCTCCCCGTTTTCTGACTGTCCCCTCGTGTCGCATAGGCGGCCCGCTTGGTCGCATTCCGTCCCCCCTGGGTGACACCAATGTGCCCCCGCCCCAAAACCGCACCGCTCATTTTATTCCGTCAGCAGAGGGGACTGCAAGCAGATTGGCTGGCCACCCCGGGCGGCTGCGCCCCTCAGAAAAGCGGACGCGGCAAATTTCGCGCAAAACGGACGATCAGGCTAGAAATTGGGCCAGCCAATCGAGTAGACTCCCCGATGGTGAGCCAATGCTCCGCCCGTTGCTCTTTGACATTTCGGTAAATCTGCCAAGGAACAAAAGGTCCGTGCCCAATGCTTCCTCATGACGCCCTGACCAAAACGAGGGAGACAACCGCCAAAGAACCGGCTCGTGGATACTCCGGAACAGTGTTGTTCCGGCGAGCCGATTCAGCGGAATCGAACAACGATGAGGGAACGAAAGCCAGGGATTCCGAGGTTTAGGTGGGTTAGGGGCGGCCGAACAACAACTTTCGCGTTTGACCGACAAAACGAGGGCCTGCCCCAAGAGAAACACCGCTCGATCCTTAACGCATTCGCCCCACCCCAAACCCGGATGAGTCAGGAAGCCGCGGATCTCGCGCGGAGGGTTCGGAGGCGTCCGAATCAGATCCCCCGGAAGAGACTTTCCCGCGGAACAGAATAAACGCTGTTGGCGAAACGCCTACGGCGTGACGCACTGCCGGCCAAAACAGGTCAGGCACATGTCGTCGCTCTGGGCTCGGTTGCCCACGAAGCGGCGCACGTCGTCCAACAGGCGTTCGCCCAGGGTGACCACGTCGGCGGCGTCGCCGTTCAACTGGCTCTGGAGCCGGGCGTTGCCATAAAAGGCGCCGGCGTCGTTCATCGCGTCGGGCAGACCGTCGGAATAGAACAGAAGCGCGTCGCCCGAGCCAAGGGTCATCGTAAACTGGCCGTACTGCCAATCGGCATCGACGCCCAACGGCAGGCCGCCATGCTCCTGCCCGATGGCCTCGACCTTGCCAGTCGCACGGCGCCAAAGCGGCAAGAGGTGGCCCGCATTGACGATCGTCACCTCATGGCGCACCGGATCGAGCACGCCCAACACGAGGGTCACAAAGCGATCTTCCCAACGGTTTTCGCAAAAGACCTTGTTGAGCCGATTGATGGCCGCTGCCGGCGACGCCTCGCTAACCAGGCAGTAACGGACCTCGGCCGAAAGCTTCGCCATCAGCAGCGCAGCCGAGATCCCTTTGCCCGAGACGTCGGCCAGGGCGATCCCCAGACGTCCCCCCGGCAACGCCACGTAGTCGAAATAATCGCCTCCCAGGTGATTGGCCGGTTCATAGAAGTCGAAGAACTCGTAGCCGGGCACCTGCGGTGGCGAGGCGGGCAGGAACCCCCGCTGCACCTTATGCGCCACCGCCAACTCCCGCTCCAACACCTCTTCCTGGAGAACCAACTCATGCAACTGTGCATTTTCCACGGCAATCGCCGCCTGAGCCGCCACGCTGGCCAGTACCTCCAGATCGTCGACCGTAAAACGATGCCGCTGATCGAGCGTGTCGATCTGGATCACGCCCAGCGTCTGCCCCTCGCTGCCAATCAAAGGCGCACACATCATCGAATGGATGTGGAAATCGACGATACTGTCGCTCATATCAAAGCGGACATCGGTCGCCGCATCAGCCGAAAGCACGGCCTCCTTGGCCGCCATCACCTGGTTGAGGATCGTCCGGCTAATCCGCATCTGCGAACCGGTCTCCTCGCGTCGATGCTTGACCGCCTTGGGAATCAACCGGCCCGTCCCCCCATCTTTCAAAACGACAAACCCCCGATCAGCTTGCAAGAAGATCGCAAAGAGCCCGTTGAGCAGCTTAGTCAGCACCTCGCCCAACGTAAGCGCTTTGCCCAGGTCCTGACCGATCTGGAGCAAGGCCTTGAGCTTGACCTCGGGATTGACCGCCAGACGCAAACCGTCGCGTCCGGTGGAGACGTCCAACTTGGACATGATGGACGAGCCGCCCGCCGGCCGTTCGTCAAAGATCATCGTTCGCGTATCATCCGGCCCTCGCGAACTGATCATCACCTCAGGCGCCCCGCCATGGAAAACGAAAACCAAATCACAAATCCGGATCTGATCGTTATCGACCAGTTTGCGTCGCCCCCGCACAAGATGCTCGTTGCCGAAGGTCCCATTGCGGCTATGCAAGTCTTCGACGTAATAGTCGTCGCCGATCTTAAGGATCTGCGCATGCTGCCGGCTGACAGCCCCCACCTCCAGGACAATGTCACAATCAGGATGCCGGCCCAAAACGATCCGTTCCCCATCAAGGGAAAAGACTTGTCCCGGATTGAGCCCCTTCAACGCCCG
>CAZLDQ010000417.1:0-2573 GCA_964558295.1 uncultured Planctomycetaceae bacterium | reverse complement strand
GGCTGATGACTGTCACTCCATGGGTGCGGGCGGCTTTCAGCACCGGGCGTTTGGCGTAGAAGCCGTCGGTCACGCTCCGCCACCGCAGGCCAGCGGCTTGGAGCAAGCGGGGTTTTCTCCCGGCTTGCGCCGTGCCGCTGGGATTGCGGCGACGAAATTTCCAACGGCCATGGCCGACGATCCTCTCGCGGATTTCTGTACTCCTCACACTCCGGCGTTGTGATCCCTTCCTCACGGCGGAGCGTGAGAAGTACAAGAAAAACGGGAGAAGACCCTCGGGCCGAGCCTGCCGTCGGGATGGTTACTCCTCGATGACGAGGATCGAGTAGAGTTCGACGTGGGGGACGGTGATCGTGGCGCGGCCGTTGTTCCAGGTCACTTCCAGAGACTTGCCTTCCGGCTGAAGGGTAACCGACTTGGGTTTTTGCGACAAACGGAGGGCCACGGTCAACGGCCCGACCGGCGGAATTGCCTTGATACCGCCTTCCTTGGGAGCTTCCGCGTGAGGGCCGGACGTGTTGACCAGATGGATCGCCAGCCGATCGTGGAGCCGGCGAGGGCTCACGTCGACGTGCGGGGAACCGGAGAGCTCGACGAGGCGTTCCGGCATCAGGCGGCGCAGGGCCGGCAGCAGTGTTGCGTCGGCCGAGGCGACCGAAATGATCCGGGCCGAGTCGGACGATTGGGACGTCAGTTCCGATTCGAACAGTTTGGCGGGGCCCGGACCGATCAATAGCAGCCGGCCGCCTTGCTTGGCGTAGGCGGCCAACTCGTCACGGAAGGCCGGTTCGAGGTAACCCCAGCCGGGCACGACAATCAACGGCCACTTGGCCATCGCGCCGGTGAGGTGATGCTCGGAGACGATCTGGACCGCGGCTTGATCGTCAAGCATCGTGCGCAGGGCTTGGCGGAGCACGCCGATTCCGTCGCTGCCGTAAGGATGGAAGAGTGCCTTACAGCTATGGTAATGCCCGGCGGTCGAATACAAGAGGGCCACCTGCGGCACGGCGACCGAGTGATGGCAGAAGGGCTGGTACTTTCGGCAGAACTGGGCGACCTCGGCCATCACGTCCATTTCGGCGATGCGTACGGAGCCGTCGCGATTCTGGGTAAAATAGGCCTGGTAGCCGCCTCCCAGGGAGAGGACGACCGCCGCCTCTTGCATCAACTGAATCGCCGTTTTCTGTTGGCGGGGCGTGGTGTTGAACGACCAAGACATGAGGTCCCAGGCCAGGCCCTGGTTCTCCAGGCAGCGGCCGGAGAAACGGGCCGAGTTGACGCTGTCTTGCGGCGAGAAGTCGCCCGACAGCGCGGCCACATTCGCACTGACCGGCTCAGGCATGTGATCGCTGAAGGCCCAGTTGCTGATGACTTGAAAGTTGGGATGGGACATCTTGAGCTGGTCAACGTAGTGTCGCAGGTAGCGGCGGAAGGCTTCCCGTTGGAAGGCCATCCAGGCGTGCCACTGCGGATCGTTGGGATCGCGCGGCGCCTCCTTGGCGCCGGTCGTCTCGCAGAACTGGCGCACGGCCGCATCGCTGTAGTCGACCGCGGCGCCCCAGCACTCGCCATCGACCCAAACACCGTCGACGCCATACTCGCCGGCCAGTTCACGCAACTGGGGAAGCAGCAACTGGTCGACGTAGGGACTGAAGACGGAGGTGGCTTGCACGGACGGCTTTCCCGCGGCGTCGCGCGCGGCCCAGTCGGGATGAGTCGCCACGGCATGCGCGTCCCACACGCCCGAGTAGTGCATGAACAGCGAGACGCCGTTGCGCCGTGTCACCTCACGCCACACCCGGAGCGGATCGCCCACAAACCCAGGGACCGGATTGCCAACCTTCGTCGGATAGCTCGAGTAACCGGGATGCCCTTTGCAGTCGATCTGGATGTAGTCGGGATGGACCTTGTCGAGGATCCGTTGGACCATCTCGGGCGTGGTCTGGCGCCCGACTTCCTTGCAGTCGGGCCCAGCGTGGAAGTCGAAGTGAACGCCCAAGAAGGCGTCCGCCCGTCTGCAGCGCGGCAGGTCGTCGGCCGCGTGTCCGGGAATCGCCGAACTCAGGAGACCTAGGGTGGCAAACACGATCAATGGCAGGCAGAGCGTGCGGGTGCGGAGCATGGCAAGACCTTGGTAATTTGAGGTTGGAGGCACTGGGAGGGCAAAACCCGTCCGGACAGCGACGTCCATTGTAATCAGGCCGCGACGGGAAAGAAAGGCAACGAGAAATTCCCGGGGTGCGCCCAGATGTCCTGGTAGCCCTGTGGAGGCGGACGCTTATGCTACGAGTCAAACAGGATGTTAAAGCTACGCCCAGGCGGGACGCCTGTGGGAGTCTTGCCACCCACAAGCGAGTCACCGTCTCGACTTGGGCACGTCCCCAGGCTAATCCAGATCCAATTCCTTAGCCCCCATGAAGACCGGATGATGCGACTAAATGGCTCCACCCAATAGCGAAAGCACCCTTGGCCGGGGGTGGCATACGAAAGGCTCGGCGCAAAGGTTAAAGGAGTGAAGCGCAATGCCTTCAACCAATGGACCGAGCCATGGATACTTCTATTCTTCGCGTCGA
>CAZLDQ010000416.1:0-2577 GCA_964558295.1 uncultured Planctomycetaceae bacterium | reverse complement strand
TCATCTGCGGTTGAAGGGAGGCCATCGATTCGAAATCGACGCCTGACAGCGAAAAGCACCCTCAGGGGCTGCATCCAAGCGGCTGGGGCCGCTTTTCAAGCTCAGACCCTGAATTCCATTCAGGGCCCCCCGCTCCGACATCGCACATCATAGCACAGTTGGAGCGCACACCAAAACGAGCAGATGACCACATAACAAACAGGGCGCCGAAGTTTGCTCGACGCTTCCATAGCCAGTCGTGAATCAAGGCGATTGCCGATTTTGACTTTCCAGAAAACGTAACGTAGAATACTGTCAAGGCCAACTTAAAATTCCTCAAAATGGCCAACTTGGAATTCCCCAGCTCAAATGTTCGATAGACTGGTTCAGGCCTCCTTCTGCAGGTCGGTTAGTTCGGTGAAGACTCCGGCCTTGCGTTTCTCCCGCAGTCGGTAACTCTGGCCGCGGATGTTGATGGTCGTCGAGAAGTGCAGCAGCCGGTCCAGGATGGCGGCTGCCAGGACTTGGTCGGCGAAAATGTCGCCCCAGTCGCCGTAGGACTTGTTCGAGGTCAGGATGATCGAGCCGCGGCCGTAGCGGCGACTGACAAGCTGGAACAGGAATTGGGCAGCCATCCGGTCGAGAGGGAAGTAGCCCATCTCGTCGAGGATAATCAGCTTAGGACGGCACAGGGTATGCAGCCGGTGGTCGAGGCGGTCTTCCTTGGCGTCACGGTGAAGTTGGTCGAGTAGGTCGATCATGGTGGTGAAGTAGACGCTGGTAGCATGCTGGATGGCGACCATGCCCAGGGCGATGGCCAAATGGGTCTTGCCGACGCCGGGCGGCCCCAGGAAGAGGACGTTCTCGCCATTGGCGATGAAGCTGAGAGTAGCCAGCTCGCGAACCTGGCGTTCACTGATGGCCGGCTGGAAGGAGAAGTCGAATTGGTCCAGAGTTTTGACGAAGGGGAAGTGAGCCAGCTTGGTCTTCATCGCCACATCCCGCTCGTAGCGGGCCGAGACCTCGGCATCGAGGAGTTGGTCCAAGAATTCGAGATACGTCCAGTCATGCTTGGAGGCGGTTTCGGCGACCGCGTCCAAGCACTCGGCCATTCTGGGCAGCTTGAGCCGAGCCAGGTGAGAATGAACCCGAGGATAGGCCACATCACTCATGAGGCCACCTCCAGGATCTGGTCATACCAGGCCAACGGCCGGGTCTCGACCTCAGGCGCCGCAGGCAGGAATGGTTCGCTCGGCGGAGCAGGTACCTGGATGGCGCCCCGCCGCCGCACGGGCCGTGAGCCGCAGCGGAGATGGGCATAATGGGTGGACACGGCCACGCGCAGGTTACGACCCTCTGCCAGGCGATGGCGGGCGATCTCGCCGTCTTGAGCGTCGGAGACAATCAGTTGACTGTCTTCGGTCTCCTTGACCTGGAGAGTCTTCCTGGCATAGTCGGCCGGCACCGAGTAGTAGTTGCCGTCGTAGCTCACGAAGCAGTCCTTGCTCGAGCGCCGGAAGCCGATCAGGCAGGTGTCGTAGTCGGGCTTGCCGTCCAGCGGCAGGAGCCCCTCCAGCGGCAACCGGTCAAACGGCACCTCACCGGTCGTGCCGTGCACACGCAAGTTGGCCGTGTTGTCCAGCCAGTCCCAAGCCTGACGGTTGAGATCGAGCAGGTCAATGAACCTGAGTCCAGGCCAGAAGTTGCCGCGCACGTAGCGGACGCCCGACTCCACCTTGCCCTTGGTCTGCGCCCGATAGGGCCGACAGGCACGCGGGGTAAACCCGTAGTAGTCCGCAAAGTCCAGGTAGCGGACGTTCCAGACAATCCTGCCGTCGGCCTCCCGACCCAGGACGGAGGTCTTCAGATTGTCGTGCAGTATCACACGCGGCATCCCACCGAAGTAGTGAAACGCATGGAGATGGCAGCGCAGCCACCAGGCCGCATCGATCGACACCGTGAATTCCAGGTACGACGCTCGCGACCAGCCCAGAGTCATCACAAACGCATACAGCTTGCGCCGTCGCCCACGATGCTCGATGTACCCGAAGTGGGCCCAGTCGACCTGCGCCTGTTCGCCCGGCTCGGTCTCAAAGCGCACGGTCGCTTCCGGTCGCCGCGCTTGCCGGTAGGGCTGGACAAAGGTCTTGAGCAGGCTCTTGCCGCCTTGATACCCCCGCTTCTGGATCTCTTCCAGCAGCTTGTTGCAGTTGAGAACGCCCTCCTCTATGCGCTTTTCCAGGTATGGCACAAAGGGGTCTAGCTTCTTGGCTCGCCCCTTCCGCTTTCGTGGCGGGATGGTCGGGCCCTTCACGATGGCTCGAATAGTCTTGCGGTCATGCCCGGTCTCCCGGGCGATGTCGCTGATCGTTACGCCTCTGCGATACTGGTCTTTGATCATAACTCGTTCCTCCACTTTTAGCATGGGTAATCCTCTCCTTGGCACTCCGGCTTACCAGGCCATTGTGCCGCAGGTGGGACCACCTCACAAATGTGGGGAATTTTATCTTGGCCGTTTTGGGGATTTTAACATTGGCCGTGACAAAACCAGCAAATCGTTGTATCCTATGACCATCGGCGTCCTCCACGTGTGGATTC
>CAZLDQ010000415.1:0-2585 GCA_964558295.1 uncultured Planctomycetaceae bacterium | reverse complement strand
TACGCACGGTGGTGTGACAGGGACAGCCCGCGAGGGCTTACCTATGTCGATTGATTTTCTTCGCCCGGTTTCTTGAATCTGTGGCTTGTCCTCCACTTCCTGCCGCGGATGTCCGAAATAAGATTCAGACCTGTCGCCAGAGTCAGATGGGTTATTATTGTCGCTATTTTCACTACATTGCCTAATCTCGGGATTCGACATGGCCGTCGATCTAAATCAATGGTATCCTGGAGATATCAACTTCTTTGCGGGGCGCGCTGATAGACCGGCTCCCATGTTCGAGCGGCCGCCTTCCCTGAAATTTACCCACCCCCTCCCGTATGGGGCGATCGTTCATGATGATGGCGTCCAGTTCGTCGTCTTCAGTCGATCGGCCACCGGGATGCGGGTCTTGTTGTATAACAAGGTCACCGACCGCGAACCATCGGAGATCATCGATTTCGATCCCGACCTGAACCGCTGGGGCGACATCTGGAGCATTTTCGTCCCAGGGGTGGCGCCGGGGCAGTTGTACCATTTTCAGGCGGACGGCCCCTTCGCTCCCGAACGAGGCCATCGCTTCAACAGCGAAGCCCGGTTGATCGACCCCTATGCCAAGGCACTGGCGGGCGATTTTTTGCCATCCGAGGATGGTATTATTCGGCCGCCGAAGTGTGTGGTGATTGATGACGAGTTCGATTGGAAGGGGGACCGCCATCTGCGGCGCGAACTGTCGGAGACCGTGATCTACGAAATGCACGTGCGCGGCTTCACCAAGTCGCACTCCAGCAACGTCAAGTATCCCGGCTCCTACCTCGGCGTGATCGAGAAGATTCCCTACCTGCAGTCACTTGGGGTGACCGCCGTGGAGTTGATGCCCGTCCACGAGTTCCCCATTTGCGATATTTGGGGCAACAAGCCCGAGCGTCCCAACTACTGGGGCTACGACCCCATGGCGTTATTTGCGCCGCATCGCGGCTATGCAGTCGGTACTGAGCCGGGCTGTCAAGTCCGCGAGTTCAAGGAAATGGTGATGGCGTTGCACCGCGCGGGGATCGAGGTGATCCTTGACGTGGTTTTCAACCATACGGCCGAAGGGAACGAGAACGGACCGACTCTGAGTTGCAAGGGCCTGGAAAAGCGCGTCTACTACATGCTCGAAAACGGCGGCCGCTACTACCGCAACTACACCGGCTGTGGCAATACGCTAAACGGCAATCATCCGATCGTCCGTGAACTGATCTTCCATTGCCTGCGTCACTGGGTACACAACTACCACATCGACGGGTTCCGTTTCGATCTGGCCTCCATTCTCAGCCGCAACCGCAACGGCGACATCGTGCCCAATCCCCCCGTGGTCGAGTCGATCGCGGAAGATCCCCTGTTGGCCGACACGAAGATCATCGCCGCAGCCGGGGAGGCGGCCGGCGCCTACCAGGTCGGATCGTTGGCCAATCTCCGCTGGGCCGAGTGGAACGGCCGCGTCCGCGACGACGTGCGCCGCTTCTGGCGAGGGGATCCACACATGATCGGCTCGCTGGCCACTCGCTTGGCCGGATCCAGCGACCTGTACCAGTCCAGCGGACGCCTGCCGTACCACAGCATCAACTTCATCACCTCGCATGACGGATTCCCGCTGAACGACCTGGTCAGCTTCAACCACAAGCACAATGAGGCCAACGGCGAAGGGAACCGCGACGGCGACAACAACAATCTGAGCTACAACTACGGCGTGGAAGGACCGACGCGGCGGGTGGCCATCGAGGCAATCCGGCTCCGCCAGATCAAGAACATGCTTTCCACGATGATGCTCAGCCTCGGCGTGCCCATGCTTCTGATGGGCGACGAGTGCCGCCGCACGCAGCGCGGCAACAACAACGCCTATTGTCAGGACACGGCGATCTCCTGGTTCAACTGGAATTTGACGAAGAAACATGAATCGCTCCGCCGGTTCTGTTCAGCCTTGATCGCCTTCCGCCGGGCGGAGCCGACGGTCCGGCAAGAAAACTTTCTCAACGGCCGGCCGCACCGGCCCGGCGGGCCTCCTGATGTGAGCTGGTACAACTGCTATGGTACCAGCGTGGATTGGACGTCCGACACGCGAAGCCTCGTGGTGTGTCTGGCGGCCGTACCGCCCAAAGAGAAGCAGAGCGCGCCGAATCACCACATCCTGCTTCTTTTCCACGCGGGTTGCGAGCGGCAAGTGTTCCATTTGCCGCCAATTGCGAAGCAGTTCAAGTTCCGCAAGTTTATCGACACGGCAGCCGAACCGCCGGCCGACATCTATCCGGCCCTTGACGGCCCGGAGCTTCCCGCCGACGGTATCCTGACGTTGGAATCCCGCTCCTTGGTCTGCTGCATCGCCCCGGACATCTGCTGAGCTCTCCGGCCGGCATCCCCGGCTGTTGAGCGAACCACAAGCCGCATTGAGAGCTTGTCAGGTTGCTAACCTCTTTCGCTCATCATAGCGCATGGCGAAAACAGGGTTGACCATCCGACGGGCAAACGCCGCGGCACTTGTGCCTCGCGTCTAGCGACTGATTCCTGTTCCAAATCGGGTAGGAGGCGGGGTTGCCCCCGCCGTCCTCCCACACCACCGGACGTAC
>CAZLDQ010000414.1:0-2595 GCA_964558295.1 uncultured Planctomycetaceae bacterium | reverse complement strand
ACGGCATGAACCAACTCCTCACCTTCGCCCGCGGCGACCTCAACGCCGCCAAGGACGGCCTTGTAGCCGGCACGAAATCCCTGGCCCAACACTGGTCCCTCGACGCAACCGGCAACTGGTCCGCCTTCCAGGAAGACACGGACGGCGATGGCACATGGGACCTGGACCAGTCCCGCACCCATAACGCGGTCAACGAGATCACCGAGATCGCCGGTACGAGCGCCCATGTGGCCCACGACCGCGCTGGCAACATGATCCGAGTGTCAAAGCCGGCCGATTGGAACGTCCATTATGATCTGGTCTACGACGCCTGGAACCGAGTGACAAAAGTGCTCGACGGTGAGACAACCGTCACCGAATACGTCTACGACGGGCAAGGGTTCTGCACGGTGGTTTCTAACGCCATTACGCGGCATTCCTTCCACTCCTACGACTGGCAAGTTCTCGAAGAACGCGTTGGTGATTCCACATCTGCCGACCGGCAGTTCATCTGGGGACTCCGCGACATCGACGATCTCGTCATGCGCGATTGCGACGCCAGCGACGACGGTACCCCCGACGAGCGTCTCTACGCCCTTCAGGATGCCAACTGGAATGTCGTCGCCATTTGCAGCACGGGCGGCGTGGTTCAAGAACGTTGCATCCACACCGCGTACGGCTCACCGCACTTCTTTGGCCAATCGTTCGATAGCCGTTCCTCGTCTTCATACGACTGGGAGGCGCTCTATTCCGGATACCGCTGGGACGAACTCATCGAAGCGTACCATGTCCGTCATCGCGTCCTCTTCCCTCACCTTGGCTGCTGGAATCGCCGAGATTCCATTGGGTTTCTGGCAGACATCAATCTTTACCGCTACTGCACCAGCAATCCGCTGAGCCGCACCGATCCTCTCGGACTTGCAGGAGCGGACATCAAGTACATTGACTATCTCGTAAAGAAGTACGGTCTGAGTGAGGCGGGGCGGAAGGCTCTTCACCAAGCTCTGCAAGACCTAAAGGGAGCAGGGGGCTTGGCTCCAAGGGCTGCGGCGGAAGCTGAGGCGCAGGCGATTGCTGCCCTTGGGGGCAAGTTCCTCAAGGCGGGAGGGACTGCGCTAGGCATTTTGGGAATCTGGCTCGCGATGGAAAACACTGCACAAGCGGCAGAGATATCATGGGACTGGCGAAACGGGGCCACGCGGCCGTGGGGACAGGCGAAATGCAAATGCGAGTGTGCCCGATTTGAGGCTACAGTGATGGTGCCCTCATGGTGGAACGTGTTCCGAGAAGCCAAGTGGGATAACAGACTCCGGCGCACGGAATGGAAGGACTTCGGTAACCTAGACGTGGCGGACTGCCACGCACTTGAAGACATGCCGCGTGTGATTGCGGAATCTAGCGTCACCGGTTACACAATCTACTTGGTCTCCTGGATAACCTGTAACTGGCACGGTGAAGTGCTTCCATCCTAAACGCCCCACAAGGATTTGCTCCAATATGGTGATACAGCAGACCCCCATACTTGAACTAGATTGCTCCTTAAGGGACCTTCCAGGCAACTTGTGCTGGGGTGTACACTTTACGCGTCTGACGAATCTCTCCATGCAATTCGGTGAGCCGAGCCTTCGAGTTGTTCACGAACCCGTAGCGAACATACGAGTTCCTCGCAAGGCAAGGAATGTCCCTGCTGAGGAGGTGCAGCGCCGTGCTAATCGAAGGCAGGTGTTCGTAGGTGGACGTTGGAGTCTTTGGGTGTACCACGCTAACTGGCGTATTATTCGCTCCGGTGCGAGCCTTGCGTCGAAATCCTCGGCGATGCGGAAAATGGGGCCAGCACTTCTTGACTTGCAGGGGCAACGGCTCGTCGGCGTGACCGTCAATCCTCGTAGTGGTGCAACTCAGTTTGAGTTTGATCTCGATACTGTCCTGGAAGTCAGACGACAAGCTCACTCTTCCACTGACGAACTGTGGCTCCTCTACGGCTCTGATGGATACCTACGATCATTGCGCGGCGACGGGTCTTTCAAACGAGAAAAGCTGCCGCATGAGAAGAGGGCGGGAAAAGAGGGGACGAAAAGGGGATAAGTCCAATCCTGTTCGGCACGATGGTTGCTCACGGCGTTGAAATCCCTGTGGCTAGTCCTAAGGTGGTATTGCGCGATTCGCGCGGCTACGCATAATTGGCGGGATGGCAGGCAAGGAACGCGAGAAGGTCCGCGACGAAGACATCACGGGCTTGAAATACTTCGATAAACTGCAACCGTTGCTCCGGCGACTGCATGACGTCGGATGCCAGTGCGATAAAGCTGGCAATCGCAAGTTGCACATGGATGAGTATTGCATGCTCATCCTGCTGTTCCTTTTCAATCCCGTGGCCCGGTTGCTCCGCGCCATCCAGCAGGCCAGCGAATTACGAAAGGTGCAACGAAAACTCGGCTGCTTACGGGCTTCACTCGGCTCGCTTAGCGAATCGACCGACGTGTTTGATGCCTCGCGATTACAGGAAATCATCGCCGAACTGGGCGCGGAGCTTGAGCCGATCGCGGTAGTGTCTGTCAAGTTGCGCACATTGGTTTCTGGAGTTGGCATTGGGGCTTGAGTCTCCTGGGTTCCCCC
>CAZLDQ010000413.1:0-2612 GCA_964558295.1 uncultured Planctomycetaceae bacterium | reverse complement strand
GGCCCACCTTCGCCGAGCCGCCTAAACTCGCCACGAACCTTCAGCCGCACCCTGGAAACGGGGGAAATTGACCCAAGCTAATGGGTGTGGCATACTAGTGCTTGCAGCCGCCTGACATGCCCCACGTCCCGTTCTGGCGTGGGTTCCGGGAATTCCGGTTGTCAGAGGGCTGAGGACGTTACCTACCTGGAGTTGCCCCTCACCGAACTTCTGGAGACTCTCGATGAAATCGCAAGTCACGCGACGTAATTTCCTTGCCGCTTCGGCGGCCGTTGGCGCTGGCCTGATGGTTGGGCGTTCACTCTCCGCGGCCGAGTACAAGACCAAGCTGCATAAGGCCTTGATCGGCAAGCCGACTGTGGAGATACTGTCCCAATGGAAGGCGGCCGGGTTCGAAGGGATCGAATCGACCCAACGTGCCGCGACCGTGGACGAAGCGGTTGCCGCACGCAAGGTGGCCGATCAGCTTGGCATGAAGATCCACTCAGTGCTTTATGGCTGGGCCAATTTCAACAGCCCTGATCAGGCCGTGGTCGACAAGGACATCGCGGCGGTTGAGACCTCCCTGCGGGCGGCTCAAGCCTACGGTGCCGACGCAGTGTTGTTAGTACCCTGCCGTACCGGCGTGACGCCGATCCCCAATCCCTGGGACTTCGACATCGAGTTCGACGAAAAGACCTCCCACGTGAAACGGGTTGTTGCCGACGACAACGCCAAGTATCAGGCCTACATCGACGCGCAGAACCAAGCCACCGACGCCTCGCGCAAGGCCATCGAGCGGTTGATCCCCACGGCCGAGAAATGCGGCGTGGTCATTGCCCTCGAAAACGTCTGGAACAATCTCTGGGTCAAACCAGCCTTGTTTGCTAACTTCATCGGTTCGTTCAACAATCCCTGGGTCAAGTGCTACTATGACGTAGGCAACCACGTAAAGTATGCGGCGCCCGAGGAATGGATCCGCGCGTTGGGCAAGCTGATCGTCAAGGTCCACATCAAGGACTTCCAACTGAACCCCGACGGGCACGATGGCAAGTTCGTCCACCCACGTGATGGCAGCGTGAACTGGCCCTCCGTGCGCAACGAATTCGAGAAGATCGGCTACCCCGGCTGGATGACCATCGAAGACGGTGGTCTGTCGTTGGATGAGTTCAACCAACGGCTCGATTTGATCATCGCCGGAAAGTAGCCCCGACCTCTACACAGACAGAGCAGGTCAACTGGGACAAGGGAGCAGGGTTAGGTTAGACTAGATTAGGGGGGATGGGAATAGGCGACAGGGTTCAGAACTTCGCTGCGGAGGCTGGAAATGTACGTCAGAAATGCCCTTACCGGCCTCCCTGCGCCCTGCTTCCTGTCCACGGCCCACCGAACCTTAACCCCCGCCCCACCACCTCATACCTCAACCTTTTGCCGAGGAACCTACCATGCGTTCAACGGGCGTTGCACTGTTTACGGGAGTCTTCCTTCTCGTCTTCTCTACGATCAGTCTGGCTCAGGATGCCAAAACGATCCGCGTTGGGATCATCGGGTTGGACACCTCTCATGTCGTTGCCTTCACAGGCGAACTGAATAAGCCCGACAACACCGGCGATTTGGCCGGCGTACGGGTTGTGGCCGCTTATCCGGGCGGTAGCCCCGATATTCCGTCAAGTTGGGATCGTGTCAAGGGGTATACGGAAAAGCTCCAGGCCCAAGGGGTTAAGATCTACGATTCGATCGAGGCGATGCTTCCCGCGGTCGATGCGGTGATGCTCGAAAGCGTCGACGGACGCCCGCACTTGAAGCAGGCCATTCCCGTGATCGACGCGGGCAAGCCTCTGTTCGTCGACAAGCCGATGGCCGCTTCGCTGGCCGATGCGATGGAGATTTTTCAACGGGCTAAGGCCAAGGGCGTGCCAGTCTTTTCCGCTTCTTCGTTGCGGTTCAGTGCCGGCTTCCAGGCAGTGCGCAACAAGACGGCTCCGTTTGGTGACGTGAAACGTTGCGAGGCCTGGAGCCCGCTGAACCTCGAACCGCACCATCCCGACCTCTTCTGGTATGGCATTCACGGCGTGGAAACCCTCTTTACAATCATGGGCACCGGTTGCCAGCAGGTGACGCGGGTAGCTCCTGACAAAGTCGTGGGCGTCTGGGCCGACGGGCGCGAAGGCGTTTTCGTGGCCAAGAAGGGCTACGGCGCCTTCGTTGAAGGCACCAAGCAGAGCGGCGAAGCCGGCAAGTATGACGGCTACAAGCCGTTGGTCGTTGAGATTGCCAAGTTCTTCAAGACCGGCAAGCCACCGGTCGCCGAAGAAGAAACCCTCGAAATCCTCGCCTTCATGGAAGCGGCTGACGCGAGCAAAGCCCAGAACGGTGCCGCGGTGACCATCGCCAGCGTGATGGACAAGGCCAAGCAGGCGCTAGCAGCCCGTTGAAATAGTCCACCAAGCCAGCCTTCTCGACGCGGTGGGCGTTTATTTCCGTATGTTGCTGATGGGGTATATTATTTTGAGGGGATCGGCTCGCAACGGGGCATCGCGTGGCGTTGTACCGACAGCCTTTCGTATCGCGTTTTTTGGGGAATTCCGCTGACCAAGGACACGCCGGACCATTCCAGCCTGACGCGGATTCGC
>CAZLDQ010000412.1:0-2622 GCA_964558295.1 uncultured Planctomycetaceae bacterium | reverse complement strand
GAGGAGGCCGTCACCTACCTTAGCCGCTGTGCCATTTGGGCTGAAACACTACACGTCCCGGACGCGCCAACACAGGCAAGCAGTCGATGGTTGCGAGTTGAACTCGTCGGCGAAGGGCGGCATGGCAGCGGGTTTGAACGCGGGATTTCCCAGCACCCCTCGATTGGTGACCAGGTTCATGTTGTAACAGAATCGGACCTTCGCGCAATCTATGCCCCGGGAAATGAGGATGCGTACGTTTCTATTGGCCGCGTTGCTAGTGCTGAGTCAATACGAGCATACGTTAACCTGAATCGCCTAGTAAGTCGCCATTCTGCTGTTGTTGGAAGCACCGGGGCAGGCAAATCGACCGCTGTTGCGAGCTTGCTCTCGGCCGTATCCGACTCGTCACGATTCCCGTCTGCCCGTGTGGTACTGCTTGACCTCCACGGAGAATACATACGCGCGTTTGGCGACCGCGCGCGGGTGCTCCGAATCGGTGCTGATCCTGACAAGGGCGAGTTGCCGCTTTCTGTTCCGTTCTGGGCGCTTACTTCCGAAGAGTTGACGGCGGTCGCATTCGGCCCCCTAAGTGGCGCAACCTCGGCTTCGATACTCAGTCAGATTACGTTGTTGAAGCAAGCGTCTCGTCCAGCAGGCAAAGCAGTAGCGATACCGGCTGCGGACGTCACGGCAGATTCTCCGCTACCCTTCTGTATTCATCGGGTCTGGTACGACCTGCATTGTCACCACTACGCGACGCACAGCGTCAGTTCTAGTGGAAATCAATGTGAAGCTACCAGGCAGTACGAGACAATCGGAGAGGATAGTGTTCCGCAATGCGGTGACGTGATGGCCGTACAGCGACCACGCTTCCGTGCGATTACGAACACCGAAGTCAATGGCGTTCGCATTTACAGGAGCGCGGCAGCAGACCAGCCTAGGACTCACGTTGATTTCCTAGAGTCTAGACTGCGTGACCAACGACTGGCTTTCTTATTCCAGCCAGGGAAATGGGCTGTGTCGGAGGATGGGAATACTACGGCGGACCTAGATCAACTTTTTGACAATTGGATTGGCTCTGACCATCCAATAACGGTCTTCGATCTTTCAGGTATCCCGTCCGCTACCCTAGATGATCTTGTCGGAGCCTTACTTCGTATCCTTTATGACGCGATTTTCTGGGGAAGAGCTAAACCGGTTGGCGGTCGATCCCGACCTTTGTTGATCGTGCTGGAAGAGGCTCATGCGTATCTCGGAAACCAAACAAAGCCCCGCGCGGCGGCCGCTGCGCGACGGGTCGCCAAGGAAGGCCGCAAGTATGGCGTCGGCCTTATGTTGGTCAGCCAACGTCCTTCGGAAATTGACAATACGATCCTTTCTCAGTGCGGCACTATGATTGCGTTACGGCTTACAAACGAAGCTGACAGGGGACAGATCAAATCATGCTCTTCCGACAATCTCGAAGGGCTATTCTCCATGTTGCCAATTCTCCGGACTGGTGAGGCACTTGTCGTCGGCGAGGCAGTCAGCCTTCCGGTCCGAACCTTAATCGACCTGCCGCCGGAGGGGCGTAGGCCAGACAGTGAAGATCCGGAAGTAGTGGTCCGGCGTGGTGCCGATGGCGAGCGTATACGGCCTGGTGGTTGGACTGAGCCATCCGGTAATGAGGACTATGTGCCGCTTGTGAACGCATGGCGTTTCCAGAACCCCTACACGACTAAGCCCAGTACCACATCGAATAGTGCGGCATCCGCCGAAGAGGAGTGAGCATGGAACGAATTCCTGTTGCTTCATCGTGTGTTGTGTCCGTTGGATACGACCCGGGGACTTTGACGCTTGAGATCGAATTCACGAGTGGGGCAGTTTATCAGTACACGGACGTACCCCAGGAGGAGTACGACGGGTTCGTGAAGTCCGAATCCAAGGGGATGTACTATAATGCTCGTCTCAAGTCGTATCCCTACGTGCGGTTGTAGGGATCGTGGGACAGCCACACCATGAGCCCGTGTGATGATCTGCTTGGTTCAAGGTTCCTGGTGCGGCGGGCGTGCGTGCGGCGAGCGATGAGCCATGTGCAGACCACACGGCCGTCCCGATAAGTCACAATCGCCACCCAGCCAAACGACTTGTTCGTCGCCTATGGTCGGATCGTCCCCGAAGAGCCCTGTGAGATTTTGGTAGAGAAGATTCGATGCCAATCGAGACTGAATCACTCCATAGGGTGCCAACAAAAGAACTAGACCGAGAGGCGATTGCCCCGGTACTGCGAGATTTGCAGGCAGCCCACCGTCTTCAAGGCGCATTCATTCCCGGTTCCCCTGCGATCCTTCTCGTCCAATCTCCGAGTCCAAACGTGACTTGGAGGCAGTTTGCCGCGTTTTTCAACCGAGGTTGTTTTGGAAACAGCGCGAATCTGGTCGTGGAGTTCACCGATGGCAGCGCAACCATCGCGTGCGTTCCTGCTGGAGTGAAGGGATTCGACACCCTCTCAGCGGAACGCATTCGTTTTGCTATCGTTCTCGGTAATCGAATACTCGATGCCTGGGAAGTGGGAGAGGCCCCGTTCAGGCAGGTCTGCAACGATGCTCTCGAACAGCAACCAGTCTTGCGTGATGATGCAGCGCACTACTGGGAAGTTTT
>CAZLDQ010000411.1:0-2643 GCA_964558295.1 uncultured Planctomycetaceae bacterium | reverse complement strand
GACTGATCTGATTGTCATCGCCTACGATCAATATCTTCTTTCCGAGATAGAACAAGGGAAGCGCTTCGACGCCACATTGCGAAGCCTCGTCAACGATAATCACATCGAACATACCGGGCTCGGGATGCACCGTGTCCCAAACGCGGTGAAGCGGCATCACCCATGCCGGGACCGCCTCACGGCATTTATTCAAATGCTTTTGAGCCTCACGTCGGTGGCGTGGCGCATGTTTCCCCGTCCCTTTGCCAAGACGTCGCATGGATTGCTGCCAGGCTTCCATGTGGCGGCGATGATCTTCGTTAAGACGAGAGAAGCAAAACGACCAAGCATGAAGAGAGGCAAGCTTCGCGATAATTCCGTTTATCTCGTCCTCGATTTGTTTGGCGCGCTTAGCGAGCGCCGGAACGTCTTCCTGCCGGATGTATTCCTCGATCCAGTACCGTGCCTGCGCCCAATGCCAGGCGTCCACAATGCGCTGAACTCGGTTCTCCCAATACGGCTGGTTGCAGGATTCTTCTAAGGACTTAGTCAACTGCGGGAGCAAAAGACGTAATTTTGAAACATCCTCGTCTACCTTCTGAAGGCTCTGGCGCTGCTTATCCAAATCCTGAAACGTATTTACGCACTGTGCGAACTCATCCAAGTCGCGCCTTCGAATGGCGGTCAGCAAATCGCTTGTCACTGGATGCGCGCCGCCCTTGGCGATTATGCGGGAAATCGAAGCCTCAACGTTTTGAATTTCCTCGGCGGCAAGCCGCTTGCGGAAACGGGCGAGTGTAAGGCGACACGAGGAGACAACCCTTTCAACCTGGGATTCGTCGGTCCATACGGGTTCGCCCATGCCTGGGCATTGGTTTATTGCTTCTCGGCACTTGGCAACGAGTTCTTCGAGCGCGAAGGCGTTTGCGAGCGCATCGCGCAGCGACTTGAGAGCGGTCACTTGCAGAGGGTACGGCCCTTCAACCTTTTCACTTCGCCCTTTCCAGAAGCCCCATGCCTTTTCGCATTCAATACGAACGTGCAGCACATCGGCAAGAGTTGAGAAATGTTCGACTGTGGAGCATGGCCGTCCGCCAATCTTCACGGCCTTGATAACGTAGAACCGCTCTTTCACCGTTTTGGGCCGGAACGGGCCCCATCCCAGTTTACCGCCATTCTCCATATGCTCCTTCAGTGTGCGGGCGTCGTCATGCAGCGTTCTGGTGTCGGTCGTGTCCGGAAATTCGATACGGGTGTCGTTGGCGACCGCAACGAGATGTTCTATTGACGCAATAATGTCTCGCGTAACACGGAAAAGCTCATGCCACAGGGACGAGCTGCCACCCAGAACATTTCGCAAGGCGTCGTTCATCCATGAATGCGGCGCTGCGCGAAGTCTCCTGTAAGTTTCCAGAAAAGTAGAAAAAGCGTCACGAATCGCCTCGATAGCCGGAGGATTGTTTCTTCCCAACAGGTCGGCGATATGTTCATCGGCCCCGCGTGCCGCGTTCTGCTCCTCTTCAATTGCACTTGTTTCATTCCTCACCAGATCGGCAAAGCGTTCGGAGGATGGCAACTCCGCAGGCCATGCAAGACCCAATTCCAGCCGCTTGTCTGGCGTGAATTGGCGCAACGCTACAAGGACGCTTTGAAGGTCGTTTGTGGATATTGGACACGTCTTGTCCAAAGGAACGGTATCCGTAAACCACTCGTAGTCGGCTCGATCCCGGTTCACGGTCTCGGCGATTCTGGCCGCCGTCCCACGATAGGCTCCCCCTGCGATGGATTGCGTATGCGTTTCAGATTCGCGGATATCGCGCAGCCGCCGGTCAACCTTGGCCTTCTCCTCGCGGAGCGTCCGCAGCCTCTCTGCGAGCTCCCTGCGCTCACGCCCGGCGCGATCTTCGTTCCACTCCTCATTCTTGCGGAGAATGCCGCCAACGCTGGATTCGAGAGAGCGGCGTTCTTCAAGGCCTCTGCCAAGCAGATTGATGCAAAGAAGCCGCAACTCATCAGGCACAAGTCCTTCAAGAACCTGAAGCGCGCGAGGTGTCTTCGCCGTGATCAGCGTTCGCTGTCCCGTGGCAAGCAGATGGCAAATCAGATTGGCGATGGTATGGGATTTCCCGGTGCCGGGCGGTCCTTGCACAAGCACACCGCTTGCCGCTCGAATCTTGTCAACAATGCGGCGTTGCTCATCGTTGGATGGCTTTGGGAAGAAGATTTCCCCATCGAACGCAACGTTGGCCTCCTCCGGGCCATCGCCCGTTGCGCGATCATTATTCGGGCGAATCTCCGCAAGGTCCGCAAATTCACTGGGAATGTCTTCCCCGTTTTCGATCTGCTCCTTGATCCGTTTCAAGGTTTCGGTAAGACCTTTGGCGGAACGTTTTCGCAGGATTAAGGCAGGGGCGTATTCGACGATGGGCTTTGCCGATGGGTGGATGTCTTTTGCTTCCAATGAGTTTTCATAAACACCTTGGGGGCTGATCGAATGCACCAAAGCCTGAATGACTCCTTCGACACAACCCTTTTCCCATGGGTCGTCTTCGACCGCAGCCAGTGACGCCTTTGCGGTTTCCTCCGCACGCGCGGGCTGCGCTTCGATGGCTATCATATCGAGTTCGGGGCGCCGCGTGGCGCCCGCTGGGGGGGGCCGGACGG
>CAZLDQ010000410.1:0-2668 GCA_964558295.1 uncultured Planctomycetaceae bacterium | reverse complement strand
CATCAACCGTACCATCGACTTCGTCGCCACGGCAAAGGTCGAAGGTGAGGTGCTTGTCAGCGGCGAGAACGTCTACCAGATGCGCAACGTCTATGAGTTACGACGCCGCGTAGGGATGGTCTTCCCGCTTCCGGGCGGGCTGCCCATGGCGCTCTACCCGAATGTGGCCTACGCTCCCCGCCGGGCCGGGCTCCACGATCGCTACGAGTTGGATGCCTTGGTGGAAAAGTGCTTGCGCCAAGCCATGCTCTGGGACGAAGTCAAGGACCGTCTGACGATGCTCGGCACCAAGCTCTCCGGCGGGCAGCAGCAGCGGTTGACCCTCGCTCGGGCCCTCTCCCACCGGCCGGAGATCCTTTGTCTCGATGAGTTTTCGATCGCCATCGACCCGGTAACCACGATGAAGATCGAAGACCTCCTCCGCGAGTTGAAGAACGAAATGACCATCGTGCTCGTGACCAATCTCGTCCAGCAAGCGCGCCGGCTGGCCGATCGAACGGCTTTCCTGAGCGCCTCGCAATTGGTGGAAGTCGACGAGACGGAAATCATCTTCACCCATCCGGCCAACCGGCTTACCGAACAGTACGTTACCGGAGATTTCGGCTAATGACCACACAGGCGGCGACCGCGCCGACCCAGTTCAGTATCCAGACGCGCGGCTTGAACCTCTGGTATGGCAACTTCCAGGCCCTCAAAGAGGTGACGCTCAACATCAAACCCGGTCTGATCACCGCCCTGATCGGTCCCTCAGGCTGCGGCAAGACGACGCTTCTGCGCTGCTTCAACCGCATTAACGAGCGTTACGGGAATGTCCGGACCACCGGCCAGATCACCATTCTTGATAAAAACATCTACGACCCGGATGTCTCCCTGAGCGAGTTGCGCAAGTCGGTGGGCATGGTCTTCCAACGACCCAACCCCCTGCCTATCTCCATCTATGAGAACGTCCTCTTCGGCGTGCGTATGCACACCCGGCGAGGCCTTTACAGCCGCCAACAACTCGATGCCATGGTCGAATCGGCCCTGCGTAATGTGCAGCTCTGGGACGATGTCAAGGACAAGCTGAAGAGGAAGGCCACCCGCCTGACCCTCGAACAGCAGCAGAAACTCTGCATTGCCCGATTGATGCCGCTCAAACCGCGGGTCATCCTGATGGACGAGCCCTGCTCGGCCCTGGATGCCGAGGGAATTGAGAAGATCGAGATGCTCCTGGAACAGTTGCGAGACAGGTATACGATCGTCATCGTGACTCACAGTATGGCGCAGGCTCGGCGAGCCAGTGATGAATGCATCTTCATGCTCCTGGGCCAACTGATCGAGCACGCCCCCACGCTTGACCTCTTCCTGAACCCCAAGCGTAAAGAGACCGAAACCTACATCACCGGACGTTACGGCTGAACGAGCAAACTGTCCCCCTCTCTTACTAAATCGCACGTAACGCCACCGGCCTCCCATTGCAGAGCAGACCGCTCTCTGAGGTGGCTATCGTTTCGACCGGGCCACAGCTTTCATGATCACGATGGCTTGGTCAACGTCATTCGACGTGACATCGAGGTGTGTCACCGCACGGACCACCGTCCGCTGTGGCGCACACATCAGAAGCCCACGCTCCTTCATCGCCGCCACGAACTCCTGAGCGGTCCCCCAGGCCGAATCGACTTGGAAATAGACAAGGTTCGTATCAATCGTCTCCGATTCCAGCCGCAATGGCTCGATTTCCCGTATTCCATTGGCCAGACGTTGTGCATTTGCGTGATCCTCAGCCAAGCGGTCGATATGGTGCTCCAGGGCATAGAGGGCCGCCGCGGCAAGCATTCCGGCCTGCCGCATTCCGCCACCCAATACCTTTCGATGACGCACAGCCTCGGCGATCAGGTCACGAGGTCCGGCCAGGGCCGAGCCAACCGGAGCCCCCAGGCCTTTGCTGAAGCAGACACTCACCGTATCGAAATGCTGCGCCCAATGAACCGCACCAATCCCCGTAGCCACGGCCGCATTGAACAATCGCGCCCCGTCCAAATGGGTTGCCAGGCCATTCTGATGTGCCCAGGCGCAAATTGCTTCCACCCCTCCATACGGAAGAATCCGCCCTCCGCCGCGATTGTGCGTATTCTCCAGGCAAACCAAGCGCGTGCGAGCCAGATGGGGATCCTCAGGATGGACCAACTCGACCAGTTGCCCAAGGTCCAGCACGCCCAAGGTTCCCGCAACCGGGCGCACGGCCACACCACTCAGTTGGGCATAGCCAGCCTGCTCGTTGTTGTAGATGTGGCAGCCGGCCTCGCAGAGGAGCTCGTCGCCAGGACGGCAGTGAATGCGAATCGCGATCTGGTTCGACATCGTCCCAGAAGGGACGAACAGCGAGGCTTCCTTGCCAAGCATCTCCGCCAGGTGCTCTTGGAGCCGATGGATCGAGGGGTCATCGCCAAACACGTCGTCCCCCACTTCCGCCCGCCCCATCGCCTCTCTCATCCCAGCGGTAGGACGGGTTACCGTATCACTGCGGAAATCGAGATAGGCACCAGTCATTCAGCGTTCCTTTCCTCCAATGGCGTCCAAGCCTGTCGCGTCATTATCCGGGAAGGTGGCGGTTCCTGCAAGCAATCGGCCCCGAGGGGGTGCGGCTGAAGGTTCGTGGCGAGTTTAGGCGGCTCGGCGAAGGTGGGCC
>CAZLDQ010000409.1:0-2689 GCA_964558295.1 uncultured Planctomycetaceae bacterium | reverse complement strand
CCTCTACTGTAATAACTAACGAGGCAGCTGTCTCACCCATTATTGACACGGAGGGCTTTTCGACACGAGCGATCAACTCGGAGGCCGAGATCCCGAGGGCATCACAAATGCGAAACAGCGTATCGACGGTTGGCGATTTAAGGTTTCGCTCAAGCTGACTGACATAGGTACGGTCCAAACCAGCCTCGAACCCAAGCGTTTCTTGGGTCATACCAGCGGCCAGTCGGTAGTTGCGGAGTTCATCACCAAGCATCCTCGGACAATACGGCCGAGGGTCTTGCGTGTCTGTAGACTATAGTCTACACTGGCCTCAAATACCCCTCCTTTCAACTACGCGAGGGTCGCAGCATAGGGTCTTTATCACGGCCAAATTGACTGAAGTGCTTGGCAGCCGCATGTCGCCTCCCACCCAGCAGGCTGGCATGACTGGGATCTCCAAATTCAGGGCTTAGGCTCGACTGGCCGTGGATAATGGCTTTAGTTCCGACGTACCCATAGCTCCGCAGATTCGGGCAATTCTTCAATCTCTGCGAGAGGAAAACATGAACGCTGCATCCGCTTTCGACCCTTACCACAAATGGCTTGGCATTGCTCCAAACGAGCAGCCTGCGAACCACTATCGTCTTTTAGGAATCAACCTTTTCGAATCTGATCCTGATGTGATCTCCCACGCTGCTGATCGGCAGATGGCCCACGTTCGGTCGTTCCAGACGGGCCAGAACTCGGAGGTTTCGCAACGAATCCTCAACGAGATTGCGGCTGCTCGTGTCTGCCTTTTGGACCCAGCCAAGAAGTTCGCTTACGACATGGGGTTGCGGGAGCAGGCACGTCCTGTTGTCGCCCCGGTTACCGCTCGCACGTTAACAATGAAACGCCCCCAGACGGCGATGGTTATCGTTGGTGCGGTTGCCGCGTGTTTGCTCGTAGTGTTGCTACTCTTGAGCCGATCAAAGCCGACCGTGGCAACAGCGGAAGCTGAGAATCCGATCAAGGCAAGGGAGACATCGTCGGTCGAACACACACCGGATTCCAAGGTGGAGCCAGGGTCGAAGCCTGACTTTCTTCCCGAACCCAAGCCTGAACCAGAGCCAATTGTTCAGCCTGAACCGAAACAGAAACCCGAGCCGGTCATTGAACCTGCGCCGGTCCCCGAAGTCAAGACTGAGGCTCCATCAGTAGAGATGTCTGCTCAGGCTAAGGCTCAGGTCAAGCCCCTGCCGGAAAAGACGTCAATCATTCGGGGGTTGTATGGAGTGCCAGGGAGCCAAGTGGATGTAACAGAACTTCTGAAGACCGTTCTTGACAATGATCCCTTCGCTCCGATGCAAGCCAGCACCACAGCGTTTGGCGATCCGGCTACTGGGCAGCAAAAGGCTTTGGTCATTGATTATCGGTATGGTGATCGTGATTTATCTATCGACATTATTGACGGCACTGTATCGGTTCTCCCGCCGATCCCAAATACTGGACTGCCGCTCGATTCAGCAAGCAACGAGTTCAAGGTCATCGCCGCTCGGTTTGGTGGGGGCCTAACATGGTCGGATGTGACCGCCGAGTTTACCAAAGCCGTATCCAAACCCACCGACACATTCCGCGCAGTGGATTTTGGCGGCACGAGGCCACCAGGAGGAACGTTTGCATTTCTTCTTGTGTGGTTTGATTTCGAGGGTAGAGGTATGTGCGACATTGGAAAGACGGGGAAATGGCTACCTTGTTGTCGAAGGCGGATTTGGAGTCCCCAACCGCTCAAGATGTGTCACCTGCCCCGCGTCAGTTGAAAGACCTTTTGGAGGAAAAGCCGAAGGCTAAGCCTGTCACGGAAGCGATAGGGGAGAAGACCGAGGAGAAAGAATCCAAGAAGAACCCTGCGCGTCTACTGGCGTTGCTGAAGAAGAACCTGCACGCAAGGGTTGCTTACGACGCGAAGTCGAAACAAATCGTTCTAATGTATGACTGGACCTCGAAACAACAATTGGAGGACTTCGATCTCCAGAATGCGAAGGTTCCGTTCACGCGGGGACGATTATCGCTTCGGCCTGGAGAATCCATCCGGCACCTCGTTGATTTCAAGGAAGTGACCATTGCGGTTCCGGTCTTGGTGCCGCAAATGCGAGGGGAAGTGCTGAAGACTTCCGGAGGTGTTGTTGCGTCCGTGGGAGGGGCCAACCCTGATACTATGTACCTTCGTGGCGGTGGTGGGGATATGCTGGCAATGATCGTCCCAGAAGTCCAGCGCAAAGGTATCCAGCCAATCATGATAACGATCACTCCGACTCGGCTCGCATTTGCCTATGGCGTCGGCAAGCCGAGTCAATTGGGCAAAGCGGTGACGGATTTCCATGCCGGACAGGTGGAGTTGTTTGGGGGCGGTATGGGCTTTCAGTATGGGAAGCTGGTCCTCACGGGTGTCATCGACGACAAGTGGTTGGAATCCAAAGAAGATTGATCAACGGTCGCGGGAATTGCCTTCCACCCTCTATAGTCACGAGGTGAAAGGCGTTACCGCATTTCAAGGAACCGTCGAAGGCCATCCCAATCTTGGGGCAAGCCATACTTTCCAAGCTGATCCGCGCGAATCAGTTGGAAGCTGAATTGCCACACGGCGGGCGTGGTGATCAGCAGATGTACGACCCTTGATAACGTAGGAAGTCTTGCGCACAAACGAAAAAAGCGGTTCTAGAGTTGGTAG
>CAZLDQ010000408.1:0-2699 GCA_964558295.1 uncultured Planctomycetaceae bacterium | reverse complement strand
CCGCCCGGGCCTTGCAGGCGGGCGGCTCGCTTGCCGACAGCTTGCGTTTTGCCCTGTTTGCCACGATGTGGCTCCTGAAGGCGACCGCAGCCTTCACGAGCCCAAACCTCGCCCCCTTCACGACATTCCCCCTCGCCGGCCAAAACTCGCCCCTTGGACAACTCAGCTGGCCGAAAGTGACTTGTTCAACGGGCTGCTAGGTCGAGCGAGGCAAAGAAGAAGGACAGTGCGAGTGTCGTCCTGTGCCCAGCGCTCAACGAGTTGCCGAAGCAGGGTTCAGCAACGCCCGGCTTCTTGGCAGCCAGAGGTACCTTCTTCTGCCGGATCAACAACTGATAGGCCGTACTCGGGCGGCCGGCGGCATCTAGCGGTTGAACGCCTTCGAGCCGGAAGGAAGCCCCGGACTTCTCCAGGTACTTGTTGACGGTGGCGCTGTAGGAAGGGAAGGCGGTCTGGCGATGGGCGTCAAGCTCGTCTCGCGCCGTCTTCTTGCGTTGCTCGGCTTCCTGCCTTTCTCGCTTGGCTGCCGGATAGGAATCGCAGAGAGGAATCACCTCGACAGAGTGCTACTGTTTCGTCGCCTTTGCCCGATTCAGAGCGTCAGCAACGGCCTGGGTGTCTTCATCAGCAACCGTCTCTTTCAGCCAGGTAATGGTGTCGTTTTGAGCCAAAAGCGATTTGACCTGCTGGGAAATGCCGTTGAATACCTCGCGGAGGGCCTCGATTTACTGGACAAGATCGGTCTCGATGTCGATGGCTTCAAGCGGTGCTGACCGATTGGCTTCCAAGACCCGCAAGATACCGTCTCGGGCGGCCGTCCACGCCGAGGCGACCTCATCGAGATCGAACGCGACGTGCGGCAACTTGACGAAGGTACTCCAGAACCGATGCTGTTCAAGAACGGTCGTCAGACTCCGCTGGAACTGGGCGAGCTTGTCGCCCGCCAAGAGGGTCCGGTAGTGCGCATGGAGGCCCGCGATTTCGTTCTGCAAGTCTCGATACGCCTTGCCAAAATAGGCGCGGTACTTGGCTACAAGGTCCACGCCCGAAAGTAACCGCCCGCAGAACGGGCACAATTCGCCGCTTTGCGGCGGAATGCCGACAATGATGCGCTGCGTGCCGTCAGCGACCCACTGTTCTGCATTGTCGCCGATTCTCTCGAAGTGGGCGTTCACTTGGGCAACGGCCTCGGCGTCCAGGTCGGGAAGTTCCTTGCCGAGCACCGCGCCAAGCCGGGGAACGTTAATTTCGGGGATGGCGACGTGGGAGAAGAAGCGAGCCGAACGGACCCTATCGGACTGGCGGACGGCTTGGAGCTTCTTTTCAAGCTCTGCCACTTGGTCGTCGATGCTGTCGAGCGGAGAGAGGTTGCAGAAGGCATCAACGTCAAGGCCGTGCATGGCCTCCGTGGGCACGGCCGCAGCCTTGATCTTCACTTCCTGGACAAGTCGGGCAATCTCCGCAGTGAGGTCGTCAACCTTCCTCGCAAGGGCAACGCCTTGCTGCCCCAGTATCACCTCATGCAAGTTCTGACGATGGCCGGGGGCCACCGAGAGACCGGAATACACGTTCTCGTCAACGAACTGGTCGTCGAAAATGAGAAGAGAATCGACGGTCGTGTTCCACGCGCCGTTCTGGAACACGAAGTATCGCGGTGAGTGTCGTTTTGCCCCGAGCGTTTTCTGCATAAACGAGCATCAGTGCGGCAAGGTCGGTGTTGGCCGGCGACGTGAATGAGTCGAAGCAACCGACGTTCCGAATGAGGCGAAATTGCTTTATCATCGTTCACCCCAAACATCATGTTAAGAGCCAACGGCCTATAGACAGGGGGCGCAGACCGTGGGTTGTGTTCGGTTGTCGCTCAATCTTCCCGATCAGTTCATCCTGCTGGCGGTCGATGGCGTCCTGGGTGTCGTAAAGCTCCCGGCGAGTCTCATTCCGCCGGGCTTTCCGCGGCGCGGGATTTCTTCACGGCCGCAGGTTCGCCTGTATGGGCGGCAGGCCACCTTGACGCTGCAATCCAGGTCGTGCTGGAAATGACAACCAGTTTACCACATACGACGCGGCTACCTGCGACCGAGTTCTCGCTCGCCCGAGTCAGGCGAGCGGGACGGCCTCCGGCCGACGTAGCATCCGCCGAATCCGCCCAAGCCGCCATGTCGCCTATATCGTGACTTTCTCTAAACAGGAAGTCAATGGGCTACCTCACTTGTATTTTCAGAACATCTTGGTATGCTAAAGACGTTCCGGTTTCAGGGTCTCGGAAGGGCGCACCACCACCGAGCCTCCTGCCGTCGTGCTGCCCGCAGATGCGGAAGACTAGAAAAGATAGGCAAACTGACCGCCGCGATCTCCGTGAGCCGGGTGCTCGGTGAGTTATGCCCTTGGCCTTCCCTGGCAATCGCTGACAAAGGACCACCCGATGCCGTCCGTCGGAGAACGTATCAGGAAGCGGCGTAACGAACTCGGCTGGACCCAGGACGCCCTGGCCCAGAAAGCCGGGGTCAGCAAGAGCTTCCTGTCCGACCTGGAAAACGGGAAGCGGAACGTGGGAGCGGATACACTGTACGACATTGCCCGCGCTTTGAGCCTGAGCCTTGACTACCTGATGTCGGGCAGGGAGGGCGAGTCCGAGCCGGCCAGTGAAGTCCAGATTCCCGCTTCGCTGGCGACCTTCGCCGCTCGGGCGGGCATTTCGT
>CAZLDQ010000407.1:0-2707 GCA_964558295.1 uncultured Planctomycetaceae bacterium | reverse complement strand
CCCCGACGATCGAGCCCCCCAGGGCCAACAGAGCCCCTCGTTTGCTGCCACCTTCCCGGGCCACCCCCAAGGCCCCGGCCAGAAATTCGACCACTTCGCCCACAAACGCCAGGATGGCCAGGAGAACAACCACCGGCCAACCAATCGCCACGGGCGAGTCCAATGGGACGAAGAGGGCATAGCTCGCGGTGGCCACGACCATCAGCCAGTTGCCCGGCATACCGAACAACGTCGCAACCCAGGCGAGCCCCGCCCCCACCAACAATAGCACCGCGCACGCGTATTCCACAGACGACAATCCCTTGTTTCCCTGACATCCCCAGGAGGACCGCCTTGCCAAGCAAGTCCCTTTTCGCGGACCGCAACACCCGTCCCGCGACAGTATACTCCAAGGCACAAGGGGAATGAACCCGCACCAAACGTCGCAGCCGAGACTTCAGGGGTTCACGGCCAAGACCACCTCGACCGGAACCCACATGTGCTCCAACCCGGCCTCCTGAATCTGGAAGCCAGCCGCCTCCAACGCTCGGCGCACGTAGATCGGCCGACAGTCCATCAAGTTGGGAAAGTGTCGATGGGTCCATTCGAAGGCGTGCACCATGAACCCCGGCTTTCCCTCGCGTGAAATGCCGACCACCACGATTCGTCCTCCGGGCCGCAAGACACGCCGGCATTCGCCCAACACGCGGGGAATCTCCGGCGTGTCGAACAGTTCCAACGTGAAACTCATGAAGATCGCATCGAGCGTATCGGTCGCATAGGGAAGCTGTTCGGCATCGCCAACCTGTAGTTCGACCCGATCGATCAACCCTTCGGCCGTCAGGAGCGTTTCGGCCCGGGCAACCATGTTCTCGGAAATATCGATTCCGAACACCCGACCACTAGGCCCCACGGCCTCGGCCAGACTGACAAGGCTGTGCCCCGTGCCGAAACCGATTTCCAGCACGCGTTCTCCCAACTTGGCGGCCAACTTCGTCAGGCCCAGGTCCCGCATCCCGCGTTCCGAATGCTCTGCCAGCAGGTCGTACACACAGGCAATTTTGTTGTAGTAAGCTTTTCGTTCCGCCTTGGACCGAATGACTCGCAACACCTCCGACTCACCCTTCACCGGCGATTCTTCACGCATGGCGATCTCCCCATTTGCCGCGCAAGGCGAAACAACGCTGCAATCGTAGCGATCAGTGCTCCAAGGGCAAGGGACCACCCCCTCGGAACGCAAGCGTCCCACACCACGCGGTTGCCCACCGGAGCGCGACCGAATGTCGCATCAACGCAGTTTTTTTGCGCAATCCCGAAGTTGCCAGACGTTTCCTAGCCGACTAGAATGGTCGTCGGTAACGGTCGGACGCAACCGTCTCCTCCTGAAACGATGGCCTGTTCCCCAATCGCTCGGATGAACCCGGTTTCGAGACCGATCAAAAGTCTCGCGCACCGTTCTTTTCGTGAGGAGGGTATTGGGATGACTTCATCGAGACACCTTTCTCGAATCGTGTCTCTCTTGCTGGGAATCGTTCTCCCTCTCGGCACGGCAACTCCCACACATGCCGCCGACCTCTATTGGGATACCAACGGCGCGGCCGCTGGTGCCGGCAACACGAACTCGCCCAGTGGTGAATGGAACACCACGGCCGCCAATTGGACTTCCGCGGTGGCTGGCAATGCCTCCACACAAGCTTGGGTCTCCGGCGAGACCGCCGTATTCTCGGCAGGAAACAACGCAACGGAGAGCTACACAATCACCGTCACCGGGACCCTATCCGTTGGCGGAATTCGCTTCGAAGAGGGCCGGCCGACTATCACCGGTGGCATACTCAACATGGGGGCCGCCACCATCTCCAACACGAACGCCCCCCAGACCTACATCGTAAGCCAGATCCAAGGAAGTGGCACCCTGACGCTCGCCGGTGCAAATCAGAACTTCCTCAACGGAGTGATCAGCGACAAGGGCGGCACACGAAGCATCGTGATGCAAAGCGGACAATGGGTGTTCGGTGGAGCTCACACCTACTCGGGCGGAACGACCATCAACGCAGGGGAGGCCGCCGTCACCGTCGACTCCTCCAGCCCAGGTGGCACACTGACCAGCGGGCCGTTCGGCACAGGCATCGTACAATTCAACGGCGGCATCATGCGTCCTAGTGCGACGGTGTCGCGGACCGTTGCCAACCCGGTCGTCTTCGGCGGCGATGTCGCCCTGGGAATGACAAATTATACCGCCACCCTGAGTCTGACCGGACCGTTGACCTTAACCGGTAATCGCATCCTCACCGTGAACAACGCTTCCACGTCCGGAGTGGTCAGCTTCCATGGTGTCTTAGGGGAAAGCGGCGGCTCGTTCGGTTTCACCAAGAAGGGGAATGCGGTCCTCAGCCTCAACGCCAGCAACACGTTTACCGGCGGTGTGACCATCGACTCGGGGACCTTGCGGCTGGGCCACGCCGGTGCCTTGAATGCCGCCACCCCCAATGCCGTCGCCTTCGCAAGCAACAGCTCCGGCACGCTCCAGCTCTACGGCCACAGCGTCACCATCGCCGGCCTGAACACCGACGCCACAATGCCCGGAACAACGGTTGTCGAAAACGGTAGTGGCACGAACGCCATCCTCACCGTGGACAATGCCGCGACAAACACCTTTGCCGGTGTGCTCCGCGATGGCGCCTCCGGTACGCTCGGGTTGACTAAATCAAACTCCGGACTGCTGGTCCTT
>CAZLDQ010000406.1:0-2729 GCA_964558295.1 uncultured Planctomycetaceae bacterium | reverse complement strand
ACCCCACCTCCCTCGCAGGATCCACCTGGTCTACTCTAATCCCCCCTCGCGTTGACTGCAAGCAAAACCGCCTCACAAAATGGCCACCTGCTGTTTCCCCGTGGACTTCCCCGGTGTAGGCTGTATACTCCAGGCTCTGGGGTGGACAGCATTGCTAGCTTTCGGCGGCTGTCTGGCCAGCGCGGGTTACCGTCTGAAATCTCTTTGTAGGAGAGGAGTATGGCCTCAAATCTTCCGGATTATGTGGCAGCGGCCCAGCCCGTGCCACAGGCGAATCGGATTCCCTGGTACAAGAGCACTGCGCAGACCTACGCGGGAATCATGCTCTGGTTTGTGTTCTGGATTGGTATTCCTGTCGGTTTCGGGCTTCACAAGACTCTGCCGAGCTATAGTCTGTTTGCCGGCGGCACACTGGCCCAAGGGCTTTTGGTCGCTTTTGTCGGGTTGATTGCGGCAGCCTTGGTCTGCCACTTTCTGTTCTATCTCGTGCCCGGGATGTTTGGACTCAAGACCGGGTTGCCCTTGTACATCGTTGGCACGTCGACCTATGGTGTTCAGGGTGGGTTTCTGATGCCCGGCTTCCTGATGGGGCTCCTCCAGTTCGGCTGGCTCGGCGTGAATGCGTATTTCTCGGCCATGGCGTTGGTCGCGCCGTTCGGCCTTGCGGCCGGCTCGGTAGTGCATCAGGTCGTGGCGACCCTTTGGGCGATTGCTGCGGCGTTCATGGGACTCAAAGGCATTCAGTACGTTGCTCGCGTGGCAACCTTCCTTCCCCTCATTCCCTTGGCGATCCTGCTGATTCTCTTCTTCTCGACCGTCGGCGGCTTGGGGAATTTCGAGGCCCAGCAAGTGATCGACGCGAGCAAGAAGGCGAGCGTCACGGTGGACGGCCAAGCGTTGACGCCGGGCGACCCGCTCTCGACATTCGGGGTGCTTGCCCTGCTGGGCACCTATATCATCGGCTTCTTTGCGACGGCGGGGGCCGCGGGGGTGGATTTCGGCATGAACAACCGTGACGGTCGGGACGTCCAGTTGGGCGGTCTGGTGGGCATCGCCGGGGCGACGATTTTTGCCGGTGGTCTGTCGTTGTTGGTTGTGGCTGGGGCCTACGGCTCTGGCGCCGTGAACAGCGGTGTGCTGGGCACTACGGCCCTGATGGGCAATATCGTGGGGGACAAGACGGCTGGCATCTTCAGTTGGCTGCTGGCTGTCGCCGCCTTCCCGCCCGCCTGTTTCTCGGCGTTCATCGCCGCCAACAGCTTTAAGACCACGTTGCCGAAGGTCAACCCGTTCATCTCCGTCGGTATCGGTACGCTGATCAGCATCATCCTCGCCGTGACGGGTTATGCGGGTCAGGCGACGGATGTGTTCACGGTGATCGGCGCTTCGTTTGGCCCGATTTGCGGTGCGATGGCCGCCGATTACCTCCTATCCGGCAAGAAATGGGCCGGCCCGCGGGCAGGCTTTAATCCGGCGGGGTGGATTTCCTGGGCCGTCGGCTTCGTTGTTGGCGCGTCCAGTTTCATCCCGGCCCTGGCCGACAAGATCCCCGTGCCGCCGTTGGCCGCGTTCTTCGTCGGCTTCGTGCTCTACGCGATCCTCGCCAAGATGGGCCTGGAGAGCCGCACGCTGGAAATGCCGGCGGCTGGGAAGGAATAGGTCCACACGTCGGACCTCGATTTTCTGTCAACCAACCCTCTCGACTTCGGCCGGGAGGGCTGGTTTGGTTTCTTGATGTCTGGGGGGCTGACGAACAAAACCTGTCTGGGCATGGTTTCCTAGGTCAATGTGTCGTCCAACAGGCGGGGCCTACGAGGCGGCTCGCTGCAGGTAGACTTTGCCTTCGCGGCGTTCGGCGATAACGTTGCCGGGGAACACCTGCTTCTGCGGTAGGGGACGCTCCTGGCCGGATTCGCCCTGGGAGAGAGGTTGGTGCGTTGCACGCCCCCTACTGGGGACTGCCATTTCGGCCAGGAGGTCCCATTCGGCAAACCCCATTGCTTGCAGGGGCCAGCCGGCACGGCGCCAGGCGGCGATGAGCAGTTCGCGGATCAGGTAGCGAGGCTCTTGGGCCAGCGGACGGGTATCGATGCGAATCTCGTCGGCGGCCGGTTGCACGACGGACTGTTGGCTCAAGTCGTCGACAAGCTGGGTCACCAGCTCCTGGACTTCGCCGGCCATGTGGCCCAATCGCAAAAGGGCCTCGACAACGTTCGGGTTGAAGTCGGCAGCCAGTCTGGGGAGCAGCTCGTGGCGAATCCGGTTGCGGGTGAACCTCCGGTCGTCGTTGCTCAAGTCGGAGCGGAACGGCTGGCGTAGGTCGGCCAAGTAGCCGAGCAACTCGGCCCGACGGATGCCGAGTAGGGGGCGGATCAAGGTGCAGGCCGGGCTGAGCGCTCGGGCGCGGGGCATTCCGGCCAAGCCAGTCAGGCCTGTGCCGCGGAGGATGCGGTGGAGGATCGTCTCCGCCTGATCGTCGGCCGTATGGGCGGTGACCACATAGCGGGCACCCAGGCGTTCGGCCGTCTCGCGGAGGAACTCATAGCGTAACTGTCGGGCGGCCGCCTCCAGGCCATCGCCCGAGGCTACGGTTAGTCGATCGGCGGGAATATGGCCCACTTCGCAGGGGATCTGCAGGGCGGAGCAGAGCTGGGCGACAAATGCCTCGTCGGCCTCGGAGTCGGCGCCGCGGAGTTGGTGGTTTAGGTGGGCGGCGTAAAGGCGGCCGG
>CAZLDQ010000405.1:0-2734 GCA_964558295.1 uncultured Planctomycetaceae bacterium | reverse complement strand
CGCCCCCGTCGCGAGCACAAGAACATCGTACGACTCGATCGACACCTCGCCGGTCTGAAGCTTTTTGACCTCCACGGTCTTTTGCTGCCGGTCGATGCGGATCACCTCGTGGCCCGTACGCACGTCGATCCGAAACAAGTCACGAAATCGCTCGGGCGTGGCGACCAGGAGCTTCTGGCGATCCTCGATGACGCCCCCTACATGATAAGGCAAACCACAATTGGCAAACGAAACGTCCGGTCCCCGTTCCAGGAGCACAATCTCGACCCGTTCGTCCAATCGCCGCAAACGAACGGCACACGACGCGCCCCCGGCCACACCGCCGATAATCACGATTCGTTGAGAGGACATGGTTGGTTACTCGTGGATGGTGGATGGTGGATTGTGGACAGGACGCGGTACACAGCAGGCTGACTACATTGCCCAAAACCTACTAGCCAAGCTCATTCTATCCGCGAAAAGTGACAGTTTGGAGTCTGACCGTTGAGACAAAAGGATTTCCGCGACCGACTGAACCACCCTAACGGATGTGTCCAAGCGGAAGCCACCAGAAAACCCAGGCACCAGCACGTCTTCTTGCCTGTTGGAGGCTAATGCCACGGCCGCCGTGTAAATCCCCTCACGTGGGGAAGACACTTTCGTCGGCCGAACGACGGCTGCCAACCTGCGTCAATCAATAACGGCGGCGGTCGCTTCGGGCGGCAGTCATGTTTTGCATGGTTCGCAACTCGATTGGCGTATAGATACGATAACGGCCCGCCTGCTGCCCCTCGGCGGCAGTCAGATCAATGTACCGCCGAGTCCAGGTACTCTTGTGTTCGGCCATGGCAATCACCGCGTCGGGTTCATATACGCGAAGCTCGGGCATTTGCCAGGCACGAACGGACTCGATCCGGGTTTTCGGCAGGCTAGCCCGCAATTCGGGATCGAGATAGAAGACAAGCGAACCGATCCGATCTTCGACCAACACGATACGCGAGGGGAGTTCCCCCAGGTGATTCAAGTACTGAGCTAGGTCGAGTGCAGAGTTGGCCGCTGCGGCTGGCGGGGCGATAAACGCCATGACCACGGTAAACTGAGCGCCAATCGCCATCCCCCCAGCGGCCAGTGCCTCGGCAGGCCGCCCCATTCGCCAAATGACCAAGGGCGCCAGCGGGAGCATCGCCGCAATCCCTCCCAGAACCCATACCGGCCAGGGAAAACGGAGATCCAACACGATCTGGGCCACCAACAGGCCGATCGGCAAGAACACCGGGCCAATCAGGCAGGAAAACGCGAAGTTCTGGGCAAGCCATCGTCGAGCCGACTCGGTCAGCCGGCCTTCGATCATCCGCCCCCACACCACGGCCAGGAGGATGGCCAACGGTGGAAACACCGGCCAGATGTAGGTGATCAGCTTCGATTTGGCCACAGTCAACAAGAGCGTACCGGCGATCAACCAGCACAACAAAAGGACCATCCCCCCGTTATCCACATTCTTCATCCGTGCGGCATAGCGGGTGTCCTGACGTCGCAGCCACCACTCGCGCAGTCCGGCTGGAGCGTAGGTGATCCAGGGGAGCGACCCCCAAAGCAGGATCGGGAAGTAAAACCAAAACGGTTCGCCGGCATGACGTTGGCTACTGGTAGCAAAGCCAAGCAAGTGACGCTCGACGAAGTAATAGTAGAGATATCCGGGATGGCGGCTCTCCATGGCGATGTACCAGCTTGAGGCGATCAAGGCCGCTACGGTCAGGGACCCGGCGCCGCGCAGGCAGGCCCCCAGGGTTAGACGCCGTGTGAGTAGCAGATAACTGCCATAGGCCACGCCGACCAGGGCGATTCCAACGAACCCCTTGGTCAGGCAGGCCAAGCCCAATGCTGCGCCAATTCCCAAGGTGCAGAGCACTTGCCCACGCCGCGTGGTTGCCCGATCCGCCTCCCAAAACAACAGCACCGCCAGGTTGACCCAAGGAATCAGGGCCACGTCGTGAGAAGCCACTTGGGTCAGGGCCAGTGGAAGCACGGAACTAGCGTAGAGGATAACGGCAACCGCCCCCACCGTGCGTCCCATGAGCCGCCAACCGATTAACCCCGTGGTCAGCACCCCCAAGAAGCCAAAACCCATCCCTGCCAATCGCGAGGCGCCCTCGTTCATCCCAAAAAGCTTGAGCGACAGAGCCTGTCCCCAGGAGAAAAGGATCGGCTTGTCGAAAAACGGCTCCCCCAAGAATCGCGGCGTGATCCAGTCGCCCTGCTCGACCATCTCCTGGGCAATCGACGCATGCAGCCCTTCGTCCGGGTCAACAAGCGGATTGCTCAAAAGCAGCGGAAAGGCAAAAAAGATGCCGGCCAAGACCAGTCCACTCGCTAGCAACCACGGCAAACCATCCCTGGAGTTGCCCACGGGCTATTCCTTGTTGGAAGAGGAAAAAGATTGGCGAAAAGGCGAGGCACATACTACCGGAGAAATTCGAGAACTGAAATGGCAGTTTGGGGGGCAAGAGAAAGGGTAGATGGTGAATGGCAAAGTGACCGGGAGAATCGCGCAAAGAGGCAAGCGTTGAGTGACATTGTTCGCACCCCGCATCTACCATTCATCATCCAGGCCCCCTGCTGCCCCCATTGCCTATGTCCCCTACTCTCCGTTTCCTCCCCTTCAATAAGGGGCGGGAAAGACTTCAAACGGCCGGTCCCGACCTGGCGATGGTCGCTGAGGCGAGCGATCAGGTCGGGGGGCTGGGTTTCTCGTCAA
>CAZLDQ010000404.1:0-2762 GCA_964558295.1 uncultured Planctomycetaceae bacterium | reverse complement strand
CCGATAAACCCCAGCCTACCCCACCGCACAAGACGTGTTCCGCCGGACGCTTACTCAATTCACTCGACGGTACAGTGGACTACACCAACGACGACGCCAGCCAGTTGACCGGCGCGGATTACGACTATCAGGACGACGAAAGCTACGTCTATGATGAAAACGGCAATCGTGTGACGGCGAATGGCGACACTTACGTCACTGGAGACAACAACCAACTGCTTTCCGATGGAACGTACCGCTATCTCTATGATGACGAAGGGAATCGCACCTTGCGGATCATCGACAACCCGTCCCAAGGCACTCAAGGCGAGTTGGACGAATATGATACCGACCTCACCGAGTACACGTGGGACTATCGCAACCGGCTGACAGCGGTCGAACATTATGACACGCACGCGAACTACTCGGCCGGCACGTCAGACCAGAGCGTCGAGTATGCTTATGATTGCCAGAATCGGCTGATCCACAAGACGCTCGATCCTGACGGAACGTTATCTGGCAGCGGCCCAATTGAGCAAACGACCTTCGTCCACGGGGGCAACCAGATCACGTTGCAGTTCGATAAGACAGGCACCGGCGACGCCGTGACGGCCGATCTTTCTCACCGTTATCTCTGGGGTGCAGTGGTGGACCAGATTCTAGCCGATGAGCAGGTTGAGGACTTGCAGACCGCCGGCGAAGTCCGTTGGGCGCTCACCGACCATCTCAACACGGTCCGCGACTTGGCGAGCTACGACGCCCAGAATGATGAAACGACAATCGAAAACCACCGCACGTTCGACGCCTACGGGAACGTGACTGACGAGACGAATGCGGCGGTGGACTGTGTGTTCGGTTTTACCGGCCGGCTGTACGACGATGCCACCGGCCTGCAAAACAACCTCAACCGCTGGTATGACTCAGCCATCGGCCGCTGGATGAGCGAGGACACCATCGGGTTTGAGGCGGGTGATGGAAACCTCAATCGCTATGTGGGGAATAGCCCCACAAGCAGTGCTGACCCAAGTGGAACAGGCCCAGTGATTCCAGCACCGCCGGGATCACCTAGCGGTTTCCCGTATAACCCATATCCCCCACCATACTATCCGACACCCTGCCCCCCTCGTTGCACCACTCACACGGGCAGTTGTTCTTGCTACGTCGCCATACCAGGAAACCCCACCCGGGGTCCCATGCAGTACTATGTAACGGGCTCCTGCTTCATCCCGGGCCTCGGTTTTGTGACCGCAGGTACATGGGTCACAGTGCCACCAGGGGCAAAAGGGAAAGTCGTCTCTGGAACAATAACTGCTACCTGGACAACGTGTAACTAGTCCTGCCCCACTGGCAGTGCGTCCGTTCGTGGATTCCGCAGCGCGAAGGCCCTCGTATTTCAGACGATTTCGTTTAGAACCAAGAGATCCGCGAATACGCTGAAATGTGAAGCGAAATGGCATCTTTGACAACGGAATGCTGGGCGACATATAATCAATAGATGTCCCGTGAGTACTGACAACACATGAGGTCGCTTTCACGAAATGCAGAGTGAAGAGGAGTGCCACATGGTAAATACAATGTGTTATGTTGTGTTCCTTCTCGGTGTGTATGCGGTATCCACTTCACCACAGCCGCGTTCCCTGGAAGGATCAATCGCAAAAGGGCGGGAGTTCTTGGACAAAGCAGACCTCGATTCGGCTATCTCCTTCTATGCGGATGCAATTCGTCTGAATCCGAAGGAGAAGCGAGGACACCTTGGCATGGGGGAATCGCTTCTGCGCAAGCACGATTGCGACAAAGCAATTGCCAGTTTTGACGAAGCGATTCGCATTGACCCAAAGTCTGCCGAAGCCTACGTTTGGCGTGGCCGTGCAAAAATCCAGAAAGGACTGCCGCAGAAGGCTGTTCTGGACTTCGATATGGCGATCACATTGGCTCCGACGTATGCCGCAGCATACTCATGTCGAGGTCTTGCTTATGCGATGATGTCGGAAGTCGAGAAGGCACAAGCCGATTCGGCGCAAGCCATTAGGTTGGCTCCGCGCGATGCTGATGTACATTTTTGTCACGCGGAGATCAGCCGCCTGATGGCCAATCTCGATCAGGCAATCGAGGAGTATACCATGACCGTTCAATTGAACGGCAGACATGCGCAGGCATACGCGGAACGCGGTTATGGATACTACCTCAAGGGCGAGTTTGACAGGGCTGAACGCGACTATACGAAAGCGATTTCTCTGAACCCGAAAAACGCCAACTACCATTTTCGCCGAGGTTGCCTTTGGACAACTACCCGTCACCTCGATCGAGCGATCGCGGACTATGAGAGGTGCATCATCCTTGATCCGCAAGATTCCGCAGGCTACGAAGGATGCGGTATCGCTAGGTACGAGCTAGGACACCTTGATAAGGCGATTGAAGATTTGACCGTGGCAATTCAGCGCAACCCGAATTCCGGCGCAGCTTACCGTTATCGGGGCATGTGCTATCAGAAGCAAGGCAAGCAGAAACTTGCGGAGAAAGACTTGGAGCAAGCCAAGGTACGAGGGCTGCAATTGCCTGTCCCTCAGTGAATAACTGCTTTGTGCTGATGAGTCTCAAGGGGTAGAGGAAGTGGACAAAACGAGGCCGCAGGAGAATGAATGTCCAGTGGATAGCATCATTGACGAGTATTGTAGACTCAAGGTCAGTGTCGATGACCGAACCTTGGGAGGCTGGACATGAGAAGGTCAGTAAGCGTCCGGCGGAACACGTCTTGTGCGGTGGGGTAGGCTGGGGTTTATCGG
>CAZLDQ010000403.1:0-2812 GCA_964558295.1 uncultured Planctomycetaceae bacterium | reverse complement strand
CCGCGGCCCTGGCCTCTCCCACGACCGGATCCACGCCCCGGCCCGTCCCCTTGGGCTTCAGGAAAATGCTTCCGAATCGCCGCATGGAGCTTGGCAGGCGTGAGGCCATTTTCGGTTGCCACGTGATCGACCGTATCTTCAGGCCCCCCAACGGTGATTCCCTCGGCCTCCAGGGCGTCGAGCACTTGCTTTGCCGAGAGTCCCATCTGACTCGCCAGCCGCTTCAGGGTGGACTCCTCGGCGTGTGGGACCGGGGCCGTGATTGGTTCCCGTTCCCAATAGTCCTTGATTTGGTTGTTCAAGGCCATCACCGAACGGAACGGCGGCCATCCGAGAACACTCCCGACCAAGACCACGCTGGCGACGACAAGGGCCACGAGCATTTCCCACTTCATGTTCAAGGTGAGACAGCCCCTTTTCTTGATGTAGCCCCAGAGCATCGACCAGTTGAAGGCGATGTGCAGGAGGGCGATGAGCACGAACAGGATAGCCATATTGGTGTGGACGGACTGCCACTGGTCCTTCTCCAAGCCCAGGAGCGTCCAGCCAGTCCAATTCGCCACCCGGCCCCTGGGCGTGACGTAGAGGATGACGCCCGAGAAACTCAGGGCAAGAAACGCCAGGGCCAGAAGCAGTGACGTAAATCCTTTCGTTTGAAAACGCATCGAGAAGGTCTCCTGTGCAAGATTTTCACAGCCGTCCCTGCCTTGCTGACACATTTGTGCACGTTTCGGGGCAGTACGGGCGAGTAGCTGGCCACGTCTCTTGCAAGAGCAACTGTGGTGCCGCCTCTCGGGGGCCACGCCGGGTGACAAGGCTCCACCCAAACGGACTAGTTTTCGTGCTGGGCTGAACGGGCCGATTGGCGCGATTGGCTGTAGCTACGCGCTGGCATCGCTGAACCCTTTGGGGGACTGCTACGTACTGAAGTTGCTCTTGTTCGGTCGTGCAGTCGTGTTTTTGCCTCGCCTGCCCCGGAAACTGGCCTTCCGGCCAGCGTTTTAAGTTCTACATTATCAATGTCTTCTGATCATTGAGCCGACGGGCGGCCCCCGCCGGACGTCTTCCAGAAAGCTGGGCCTATGCTAGAGCTCAAAAACATCAAAAAGTCGTTCCAACAGCCGGACGGCAGCCGGTTGCGAATCCTTGACATCCCCCATTTCCAGGTTGACGCCGGAGAGCAGGTCGTCTTGGTCGGAAAGAGCGGCTGCGGCAAAACCACGCTGTTGCATATCATCGCCGGAATCAGCAAGCCGACCAAGGGGATGGTTATGGTCGACGGCTGGGACATCGTCCTGCTGACTGAAGCCGAACGGGATAAGTTCCGCGCGGAACGGATCGGCTATGTGTTCCAGACGTTCAACCTCCTGCCCGGCTTCACGGCCCTGGAGAATGTGCTGTTGTCGATGAAGTTCACCGGCCGGTCGCCAGACGTGGCCCGCGCAATGCACCTTCTGGAACGCGTGGGGCTCAAAGAGCGTGTCACCCATCGGCCGCCGATGCTTTCGGTCGGCGAACAGCAGCGTGTGGCGGTTGCCCGGGCACTGGCCAACCGGCCCAAGCTGATCCTGGCGGACGAGCCAACGGCCAATGTCGACACGGGCCATCAGCAGCAAATCATCGACATGATTCGGGAGACTTGCCGCGAAGAGCAGATCTCGCTGATCCTGGTCACCCATACGCCCGACGTCGCGAAGCAGTTCGACCGGGTGGACCGTTTGGAACAAATCAATCGTCTGGCAGCGGGAGCGGTGGCATGAGTCTGTGGAAAATTGCGTGGCGTAGTATTCAGCAGCGCGGGCTGGCTTCGTTTTTGACCGCCTTTTCGATGAGCCTTGGTGTGGCGCTGGTGGTGGGCGTTCTGGTGATCCATGCCGTGGTGGCCCAGTCATTCCGCCGCGGGGCCCAGGGCTACGACTTGATCGTGGGAGCCAAGGGGGACAAGCTCCAGTTGGTACTCAATACGGTCTTTCACTTGGGGGCCGCGCCGGCGAATATTCCTTTCAGTTATTACGAGGAATTCGTCAGCGACACCGGCCGCTTCCGGACCGCCACGGAAACCGCCGTTCCGGTGTGCACGGGGCATGGCTACAAGGGCTGCGCGGTCATCGCCACCACGCCCCTGATGTTCGAGGCCTTCACCTTTTTGGACGACCAACCGTATGAGTTTGTCGAGGGGAGAAACTTCAAGGAGGACCAACACTATGAGGCCGTGATCGGCGCGACGGCGGCTCGATTGGCCGGCTTGAAAGTCGGCGACACATTTCGCCCGGTCGTCTCCACGCCGGGAGCCGAAAAGGCGGGCGACGACGGCCACCATGAGTTCACCATCGTCGGACGTCTTGCCCACACGGGGACGCCCAACGATCAGGCGATCTTCGTCAACATCGAGGGCTTTTGGCGCTGTCCAGCCCACAATCAGGGACCGACCTTCGGCCAACAACTGTTGAGTGCCAAGAGCGATTCGAACAACCAGAAACCGAAGGCCGACGACGCCCCCAAGGCCGATGCCGCGACAACGACGGCCAAGGACGCCGATCAGGCTCACGAAAACCATGCAACCGATGACCACGATACGCAGGCAGACCACGACCATGACGTCCACGAGCACGAAGGCCATCACCATCCTGCCCGCGAAATCACGGCCATCCTCATCGCCACGGACCAACGGTACAACATCGATGCGGCAATGGCCTTGCCCGACGTGATCAACAGGGAAAACGTGGCCCAGGCCGTCCGGCCGGCTACGGAGATCACCGCGTTGTTTGATGGGATCGTGGGCAACATTCAATTGCTGCTGTTGATCCTCGCC
>CAZLDQ010000402.1:0-2815 GCA_964558295.1 uncultured Planctomycetaceae bacterium | reverse complement strand
GTGATGGATCTGGTAAATACCCATTAAACCCCGCAAAACGCCGAAGGATTTCGAGGCTTTTCATGCAACGACCCAAACGAACCCCTCGGGGTTCGCTTGGCTAAGGCCTAGTGTAGTCACTCAGCCAGGGGAACTTCATGGTGCGGGCGCCAGGGTAGCCCCTCCGCCTGCTGGCGATGGCCGACAGCTGGCCGTGGCAACCAACTTGCCCGGATCTTGCAGGACATGATTGGTCATCTGGGAATCACTCCACGAGGTATTCTGCAAACGGTAACAAATGGGCTTGGTGAGTGAAATGACACTGTTCGAGTTTATCTTCAGTGGGGGTATCTTCGGCACCGGTCTCGCGTGCGGTTTCTTCGGCTACCGCGCCTATGGTCCCGCAGGTGCCATCGTAGGGACTATCGCAGGATGGGGCAGCACCTTTCTCGCTCTCTATAGTATTGCCGAGCTTGACTGCGCTCGGCACAGGCGGAAAGTGCTTCCTCCCACGTGTGTCAACGGGATATGCCGACGAAGCGACTTTAAATTCAACGGGAATTGGCAAGGTTGCTCGATATATTGCTGCAAGTGTGGTACAAGATTCGTCGCAAAGGGGGCAATTCCTTGAGCTCGAGGCTGATGGCACACTGAAGCCGTTCATGAGGAGGAAGGCGTTTTACCGCTGGGAGCCAGATATTCCGGAAGAGAATGGGCGGCCCCCATAACCGCCCGCTCGCAACGGCATGAGGGCACGACTATTTAACCGCAACACAGTTCCGCCCCATTCGGCCCCGGCGCTGATGAGTGTTTCTTCCAGTTTGACGATATGACCGATCACGACGTGATTGACGACCTGGTGATGGCGAGAGCGAGTGCCGCCGTCGGTCTAGCTTCTCGCGCTGGATCGCAAAGCGAAGCCGCGCATTGCCAACCAGCGCGAGAGAATGCCGACTTGTGCGAGTTGCTGCCTCAAAGGAACTCCCCTCGCCCGCTTGCGGGAGAGGGGCAGGGGGTGAGGGGACGAGGCTCTGCCAAACGGCCTTCTCCATCCCAGGTTCCTTCTGCGCAACGCGGCCGCTGGTGGCCTGCTCTCTGTCTGTTGCTCGCCGCCCTCTTCGCCGGCAGGTCGCTCTCGAGCTCGCCGTCCGTGTCGCCGGCTCCGTCCCAGAAGGCCGCGGTGAGCCACGGCCACCAGCCGGCCAGCCAGGCGATCGAGACGATCCGCGTTGGTCAGCGCGTGGTCACCTCAGTGCCCGGCGATGCCCAGGCAGGAACAGGCACGGAGACGCAAGTTGACCCCGCCACGTGGCGGTTGCTCCGTCTGCGGGCCGAGGACCGCTGGGCGGATGGCACGTTGGATGTCGTCGAGGTCGAAACGCTGCAATCGCCCGAATGGATCGCGGCCCACGATGCCGTGGTCGGCGCCCAGGTGCCCTTGCCGCTGGACCTGCAAGAGATGGGCCTCTCCGAGTCCTTGCGGGCCGAGGTGACAGCCAACGCCCCCTGCCCGCCCATCGCCCGCGGGCCGGGCCGCGTCGTGCTGACGACCGTCAACCACCTGAACCCGGACGTCTGGGAACTGACGCTCGCCGACGAGCGCGGCCGCCAGGAACGCCTCCGTCCCACCGGGTCCCACAAGTTCTACAGCCTGGACCGAAACGAGTTCATTCCCGCCGAGGATTTGCGCGAAGGGGAACGCCTTCAAGGCGTGAATGGCCGCCTGACCCTGCTCCATCGAGAGCGACTCCCCGGCGTTCACCGCGTGTACAACATGACGGTGGAGACGGAACACGTCTACCACGTTGCCCTCATGGGCGCACTGGTACACAATACCTGCCCAGGTACATCGATTGCATCCAGGTGGCCAGGCAATAACGGATTCATGGCAGAGCCCACGTCAACAACGCTCCAACCAGGAACGCTCATTGACCGATATGGCGCATCAAGCGGATTCTTCGCATCTCCCGCGGGCACACCATTTGTGGCGAGATCGCTGCCGCCTGAAGCACTGGCGAGACCACTCAATGCATACAGGGTCGTCAAGCCTATTGAGGGGGTTAAGAGTGGACTTGCCGCGCCATATTTTGGGCAACCCGGACTTGGACTTCAGTACGAATTCGCGAAACCCATCTAGGCGTATATTCAATCAGGACATCTAATTCCGTTGTAGAGAATCTGGAAGGCTTGCATGAAGTACTATGTCGAATTTGATCCGAAAACGGGGTTTCCACGGGCACCGGACTTGTACTATGAGTGCCAGAAGTGCCACACTCTCCTGTCGTCAAGCCCGAATGACAATACTCATTGCGAGTGCTTCAACATCCGCATCGATGTTGATGCGGGGCGAATGGCCGTGGAGGATCACTTGCTCGTCCGTCTAGTGCGATTCGAATGAGGCTGACGACATGACCGATCCCGACGTGATTGACGACCTGGTGATGGCGAGAGCGAACGCCGGCATCAGTCTGGCTTCCCTCGCTATGTCGCGATGCGACGCCGCGCATCGCCTACAAGCGCGAGCGCAGGCCGCCCTGTGCGAGTTGCCGCCGCAAGAGGACTCCCTTCACCCGCTTGCGGGAGAGAGGCAGGGGGTGAGGGGACGAGGTTCTGCCAAACGGCTTTCTCCGTCCCAGGTTCCTCCGACGCGGCGCGGTCGCTGGTGGCTTGCTCTCTGCCTGTTGCTCGCCGCCCTCTTTGCCGGTAAGGCGCTCTCGGGCACGCCGTCCGTGCCGCAAGCTCCGCCCAAGAAGGCCGCGGTGAGTCGCGTCCAAGAGCCGGTGAGATGCCCCCATTTTCTGTACCAGGGGTTATGAGAGTATCGGTTGGGGTAAGG
>CAZLDQ010000401.1:0-2903 GCA_964558295.1 uncultured Planctomycetaceae bacterium | reverse complement strand
GGAGAGGACTTGCACCTCCAAACCGTCAAACATGCTCGGCATACAAAAAAGGCCCCACGAGACGCTCGTGGGGCCTTCTCTTATCTCCCGGCCCAATGACGCATCAACGAACTGTGCAGAAACTGCGTAGCGACCGCTACTCTGTGGACGGCAATCTGCCGAATTCTTCTTGACTATAATCTCGTAAGAATGATTGTCAATACGGGGATTGATGAGCTCTCGATAAGAAAATCGTTCAGACTATGTGTTGCCGAAGGAAGAAGGGCCGGGAAGCCTGCCGCAACGCCGCACTGGATATCGCTGGGCGAGAAAAAAGATGTTAAGATGTGGTAGTCTGGAAGTGTTCTGCCCGTCTCCATTCCGCGTCCACGCGCTTGGCACCATGAACGAAAAAGCGTCCCGCCGATCGATTTCCGGCTGGCTTCGTCGGCCGTTCATTCCCGTATTCGGGGAGATTCCCGGAGACACGGCCGCGATTGAGGGAGCGAGCATGCTCTTCCTGCAAGGCGGGGAACTGACCGGCTTGCCGAAGATACTCCACTGGCTGGAGGCAAGTCCTCTGGCCGGCATCCCCGTCGTGCTGCACATCGATCTCCTGGCGGGGCTGGCCAACGACGAGGCGGGCTTGCGCTATGTGGCCTCGTTCGACGGCATCAACGGGATCATCACTGTCCGGCATCATCTCGTTGCGCCAGCCCGCCGCCTAGGCCTAGCCTGCTTCGTTCGGCTCTTCCTGCACGACACGCGGGCCGTGGAACGGGGACTGCAGATTGCCCAGAGCGTCCAGCCCGACGCCATCGAACTCCTCCCCGGTGTGGCGGCAGTCGAAGTCGCCGACCGGTTCCGGAAAATCGATATCCCACGAATCGCCGGCGGTCTGGTGCGCACGCCACAGTTGGCCCAACGCGTCCTCCAATCCGGCTACCAGGCAATCAGTACCAGTGATCCGAGTCTCTGGCAGCTGAATCGCCTCGGAGAAGCGTGGGACAAATGCCTGAGGAGCGAATCGTGAGCCCACCAGTTCAGCAAGAACCATGCCGGCATCCGGCGGCTAGGCAGCCGCTCACAGCCGCCCACTACGACGCGAAAGAGCTCCCCAAGCTCAGGGCAAGACACTCCCACACGTTATCAGAGGGACGTCAATCACAATGGGGGCGTTGTGAAGCACCAAGCCCTTTCCCCACTTCCTGAGATCGAAAGGCAGCAGGTATCGTAGGCCCAGAAATCGGTTACCCTCTTCGTGGTACAAAGAAAACCACACCCAGCCATCGGGCTTGCGACACGCCATCGCAAACCGTTGGTATGTAAGAAGGTGCGAGAGAAGGGATTTGAACCCTTACCCCTTTCGGGACTGGATCCTAAGTCCAGCGCGTCTGCCAATTCCGCCACTCTCGCGCGTTGGGGCGTAAGGACTTACGTCAACTCACTTCCGCGTCAGCCGCTTTTGTGACCATTTTGTGACCATCCTTCGGCGTTGCCGGAAATTCTACTACATGCTCCGGGGCTTGAACACCAGCCCCATAGGAAAGCCTACCGAGGGCCTGCCTCTTGGTGGTGACCCGAATCTTGGCATAGAGGTTCATCGTCATGGCCAGCGTCTTGTGCCCCATCAATTCCTGAACCGTCTTGGGGTCAGCCCCGTTGATGATCAGGTTCGTGGCAAACGTCCGGCGCAAGCTATGCAGGTCCACGTGATCGATCTCCCGGCCCGCTGCGTCCACCGTCTTGGTCTGGATCTTCGCCAGCTTGCAGCACCGGATGAAAGCATAGTAGAGCCCGCTCCCGTGCGTCAGGGGGGTGTTCTGGGTAGTAACGAAAACATGATCCCGTGTAAACCGCTCGACCACTCGGGCGGTAACCTCGGGCCTCCTGCCCCGCCCCGGCTGACGTTGGTCGCGGGAGTCCCGCTGGGCTGTGAGAATCTTCCACAAGCCGTTCTCGATCGGGATGCGGCGGGAGTTGTGGTTCTTGGCGATGCCCCGCTGCACCACCAGTTCCCGGGCCTCCCAGTCGATGTCGTCAAACGTCAGGCAAGCCAGTTCGTTCTTTCGCAGCCCGGTCACCAGGAAGGCGTACCAGATGTCGTGCCACAGGGCAGGGCTCACGTTCAGCAGTCGGCTCACCTCATCTTCTTCGAGCGACCGGCCTTCCTTGGGATTGTCATGCGGAAGCGGCTTCAGACCTTGGAGAGGGTTGTCAGCAATCAACCGCTGATCGACTCCCCAGGTGAACATGGTAGCCACAGTCCCCACGTCCATGTTGATCGTCCGGGGAGAGGTTTTAGCGCCCAATCGCTCTTCCCGGTAGTTCATCACCACTTTCGCCGTGATCTGGGAAACGCGGGGCGGCAATTTCGGCAGAATCGCCGATAGGCTGTATTCGTACCGCTGGACGGTCCCCGGCTTCAGGGTCTGCCGGCAATGCTGAAGCCACTGCTTCTTCAGTTCCTCGACCGGGTAATCGTTATCGAGAAGTCCATACTCCCCGCGTTCAGCGCGGGCCCGTAGCTCGATGAGCAGTTGCGATGCCGTCTTGAAGTTGCTGGACAACCGCTTGCGAATCCTCCGGCCGCCGGCCCGAAAGTCCGCATGGTAGACCTTCCCCCGCATGCACATGCCATCGGGGAGTTTTTGACGTTTCGGCATGGTCGCCCTCCTTTCCTGATAGTCTACCGGGGTTGGCCCAAAAGAAACAGCCCCGCCCCAGGATCACCCAGGGCGGGGCGAATGTCAATCGGTAAAAAGTGTGTTCGGAAAAAGCCCCCGCCGGTGTCGCAGTGCCGGCGGGGGGCGGGGCGCTCGTCAGCGCCGCAATGACGCCTTGGACTTCCAGAAGCGGGAAGGAATTGAAACCGCTCGGAAGCCCGTGCGTCGGAGCAAAACGCCTGCCGTTCCCTTGGATGC
>CAZLDQ010000400.1:0-2961 GCA_964558295.1 uncultured Planctomycetaceae bacterium | reverse complement strand
TGAAAGGAAGTGAAGATGAAGAAGGCATTGTTTGCAGTCGCAGCAGTGGCTCTGCTGGCCGTGGTTGCCCAGGCTGGCGAGATCAAGTATCATGAGTGGCCGTGCGCCCCGATCGCGCAGGAAATCACGACCATCCCGGTGGTGATGGACGTCGGCTACTGGGTTCGCATCAAGGATCAGGGCTCCCTGAAGATCAAGCTGAATCAGGACTCGATCCACACCTACTCGGGCTGCACGAACATGACCGTGGAAACCAACACCTGCCTGACGTTCTCCTGCTCGATCTCCAAGGTCAAGAAGGACGGCAACGATGTGGTCCCCGGCAGCTATTCCTGCAGCGTCAGCCCGGCGAACATTGACGCCCCCGGCGGCACCCTGACCGCCTGCGCCAAGATCACCGATGCCGACCTGAGCAAGGTCCCCGGCGGCACCAAGGGCGTGCATGTCGCGAACGTGACGATCAAGGTCGTTCCTCGCGCCTGCCCGTGATGTGAGCCAGATCATGGCGAAGCTCGGTCGTGAGCGGGCCCCGGACGCAGGTTTCCTGTGTCAAAGCCGATGGCAAATCACGGCGTAACGGCCCGAAACGACGGAGTCCTAGAACACCAAGGGGAGGGCTGATCTTCAGCTCTCCCCTTCTCTATTGTGATGACGCGGGTATGCATTCCCTGCACAAGAGACGCAAGGGGCGCTTCTCGTATTTTCAGGTATGGCCTGGATACATTCTCGGACTCAAAGAAACCGCGTTTTACCGGGCGGGCAGCGGTTTTTCGTTTGGGAACTCCAAGCAGCGACAAAATGGGTAAAGAGGAGAAAATACGCTTGACATGAGGGTCTAATTTTGGTAATCTTGGAGAATCGGATTTGGGGCTCCGGTCAGGACACCATGACGGTCCTGGGGGAGGCAGCACCATGGGTTGGGGGTGTTTCACGGAAATCGCCAGAAAGAGGGCAAGTGCCTCCTCTGGAATGCCGAAGAGAAACCGCAGAATCGGCGTAGGACTGACCGCTCGTATTCTACGCCTCCCAGGCAAGGATCAAGTGAAATTACACAGAGAGCTGGAGTCATCATGGTGTACGGAAATCAATCAAAGCAGTTGGAAGCGAATCTCTCGAATTGCCGAGCGAACGACGCGGTTCGCCGCGGCGTCGGCCCTCTGGCGAGAGTCATCGGAATTGCGGCCTTCGTGCTGCTAACGACGAGTTCCGCATTCGGCGAGTTCATCGTTCAGCCCATTATCCTCCGACAACAGGTCACGCCGGGGCGGTCGAACGTCCGGCTGAATTTTACATTGGAGAACATCAGCCGGGATGCGACCGAGAAAGTGACCCTGCGGATCGCCGACCTCAGCCAGGACTCCGACGGCGTTTGGACGGAGGTCCGGCCCGACGATCCCTCCAACACGATGGACATGTCCGCTCTCAAGAGTTGTAAGGACTGGCTCAGGTGTACCGTCGAAAGCGCGGTCGTAGACCCGTTCCAGCGCGTTCCGGCCACGGTGGTCGCCAACATTCCGCCGGGCACGCGAGGATTCTACTTCGCGGCACTGGTGGCGGAGACGGAACCTCGCGAGACGGACATCGACGGCCCCTACGGCGGTGCTTTGCTGGGCATGCAATACTTGGTGCCGATCATCCTGGAAGCGCAGAACATCCCGCTTCAGCACAACGTGCAACTGCAGGACGTGGGCATGATCTATCAGGAGCCGACGGTTGAGAATCCTCTGGCGTCGGTTCTGGGGACCATGACCATCGTCAACACCGGCGGCACCTATTCCCGTTTGACCGGGCAGCTTCGGGTCTGGCAGTCCAGGCAGGGACACTGGGCCAAGGTGGCGGAAGTCCGCCTTCCGGACAACGGCATCATCCCGGGTGTGAAACTGAACCTCAAGCAAGACCTTGGGATTCTGCTTCCCAGCGGCAAGTACAAGATCGAGGGTTTTCTCTGGGTGGACGGCCGGCGAGGCAACGGCATCAACAAGGAGATCGACTTTGTGGGTGACCAGGTCGTCGGTTCGAGAGTCGGCCTGGCGCCGATCGACCTGGACAAAGAGAACGTGTTTATCGATGTGACGCCGGGCTCGACACGAACCGGTCAGATCACGGTGGGCAATGGGTCGGAAGACCCGGTCACCGTGAACGTGGAATTCATTCTGCCCGAGCACATGCTGCATGTCGTCAACGGCAGCGGCATCAAGGGGGAGGATTTGGGGTGTGTTGACTGGGTGACGGTGCAGCCTCCGCAGTTCACGATGCAAGGCTACGGTCGGCGTACGCTCAATCTGATCGTTCGCATGCCGCCCACCGCCACACAATATTCGAACTACTATGGAACGCTCCGTTTCCACACGACGTATCGCGACGGATCGCCGGCGGGCATGAGAACGGCGCACGTGTGCCTCAAGAACGGCAGAGCCACCGCGACGAATGTGATCAGCCCGATGTCGATTTCTTTCGCGCAGTTGACCCCGGCTCGCTACATGGTCACGTCCAGTTTCCTCAACAACGGGGTGACCCACGTGACGCCGCGATGCAAGGGGATTCTGACGCCCGCAGGGGAGCCGGACGCCAAGTACCAGCAGTTCCTGATGACCAGCGAAGCCAGCCGTCAGACGGGCATCTTTTTGCCCTTCGAGCCGCGGACGTTCTCCGGCGTGCTGGATGTGTCCAATATGCCGTTGGGTTTCTATCGACTCACGGCGGTCTTGGAGTACACCGGGCGCAATTCCTCGGGCCAGATCAGTCCGGAGAACCAGCAGAACCAGATGCTCATCGAGATCTATGAGCAGGACGGCCAAAAGGCGGCGAAATTCGCCGAATGGGACAAAGCCCCGGAAGGCGCTAGGACTAAGATCAACATCAAGTTGTAGGTAGAGTGTATAACAGTACGGCAGAGGAGGTTTCTGCTAATGCGGGGCACCGGATTGCCGATACAGGGGAAGCCGTGGGATGGCGTAGTGT
>CAZLDQ010000399.1:0-2999 GCA_964558295.1 uncultured Planctomycetaceae bacterium | reverse complement strand
GCCCCAGACTCCCGAGATTGGCATGCATCCGACCAATCCCAGAGGTTTGGGGGCCGCCCCCCAACGAACCACCCACAAATTCTGCGGAGGAGCCAGAATATTGGGAGGAAGCGGTCGGGTAAGCCCAACCGCTACGCGGGCGCGGCTTTGGAACACGAATTGAGAGGGAAAACGGCCATGTCGAAATTCGTTCCCGTCTGTAAAACCAACGACCTGCCAGATCCCGGCCGGATGGTGGTGGAAGTCGACGACCACATCGTAGCCCTGTTCCATGTCCAGGGGCAGTATTGGGCGATTGATGACCAATGCACTCACGACGGCGGCCCCCTGGCCGACGGCAAACTGACCGGTTTCGTCATCCATTGCCCTCGCCACGGAGCCCAATTCGACATCCGCACCGGCCGGGTCCTCTCCCTGCCCGCCACCCACGACACACCAGCCTATGAAGTGAGAATCGAAGATGACACGGTATATGTGAAGGCAAATCATGGCGAATGAACGCTAAATGTAAATAGACGAATGACCCGCCCCATCACCTTCATCCTTCATCAACCATGCCCATCACCGAAGACACCATTTACGAAGCCCTCCGCCAAGTGCAAGACCCGGAGCTGTTGGTGAATATCGTCGACCTGGGGCTGGTCTACGAGGTCCGAGTCACGGAACAGCACGGCCAGGCAAATATCTACGTGAAGATGACGATGACGAGCCCGGCCTGTCCGGCGGCTCCGCAGTTGGTCCAAGACGCCAAAGATGTGCTCGGCGAACTGATCGGTGATGATGCGGGCAAGATCGAAGTGGAAGTCACTCTCGATCCCCCCTGGACACCCGACCGCATGACGGAGGAGGCTCGCGACGAGTTGGGACTCTATTGACAATTCTCGGCCTTGCGCAGCACGAAGGTGAAGGCAACAGGCGGTTTGCAGGCCTTTCCTGGACAGAGTGCACAATCCTACCGGCGTCTCGTTCGAATGATATCCCACCGCCGGCCGTGAATCATCAAAGCCTTCCCAGCAGACACCCGTTGCACCACGTACGTGTCGCTCAAGGAATCGAAACAGCGTGGAACGCGTTCCTCACGCAGTCGCTCCCCGCTTGGGCACAAACGGAAGCCGTCTACCAGCACGGTCAATGGGAACTCGAGGAAACCATGACCGAATCCACTCCGGCAGACACGAAAACTATCCGCCGCCAGAGTCTTTGACGATCGAAACAAAATGTCTTACGGTTGCATGCTGGCAAGCTTGACCTCATCGGCCGGCTTGTTCGAGAAAGTGACCAGCACCCGCATCTCAGGCTTCAAGTAGACGCCATCCTCTTCCGGAGGCACACGAACCTGCACGCGCACCGGAATCGCTCCTTTGTTTCGATCGGCCATCGGCAGGACTCGTGCGACGACTCCCTGGTAGGTCCGGTCGGGGAAAGCCTCGGTGCGGACCGTACAGGTCTGTCCCACATAGACCCGCGAGAAATCCCGTTCTTGGATCAACAGGTCCGCCTCCAGATTTGTCAAATCGGCCAGTTCACAGAGACTGTAGCACCCTCGAAACGAGGCTGGATTCACCAGGTTTCCCTCCTCGGAGTTTTTTTTAAGGATCGTGCCAGAAATCGGAGCCCGAATGATACACCCATCGAGCCTTTTCTGAACCTTGATCAACTCAACCTCCGCTTGCCGCACCTGGGCGCGCGCCATAGCAATGCGTTCTTCACGAGGCCCCATCTCCGTCAGCTTCAGCGCAAGCCGTAGCCGCTCCACACGGCGGTTCATCGCCCAATAGCGGCTCTGGACCAATTCGTACTCCTGCTCCGAGAGGACATGACGTGCCCGCAACTGGCCGCTCCGTTTCCATTCCGCTTCCAATTGCAGCAACTGAGCCTCAGCTTCCGCCAGATCCGAGCGAGCCTGGGCAATCTCCTCCGGTCGGCTCCCTCGCTCCAATTCCAACAGCGCGTTTCGAGCCAGCTCGAGCGTAGCACTGGCCCGCTCATACTCGACCCGTAACTCGGCCTCGTCCAATCGGGCCAATACGTCCCCCTTGGCCACTCGTTGCCCCTCCTTAATTGGCATGGCCACCACTAGGCCACAAACGAGTGGACTGACGAGGATCTGCTGCGCCGGCACCAGATACCCCCTCGCCTCCAACTGCTCGGCGTTGGACAATGGAACATTCGCCTTTGCGACCATCGGCCCAACACTAGCCATCGTGATGTCTTTGGTGCTCTTTGTCCATTCGGTAGCCGGAAACTGGGCAAACACCATGTAGCTGAGCACAATATTTCCTATTACCAACAACAGAAAGAAGCCCCACGGTCCGCGCCGCCACATCGTTCCTACCGTCTGGCGCAACCGTCGGATCGCCCGAAATCGCCCCGGCTCGCATGGAGCCGTTTTCCTGCAACAATCGTCCATCCCTGACGCAAGACCTTCCGTCGCCGCTGTAGACTGTCCGTACGTGCTCACAAAACGCCTCACTGTGGAATAGGGAATTAGGGAGGATGAGACTAGGTGATACCACGAAGACGGCATCACCAATTATCCTAGGGCCAATCAGCGAATCCAGCATTCCGGAGAGGGGTGCGAAAATTTTCTTCACTTCTAGCAGCAAAGCAATCAACTCCAGCTTCACTGCTCAGATGGATTTGGGCGAACAAGACTACGAACACCCCGTGTAACACACCATCACAGAACGCAGCGACGTACTCGACATGTTCACGCAGGGAGAACACTTGCCAACTACGGTGAACTGTCCGACCTCGTACAGATACGAAGGCAATCACGAAACGCAAGGCACAAATGCCGCGGCTAGACAGCCGGACTGGCGTTTCCTTGACAGCAGTCTCGACCAACGAAAAAAGGCTCCTCCGCAAAATCTGTGGGTGAATCGCCATCCAAAACAGACTGGGGCTCTGCCCCCAATGGCGCCACCCACAAATTGTGCGGAGGAGCCCGAATCGACATAGGTAAGCCCTCGCGGGCTGTCCCTGTCACACCACCGTGC
>CAZLDQ010000398.1:0-3012 GCA_964558295.1 uncultured Planctomycetaceae bacterium | reverse complement strand
GCCCCCAAATCCCCCCTTTCCCGGAGTCCCTTGTGCACGACTACTACATGCGATTAGCCCTGCAGGAGGCCGAAGCGGCCGCTCAAGAGGATGAGGTGCCGATTGGGGCGATCGTCGTTCACCAGGATCAGGTCATTGCCGCGGCGCACAACCAGCGCGAGCAGCTTCGCGACCCCACGGCCCATGCCGAGATGATCGCCATCACCCAGGCGGCCGGGGCCCTCAACTCCTGGCGTTTGGACGGCTGCACGCTCTACGTGACCCTCGAACCGTGCCCGATGTGTGCCGGTGCGATCCTCTTGGCCCGGATTCCAACGCTCGTTTACGGTGCCACCGATCCCAAGGCCGGCGCCGTCCACACCCTCTATCGCATGTTGGACGATCCTCGCTTGAACCACCGCACCCAAGTCGTCTCCGGCATCCTCGCCGAGCCCTGCGGCCAGATCCTCTCGCGTTTTTTTCAAGAGCAACGGCGGATGGGAAAGAAGTGATGGACTGAAGAATGACAAAGGGCGAAAGCCAAATGACGAAGGGAACATGCCCTCTTCATCATTCTGCATTCCTCGCTCACGCCGGCGGAGTCCACGGCGGTAGCACGCCGAACTCCCGGGTGTAGCCCGCATTGGCCCCCACTTCGTCGAACGCCCAGGGGAACATCCCGACGATCACGCCGTCGATCGGCTTCAGCCGGGTCAAGGCGTAGCGGAAAGCTCGCTGCACCACAGCCTGGTTCGAGCACTGACGTCCGGCAGCCAGAATCTTAAAGCCCAGACAGGGTTGCTTGACCTGCCGGGCCACAGCGGTCATCACCTCCGGGTCGTTCTTGCGGAAGGTCATGTGCGGATCGATCTCCAACACCGGATTCTCCTCGTCCTCCTTCTTACCGGCAATCTCATTGAGCCGCTTGCGCGTGACGAAGTAGAAGCACGTCATGAAGTAGTCGACTTCCCAACCCTCGTCGGCGACACGTTTGATGCAGTCGGGATTGTGGGCCGAGACGCCGGCCAGCAGTCCCAGGTCGTGTACGGCCTTCACATAGTCGTGGACCTCCTGATGCTTGCCCTGGGCGAACATCGTGTCGGTAGCCCCGCCATGATGGGCAACGCCGATCGGCTGGGTCTCGCGCACAAACTCTTGCAGCTTATCCCGCCCAGAAGCCAAGGCCAAGAAGTGCATCTTCGAGCCCCGCTCGCGGGCGCCTCGCAGCGTGGCCCGAGCCCGCGGCGAATCGGAGTATTGATGGGCCGTAATCCCCGCCCGTTCGCAGTCCAACAAAAACTCAATCGAACGCGGCGGCTCGAACCACTGCTTCATGTGCTCAGTCACATGCGGGCCGAGGTAGGAATACCCCATGATCGGATTGGCCCCGACCACCAGCCGGCTGATCTGGTACTTGCCCAACTGGATCGACGGCAACGGCGCGCCCTGCGGGCGCGGCTCGCGTTTTTCGGCCGACAGCGGCGGCACGGCCGCATCGGCCCCCCACGCTTGGCCTGCATAGCCGGCCGTTCCCCCCACAGCCGCAGCGGCCGCCAGCCCCGTCCATTGCCCCAAGAACTTCCGACGCGATCCAACTCCGGCCGTTTCGTTTTCTCTCCCAATACGCTCGTTCGCTTCACGACTCATGGGCTTGATCTCCTTGGCGCTGGCAGTTGAATTCGGCAGGAAATCTCCTCCTTCAGGTGGAGTCTTCTTGGCTGATTCTAACGCTCCCCGGGAACCCAAGCCAGTCTTTGGGGGAAGGGAATCGGTTTTTCTGGGATTCCGAAGCACGAAGACGTGGGAGCCGTTTAGTCTTGGTCTTCTGCTCGGCATACAATTCGGTTAAAACGAGGTCGATACTCGACGCTTCGCTGGCCCAGGCCGGTGCAAAGGAGCTGCTCATGAAGACCAAACAGGAGATCGTCGCCAACTGGCTCCCACGCTACACGGACACCCCGCTGCACGCCTTTGGCAAATATATCCTGCTGACCAATTTTCTCACCTATCTGGAAGCGTTTGCCGATCAGGAGAACGCCGAGGTTCGGGGCCGCTCGCGCCCGATGCAGACGGCCACCTCGTCCGATGGGCTGACGATCATCAACTTCGGCATCGGTTCGCCCAACGCAGCCACGATTTGCGACCTCTTGTCGGCCGTGACGCCCAAGGCGGTCCTCTTTCTCGGCAAATGCGGGGGGCTGAAGCCGAAGGTCCAGGTCGGCGACTTCATCCTGCCAATCGCCGCAATCCGCGCCGAAGGCACCTCCGACAGTTACTATCCCAGCGAAGTCCCCGCGCTACCTTCCTTCCAACTCCAGAAGGCCGTCTCCCACACGATTGTGGCTAACGAACAGGACTATTTCACCGGCACGGTCTACACCACCAATCGCCGTGTTTGGGAACACGACGAGGAGTTCAAGGCCTATCTCTACAAAACCCGCTGCATTGGCATCGACATGGAGACGGCAACCTTCTTCATCGCCGCCTTTGCCAACAAGATCCCCCACGGCGCACTGCTTTTGGTATCTGACATGCCGATGACCCCCGAAGGCGTCAAAACCGACGCCAGCGATACGGCCGTGACCCGGCAGTACGCCCATCTCCATCTGAAGATCGGCATCGAGTCCCTCCGAGAATTGCGCAACTCCGGCGAGTCCGTCAAGCACCTGGTCTTCTAGCGAAAAACTGCCGAAGGTCTACCGTTCAGCCCAGGCACTTGTGCCGGGCGCGTGCGCGTTGGGTGTCTCCCCGCAGTCTGAGCAAGAAGGAGGATCACGAGAGCACGAAAGGTGGCCAAAAACTTTGCTCGCATCCGGTCTGCGGATCTGCTACATAAGCGTGTACGAGCCTGGGAGCGTCGACGGCTCTCTCAGGCTCTGCGGTTGTTCCTTGTCGAAAGATGGTAAGCCACAGAAATCAGGGAAAGGAAGGACAAAAGGGGAAATGTTCAACGTCTCCCGAGATTGCGCATCGCCACCACTGCTCCCCTTCCGAAGCGACGAGCAAGCCCGACCCATTCCCCGCCCCCCGTGA
>CAZLDQ010000397.1:0-3042 GCA_964558295.1 uncultured Planctomycetaceae bacterium | reverse complement strand
GCCGACAGCTTGTGTTTTGCCCTGTTTGCCACGATGTGGCTCCTGAAGGCGACCGCAGCCTTCACGAGCCCAAACCTCGCCCCCTTCACGACGTTCCCCCTCGCCGGCCGAATCGCCCCCTCTCGGCAGCTCGGCCGGCCAAAAATGACTTGTTCAACGGGCTGCTAAACGGTGTAATTTGCGCATTAGTCGCTAGGCTTTTTCCATTCCGCTTTGCGAGCCACGCAGTATGCATCGTAGGCCTGCTGGATCTCAGTTAAGCCAACGACCGTTTTGTGAAGCCAGACGCGGTAGCAAAGGCGGATCGGCTTGCCCGGCTCGAAGGTCTTCGGCTTGACACCCGGCCAGCCGACACACAATGGACCGTAGTGTCGGGTCAGCCAAGTGGGCGGATAGTCAGGATGCGCCGGGTCAACGAACACGGCCCCGCCGCTTTGTGTAGTCATTTCGCCAAACCGCGAGGTGAAATCGGCCCAAACAAGGGGCGTGTCGGGCAGATCGTCTTTGGTCCGGCCAGTAGGCACGGTAATCAAGGTGTCTTGACGTGACTGCGGAGCAAACCGCATCGTCAACCCCCCGTAGCTCTTGCCTTCAGCGCCCCAAAGCGTGACCGGCCGGTCGACCGGAATGAAAACAAGCTCAATATCCAACGCTCGCGTCTGTCCATCCGACTTGTAGGCATGAAGCCAAACGCGTTCGATCATGACCTTCCGGTCGCCAACGTACCAGCCGTTCTCAACCCCCAGCACGGCCGCGAGCGGCCCCTCCTCACGATCCATCCAGCGTACAAACTGTTGCCGGATGCCACCGCGGTCGGCCCAGAGGTCGTAGTGCTGATCCTCGATGCCCACGTGGGGCCAAGTCCAGAAGATGCCGTGGTGATGGTAGTGGTCCTTGGGGAAATCATCGGTGACCACCTCACCGTTGAGTCCCCAGACCGGATGAACGTAGCAAGCTCGCGAGCGACGTGCGTCGCTCAGAGGGACTCTGTCATTGGTGATCACACCATGATTATAGACGAAGACCGGCTGGTTACCTTCCCAGAGGCCAAGCGACTTGTCATTGACGTCTTTGAATCGGAAGTCAGGTCCAGCGATGCACGAAGACGTCTGGGCCGAGTGCAGTTGAAAGCTGCGTTCACGGGTCGCACTGTCTCGCGGTGCAACGATCGTCACGAGCCGCCCCTTCTCTTTCCCTGCCGTTCCGTCTGCCGCAATGGCTCGCACCAACTGCACAGAAACCGGATGCTTATCGCCGAGTTCGACCAGTTGCGGCATCTGGGGCAACATTACGCCTTCCGGCAACGTTACGGTCATGGGGACCGCGATCTTGCTCGAACCGATCGTCAGACTCACGGCCGGCTCGGCAGCTTCACCGGTACCGACAGTCAGCAGCAACAGCCCAACGGTGAGAAACGCAAGCAGGTAGTCAGACTTACAGGTAGCCATGCGCAATAGTAAATTCAGGGTAGGCAAAACCATGAAGCGACTCCCGAAACTGGATGGACCAAAGAAACGTGCTGCCGAATCCCCCCTCGGATCACTCCACAAACATAGCTCAGATTAGCGGCCCATTTGGGCCCTGCCATAATACCTTTAGGTTATACAAAGATACTTCCAAAGAGTGCGACGCTTCTCGCTTCCTGCTTCTTGAGACTGTATTGCGTCAATCCGGCCGAACAGCGGTTCCTGCAAGAGTCTTGCGGCACTTTGCAGGCTCCGCGATTGACAATGCTGGTAGCGAGTACTAAGCTGAGAACTGGTCATATGAGCTTAACAGGCGAGGCCTCCATGCCCCTTGTTCAGACCCTCGATACAGGAAAACGCCAAACCGTCGTCGAAGCAATTGCTCAAGCCCTAATTCGCTACATTGCCTCCCAAGGTCTCCAAGGCGGTGACCGCCTCCCCTCGGAACGCGAACTGGCGAAAATGGCCGGCGTCAGCCGTTTGCCATTGCGTGAGGCGATCTGCGTCCTCAAGGGGCTGGGCATCCTCGAAGCTCGGCATGGCAAGGGGATCTTCGTCAAACCCTTGGATTTGGCCGCATTGTTCGGCATGCTTTCTCCGCTATTGAAGACCCAGGCCACGATCGACCTACGGCATCTGTTCGAGGCCCGGCTCCATCTCGAAGCGAGCATTGCTGAACTGGCAGCCACCAACCGAAGCGAGGATAACCTTCAGGTCCTTGAGGAGACCGTCGAGAGAATGCAGGAAAACGTGACGGACCAATCAGCCTATGTCCAGAGCGACATCACCTTTCATCAGGAACTTGCCCGCAGTACCGGGAATCCCATCTTCCATGTTTTTATGGCCTCGATCACCGACCTGCTCGGCGAACTGCAATCGCGTTACCAGGACGACGTGGAAATCCGCCGCCGCGCAGTCGCCGAGCATCAGGCGATCCTGGAAGCCATACGGCGTGGGGCCTGTGACCGCGCGAAGGCTGCCATGCAAGACCATTTACGGAACGCTACCCAACGGATTTAGCCAGTCATTTCCTGGAGGTGAGACAACGAAGAAATGGACCGGCCGGTCGATCGCCATTCGAGCAATCGCGGACAGGGTCACGAGAAGCGGCATTGTGCTATACGGTCAGAGCCGGAGGCGGCTTGTATCAAAGCGTTGTCTAATCACGCACTATTTGATAGTGTTTGTGAGGGCACTTATGTCCCGTTACATCTTGTCGCTGAATCTCATCGGGTTGCACGTTGCGGAACAATACCAGCCTGCGTCCCGTCTTCGCCGGGCATTCACACTGGTTGAACTCCTGGTTGTCATCGCGATCATCGGCATCTTGATCGCCCTGCTTCTTCCCGCCGTTCAAGCTGCGCGTGAAGCGGCCCGACGCAGCCAATGCACCAACCACCTGAAACAGTGGGGCTTGGGACTGCACAACTACGAGTTGTCGAACAAGACATGGCCATTCGGGGCACAGAGTTCTTCCCATTGCACGGTTCGCACGCCTCGGCGACACCCGTTTGCGCCCGCTGTAGTGTTTCAGCCCAAATGGCACAGCGGCTAAGGTAGGTGACGGCCTTCTCCG
>CAZLDQ010000396.1:0-3066 GCA_964558295.1 uncultured Planctomycetaceae bacterium | reverse complement strand
CTTGCCTATCTTGTCAATACCGAACCTGTCCCGTTTCTGTCTCCGTTTCTGTCTCGTAGGAATAGTCGTCCACGTAGTCGGCCACGCCGTCGATCGAGACGGCGACGCTCGAACAGAGCCCGGCGTCGTTATAGGCGTAGGCGAAGACGACGGTCGGCGCGAGGTCACTGGACTGGGTGATCTGGAGGATCTGGCCGGCGTCGCTATAGGCGTACTGGATCGATGAGGTGTCGTCGGCCTCGGAGAGCATGCGCCCGGCCGAATCGTAGGAATAACAAATCGTTTCTTCGGCTTCTTGCTGCGCGTCGGCGTCCTTGAGAAACAGCCGCATCCGCCCCACGCCTCGATTCAAGACGCGAAACGCCATCCCGCCCGGCGCGCATCTCGCTGTACGTGGCATGCCTGAATCCTACCGCTCCCCCCAAGTTTGCCACTAATTAGACCTGTCCCGTTTACGTTCTTCGTTTACGTTCTTCCCGTTTACGTTCCTATTGAGTGGACGCCCAGTGAACGCGAAGACGGCCGTGGGTTCGGCGTTGAGGATTCGGGTCATGGTTTGGACTCCACTGTTACCGATACTTCACGATCTGAACCACAGACGCAATCGCAATCGTTGCTGCGACCACGGCAAGAGAACCCCATTTAATTATCATCAACTCAGATCGTCTGGGGCAACCAGATCGAAGCCAAAGTATTCCAAACGCCAGAATCCAATAAAGCACAAATCCAGGGAACGAGATTTTGAACAGGAACAGGTGGTCTAAGTCGCAAGGCCCAGTGAGGAAAATCACCACGGCTTGAAGATAGAGATTGCGCCGCAAATAGCGGCGGCAAGTACCCTCCACAGTCGGAAAGGCAAGATTCATCTTATCACTTCCTTCTAGCCAACGCCTTGTCCGCTTACAAGGTGATCCAGGGCGCGATTACCCAGTAAGTGAACGGAATGTCAATAGCCCAGAATGTCATGCCGGTAACGTGGCCCCTCCCCAGGAAGCCAGCAAGCGAGCCAGCAAGGACCGCCGTGTTACACCCACGAAGTCTGATTTCCGTATCCTTGTCGATGATACTCTTGAGTAGTGTGCCGATTTCGGCATCTTCGCTGCGAAACCTGCCATTCGCAAACTCGATAAAGACGTGGTGGTTCTTGTCCTCGATGGACGTTTCATCACCGTGCCCCTTTATAATCACCTCTTTGATCTTCTGGCCTGCGTTCCGTATGTTTTGGAGAGCGGCCGTGAACTCCTCGGCTGTTGTTCCAGTATATTCGACCCCAGCATTTGTAATGATGTAGAAGCCTAAAGTGAAGCCCCATTTGTGTAATAAGCCAGATGGATCAGTCGCATTGGTCGGCGAATTGCCGCAGTAAGCGTACAGATTCGTCGTGCCCGACTTGAAGCCAATCGGGTCTTGATTCATCCAACCGGCGATGATCGGATCGTACCAGCGGTTGAGGTTGTTCTGTTGGCCTGTGGCCTTGTCAACTGGCCGACCCGTCCAACCGATCAGACTGCCTTGCGAAGGATCGCTTTCGCTGATGACCTTCCCGAGACTGTTGCGAACAATGTGGTCAACAACGGCCGTAGCACCGGTGGTGGCGTTGTACTTCGCCAGATCATTCACCGAGCCTTGCCGATCCGTGAGCGCCCAAAGCACTTCGTCGCTCACGATGCTGCCGTTATCCAAGTGCGTCCATTCTTCCGCCATCAACTGATCGACGGCATTGGGCTGCCAGAGCAAGCGACGGGTCACGTTCTGCCCCGTTACAGCCCCTTCGCCCTCCTTCTCGAACTGCAAAACAACCTGGTTGCCGTCGTAGACGAGGCGGATTTGACGGTCAATCGTACCATCGCCATTGCTATCAATACTCTCGCCTATCCAACGGTTTTCCGTGTCATACAGATAATCGACCACCTGGGTTGCCTGACCACCCGCGGTGGCGCGATCGATCACCTTGACCAGCCGATTCCGGGCGTCCCAGGTGTATTCCGTGACGTCTGTGTCGCCGGTGTTCAGCAATCCGTCGTCGTTCGTGTCGATGAACCGAGCGATGCGGTTCCCTTCGGCATCGTAGGCATAGGTGTAGGTGCCATCGGAGAGGAGTTGGTTGTCCGCGCCGGTGGTGTAGGTGTTGCCGTTGGCCGTGAGGCGGTTGCCGTTGGCGTCGTAGGTGTAGGACTCGTCGGCGAGGACCGCGACACCCTCACCCAGAGAGAGAGGGGAGTAGGTGGCCGAGAGCAATTGCCCGAGGGCGTCGTAGGTATAGGTGACCGTGCCATCGGTGGACTCGACCGAGGTGAGGAGTGTGCCCACATAGGTGCCGGTTTCGAGGGCGGAGGTGATGTCCGACGTGTCGGAGACGGGCAGCATGCTCTGGCCGGTCGGGGCGGTTGGGCCGACCGAGGCGGTCGAGTCCCAGGCGATGCCCGAGAAGGTGTAGTAGGCCAGGACGGTGTCGCCTTGATGGTAGACGAGCCCAACCAGAAGGCCGGTGGAGTCGTAGGTGTAATCGGCCGTGACGGTCAGGGCGCCATCAAGGTAGCGGCTGATCGACGCGAGCTGGCCGGAGTCGGTGTAGCTGAGCGTGACGTCGATTTGGGCCACCGCATGGCCGCCGTCGACGCCGTGGCGGCTGATGGCGACGAGGTTTTCTTGCGCATCGTAGGAATAGTCGTCCACGTAGTCGGCCACGCCGTCGATCGAGACGGCGACGCTCGAACAGAGCCCGGCGTCGTTATAGGCGTAGGCGAAGACGACGGTCGGCGCGAGGTCACTGGACTGGGTGATCTGGAGGATCTGGCCGGCGTCGCTATAGGCGTACTGGATCGATGAGGTGTCGTCGGCCTCGGAGAGCATGCGCCCGGCCGAATCGTAGGAATAACAAATCGTTTCTTCGGCTTCTTGCTGCGCGTCGGCGTCCTTGAGAAACAGCCGCATCCGCCCCACGCCTCGATTCAAGACGTGAAACGCCATCCCGCCCGGCGTGAATCTCGCTGTACGTGGCATGCCTGAATCCACCCCTTTGAAGCTAGCATAGCAGTCGAGCCCGCTTGGTTTGCTTGTTGCTAT
>CAZLDQ010000395.1:0-3104 GCA_964558295.1 uncultured Planctomycetaceae bacterium | reverse complement strand
CCACCGATGACCTCCACGCTCAGGGTATACTTGGGCATCGTCGTGTGGTCCTGGAAGTGGTAGCCCAAGTCCACAACGCCGGTGTCCTTCATGCCGTCGCTCCGCGTGGTCAAATTCGCTAGGCCGGCCCCTGAGGCGGAGCTGCTGCCCGCGTTGATCGCGGGGCTGTTGGCGCCCTGCCCTGCGGCAGTCTGACTCAGATAGAAGCGCCCGAGCGGACCTTCCACGAACAACGGATCACCCAAAATGTTCGTCGAGTTGTGGGCCTGGCACGATTTGGCGAGAATGTCGCCGGCCACCGTGTCGAACACGCCACAATCGGCGGGCGTGTTCTCATAGAACAGGCTGTGTGTGATCGTCGCATCGGCGAAATCGACCTCTGCGACCGCATATTTGCTGTTTTTCACGAAAATTGAGTCGATGACCGTGGCCTTGGCGCTCCAATCGCAGAACAACGCGCCGCCCAGATTGCCGGCGGTGTTCTCCGCAAAGGTGCTGTTGACGATGGTAGGCTGCGCGAACAGGTTGCTCGACACGGCGCCGCCGTCACGGAAAGCGGAGTTGGATGCGAAGAGGCAGTTCCGCACAAAATGAGTGACCGTGCCACCGTCGGCATAGAAGCACACGGCGCCGCCGGTACCTTTGGCGCCGGTGGCCTGGTTGTTCGTGAACATGCAGTCGTCGATCTGGGCGTTCGCGGTGGCCAGCACCAGACCGCCGCCGACGTCGATACCGGCGCCGGTCTCCTTACGGGCGAAACGCCCACGATTGAAATAATCGGCGTCCGTAAGACTGGGCAACACGGTTGTGCCCGAAATTGTGATGCAATCACTGACGAGCACGTCGGAAGCCAGAGTCACGCCGCTGCCACCGATGGCGGTGTTGCCGCGGATGCTGCCGCCCCGGAGCTCGATACCGCCGCCGGTGATGAACAGACCGCCACCGCTCTTGGCCCGGTTGTTCAGGAAGTAGGTTGGCGTCACCCCCGCATCGACGTTCTCGAGGTGAAGGGCGCCGCCCTGGGCGTAGTAGCCGTCGTTGGCGTAGTTGCCGCTGAAGATGCACGACTCGATGTTCAGGGAGAGGTTCCTCACAGTGGTGGAATCGCCGGTATCGTAGAAAGCGTCGATCGCGCCGCCGCTTTCGCCCGCCCGGTTGCCGGCGAACGCACAGTCGCCAAAATACGCATCGCTCAGCAGGCGAATGGCGCCGCCGCTGTCGGCGGAAGTATTGCTCTGGAATTCGCAGTTGCGGAACGTCACATCCGTGCAGGAAGGCCCGATATACACGGCACCGCCCTCGGTGGAAAGACCGACTGGATAGACATCACGGACCTGGCCATCGACGATCCGCACTTGGGTGACGTTGACCGCATCGACAGGGATCTGGGGCGCCTTGTTGCGACTGAACTCCGTCGCGTTGGCGTCGATGGAACTGCCACCGACGAGGTAGACGGCGCCGCTGAGGTTCTCGACGAACTGGCAGCGGTCCAGATTGAGCTGATTGCCCGAGGCAAGATAAATCGCGCCGCCGGGGGCATAAAGACGGAACTCGTCGTCCTCGGTGGTGCTGCTCAAACCAAGCGACTCGTATGTGTATCCGGCGTATGCGCTGTTGGCCGTGAATTTGCAGTTGATAAACGTCAGGTTGGCGTCTTCCTGGTAGACCGCGCCGCCGGCAATCGTCCCGTTGACCGTCAGTTGGCCTTGGGCACCGGGACCGGCCGGATTGGGATACGGATCACTCAGGCCGCTGCCAGGACCATTCTGGCCGACCGCACCGACCGCACCGATCAAGGCTCGGTTGTTGGCGAATACGCAGTTCTTGAAGACCGCGTCGCTGCCGCCGCCGGCATAGACCGCGCCGCCGTGACCGTCGCCGGAGGCGTCGCCTGCGTCTCCGCCCCAGCTCTCGCGACCACTGCCCTGGTTGTCCTGGGTGCCGTTGCCGCCGTCGCCGCCCATGCCGCCGCGGGCGCTGCAGTTGCGGATGATGCAATCGACGAAGGTGGGCTTGCTGCCGCTTAGGCAGGCGATGGCGCCGCCATAACCGTTGCCGGAGGCATTTCCGCCGTAACCGCCCCAGTAGCCGTCCTGATCAGAACCCGGCGGGATGGAACGACCACTGATCCCGTTACCGCCCTGGGCCGCAACAACCTGGCAGTTCTCGATCACGCACTTCTGGAACGTGGGCGAGCTGCCGTTCTCGCAAAGGATCGCGCCGCCGTAACCGGTGCCGGTGACATTCTGGCCCCAGTTTTCCCACCAAGGCGGAGAATCATCCTGAGGATCATACGGAAGCGGTTGGGAGGGCTGGCCGCCGCCGGTGATGCCTACCGTACCGCTCCAGTATCCGTTGCGGATGGTCACGCCGGTGATCACGCAGTCGGCGGTCTCTCCGTTGTGGAAATGGAACGCGCGTTTGCGGGTGAACCGGCTGCCCTGGCAATCAATGACCGTGCTGGCCACCACCGATGGATCGTTCGGATCGGTGGACATGATGCGAATGTTCTTGCTCTGGAGATCGATACCCTCCGGGTTGGAAATATAGTAAACCCCTGCGCTAAGAATGATGTTCGTGGCACCGGGACTGGCCGCCAGGACCGCATCCTCAATGGTTCGATAGTGCGTCGGAACCAGCAGGTTGCGGGTCACGGCCAGCTCGAACTCGACGGTGACAAACTTGTCGGCGCCACTGTCCATCGTCACGACCGCGGTGTTCTTGTTCCAGGACGGATCGACGTCGGTGCCGATCCACTGGCGGACGCGCCAGCCTTCCTCGGGAACCGCGGTAAGGGTCACTTCCTGGAACTCATGGTATAGACCGGTCATCGGGGTGACGGTACCATGGCCGCCGACGATGGTGACCGTCAGGTTGTACCGGCCGGGACCGGGGTAATGGAAGCCCATGTCCACCTGGCCGGAATCGCCACGATTGTCGGTCCGCGTGGTGTACCCAGCCATGCCGACCTGGTTGGCCTTGGCGCTACCGGCATCGACCGCCGGACTGGTCTGGTTTTGACCGGCGGCCGTCTGGCTCAGGTAGTACGAAGCCACAAACAACGGGTCGGCATCAATGTTGCCTTCGAGCCAGTTGAGCGTCCG
>CAZLDQ010000394.1:0-3114 GCA_964558295.1 uncultured Planctomycetaceae bacterium | reverse complement strand
CGGTGAAAAGGCGTCAACGTCTTGCACGGAGGGTAGATTCCTGGCTCGTCGCGCAAGGGGGGGTGGTTCTGGCGGGTCCAGAGGAGCGTCTCGCGCGTGGTCAACTGGGCAAAAGTCATTCCCGCACGATACGCAATCACGAAGGGCCGGAGTTCTGCAAAGGCTTCGCGAAATCCTGGGTAGACACTCTCCGGGTCGGTGTGGATGATCACCTCCGCCGCTCGGCGGCGAAGGAATGTGCCGCATAACGGGACGATCCCGATCAACTGCTCGGCGGGCAGACGCTCCCAGAGTTTGTCGAACCATTTCCACTGTGGGGCATGATGACAGTTTGGGCGGGGCGTGTAGCTGACGACCCGGGCGCCGGCCACGTCCGGGCCGTCCCAGACTTCGCGGTAGAACTCGCGCACGCCCATTCCGTGGCTGAAGGTGTCCCACTCGAACAGGATGTAGCGTTCCGCCGCGACGGCCTCGGGCATCAGGAGGTATCGCCAGAAGATCTGATCTCCGTGATGCCACAACGCACTGTGCTGCGTCTGGCCCGGTGCCCAAGCGTCGACCCAGTACTGAGGCGCGTGGCGCACGTCGATCGTTCCCGGGATGAGTGGCGAATAGCCGCAGACTAGGGGGACAACCGGCATGTCGGGGTTGTCGTGGCATAACCGGGCAAAATGGTCGCGGACGACCGTCTGCTGGGCCGTGTTGTCTCGATGGTAATAGGAAAAGAGGATACAACAGTCAATCATCGCTGAAGCCCCGTAGAAAAAGCGTTGTTGGACGCTCAGGTTCATCCTGACGAATCGCCCGACGCACCTCACTATACGCCTCTGGGCAGCAGCTCTCAACGCGCACTTTTGGACACTTGACGGCCACTTTGACCGATCGCTCCGCTGCGGGTTCTCCCAGATCGCTGGAATGGAGCTGTTCGGTAGCGTCGCGATTGCGGAACATTACCAGATCGGTTGCCTCGCGGACGGAAGCTTGGCGGGATCCATGAAATAACCGACCCCATTACGCCGTCCCAAAGCAGGGATGCCAGCCACGCGGAGATGTCGTGTGTGGCAAGATTTCCTGGCATCCCTGTGCAGATGCCCCGCCTGCCGTCGTTTAGGCATCTCGCCTGAGGCCTACTCTGCAGCCTCCGCGGCCAGGCAGGATGCCTGGCTTGCGGTACACAAGCGGGACGCTTATGCTACAACACACAAGCGGGACGCTTATGCTACGACACACAAGCGGGACGCTTGTGGTACGATTTAGGCAAGATGCCTGTCTCGGTAGTTGCCAGGAAGACTTGCCAGACCCGAGGAGTCTGCCAAGTTGCGACTCCCTTCCGGGCGGCTTATACTGGAACGACCCGTGAAAGCCCCCGTTTGGAGCACTGCACCATGTCTATCTCGCGCCCATGTCATTTGTTCGTCGCCTTGACCTTGATCCTGTGCCGGATCAGCCCTGCCTGGGCGGCTGACGGGCCAAGGTCGGATTGGAGCACGATCCATGTGCCAGGGGCCTGGGAAAGTGCCTCGCCGAAAGAACTGGGCCAGTACAACGGGTTCGCCTGGTATCGCTGCTTTGTGAAGGTGCCGAAGGAATGGGCAGGCAAGGCGTTGCGATTGGAATTGGGACGAATCGACGACAGCGACGAGGCCTACTTTAACGGCACAAAGATCGGCAGCACCGGCACTCTGCCTCCTAAGGCTGAGGGAAAGTCGGGCGTGGTGAGGCGGTATCAGGTCAACGCGCAGCTCGTCCGGCCTGGGGAGTTCAACTTGATCGCGGTGAGAGTTCACGATCAAGGGGGCGATGGCGGAATCATGAGCGGCCCAGTGACCCTCTCGTGCGACGTGGGGGGAATGGATTTGAGCGGCGTGTGGCAATTCCGCACCGGCGACCATCTGGCATGGGCCAACTGGCCGGTCGATCCCCAAAGCACGATGGGCCAACAGTTCCTCAAGGGCCTTGTGCAGGCAGGAGCGTTTCGTCTGGCAGAGCTTATCGGTCAGGCGGAGCCGCCCACCAGTCCGCTGGTGCTTTGGTACCGAAAGCCGGCTGGCATGTGGACCGAAGCGCTGCCTGTGGGCAATGGACGGCTGGGCGGGATGGTCTTTGGCGGCTTGGGTCGGGAGCGGATTCAGTTGAACGACGATGCCCTCTGGGCCGGTGGGCCCAAGGATCGCCATAATCCCGAAGCACTCAAGGCCCTGCCTGAGGTGCGGCGGTTGTTGTTTGAAGGGAAAAACGAAGAAGCGACCGAGTTGGCTGGGCGCACGATGATGGGCATCCCCTGCCGGATCGAGTCGTACGAAACGCTCGGCGACCTTTGGCTCGACGTGCCCGAGCTTGACACGGTAAGCGATTACCGCCGCGAGTTGGACCTCGACGCGGGGATTGTTCGCATTACCTATCGCGTGGGGGACGCCTGCTTCACACGGGAAGTGTTTTCCAGCGCTCCGGACCAGGTGCTCGTCGTGCGTCTGACTTGCGACAAGCCGGGGCGGATCTGTTGTGCCGCGTCGCTCACCCGCTCGCAAGACGCCGAGACTCGGGCACCGGCCATGGACCGTCTCGTGCTTCGCGGGGCGTGCAATGGGGGCGAGGGGATGAAGTTTGAGGCCCAGCTCAAGGCTATTCCCGAGAGCGGCTCGATCACGGCCAACGACAAGAGCCTCGTGATCGAAGGGGCCAACGCAGTGACCTTCCTGCTCGCCTCGGCGACCAGCCTGCGCAATGCCGATCCGCATCAGGTTTGCTTGAAGCAACTCGAAGCGGCGGCCGGGAAGGGATATGAAGCGTTGCTGGGCAATCATACGGAAGACCATCAGACGTTGTTCCGCCGCGTGAAACTCGTGCTCGGTGCGCCCGACATCGATCGGCAGAAGCTGCCCACCGACGAGCGGCTGGTCGCGGTACGCAACGGGGCTGACGATCCCGGGCTGGTGACGCTCTACTTCCAGTTCGGCCGGTATCTGTTGATGGGCAGTTCGCGTCCGGGCTGCTTGCCGGCCAACTTGCAGGGGATCTGGAACGAGCATATGAAGGCCCCTTGGAACGCCGACTTCCATACGAACATCAATCTCCAGATGAACTACTGGCCGGCCGAGGTGTGCAACCTGGCCG
>CAZLDQ010000393.1:0-3119 GCA_964558295.1 uncultured Planctomycetaceae bacterium | reverse complement strand
GCGACTTTGGGTCGGGGCTGAGGATTTTGACCGTGCCCGAGGCCTCATCGCCGAGCTTCACGCGGAGCGCGGCGAGTCTGTTTCGCAAACGTCCTGGATCTGTCCGGAATGTGGCGAGGAAAACGCCCCGGCATTCGACCTCTGCTGGAAGTGTCAGCACGAGCGCGGCGGGTTGGAATAGTTGCGTTGCTCGCGTCCCACACATGGCAATTCTAAAACACCTCGACGTCGAAGTATTCCTTATTCTGCTGGCGGTCCATGGCCGTGATGGTGGCATGGCCTGGGTGCAACGCTGTGAGTGTGCCACCGGCGATGGCGGCCACGTTCTCGTCACTGGAATTCCACTGGCACGCTTCGGCAAGCTCGGAGCGGAGCGATTGCTTCGTGCCCACCGCGATTTTGATCCGCGAGTCATAGTGGAAGATGCGATTGAAGCCCGCTCCGACTTTGATGAGCGTGATCTTCTTTTCTCGCTTGTTGAGCGACACGACGTCGAAGCTGCACTCCGTTGGGGTGTTGATGCGGCGGCGGACGACGTCGTCGTTGTAGCGTGCATCGCAGGTCGATACGACATGGGCCGTATTGTCGGCAAAGACAAACCGGTCCTGGTGGTAATGCCCGGCGAAAAAGGCGGCGAGTGTGGCGCCGCTTTGGGTGAAGTCAGCCTTGAGATCATAGCGGTACCGGGCGACCTCCCCCTGGAACGCGTATTTCCCACGTTCGGCGAAGGCCTTGACGATTCCGCGAAGGACCTCGAAGGGGGCGTAATCCGCCGAACCGCGTTTGCCGACGGCGATACTGGCATGCATGACGATCACCACCGTCCAGCCGTCGGACGGCATCACGAGCGCCTCGTCGACGAGCCAGCGGGCCTGTTCGGGCGAGAAGCCGGTTATGGCCGTCCAGGTCGTGCGGCTGTCGCTGTGCCGCTCCCAGCCGTTCAGGCCGATGTAGCGGATCTTCTGCGCGGGATTGTCCACATAGAAGTAGCCGCCCAGCCGGTTCTTCGGGTCGAAGCGCGCATAGCGCTCTTGCCGCTCCAGAAGCATCGCATGCCGCGTTTCGTCGGAGGCCGTATAGGACCGGGGATTCGCCTTGTCGGACACGTCCTTGATGATGATGTCGTGGTTGCCGATCACGTTGTAGATCCGGGCGTACGGCGCAACGTATGTCTCGAAGGCGGTGGTGTGCTTGCGCACGCAGTCATACATGTCGCTTTCGGAGCCAAACGCAACGACGGCGTCACCGCCGAAGATCACCTTGTCGACCGACGCACGACGGCAGATGGCCCCTGCGAGCCGGGCGGAGAGCATCGAATTGGCGTGCGTATGCGTGTCGGTGACGAAGACAAAGGCATCCCCCTCCGCTCCCCTCGCCCGCTGGCACTGCTCGATGGCAGCGATCTTCTCGTCGAGATGCGCGACCATGAAGTCGGGAACGGTAGTCTCCTGGGCACAGACACTCGCGCCGACGAGGATCAATCCAACCACGAGCATCGTCACACGTTGTCGCAGGTTTAGCATTGGTTCTGGAGGGCCTTGTTGTGGAAGGGGGAGGATCTGGTGGGGGGCGTAGCCCGAAGGCGGCGGGCCCGAATGGGTTTTGACAGACTCAACCTGTCGGGAACGCGCTGCAGTGGCGCTGCGTCGTTGTCATCACCCGGAACGCCACGGAGGGCGTTCCCTACAGAAACGATTACCGAGTTTGTTGGTCAAAACGCATTCGAACAGTTTAACTTCGCCGCCCCTCGAAGGGCAAGCGGGCGGGGAGGAGGGGAGAACGAATGCGTTTGTGCCCGCGGGAAGAAGGGAGCATAAAGCGGTCAATACTCCCGTTCTGGCCCGAATAGCCCGGACCGGGTTCATTCGGGGCCAGGTTTGGCGCTACCCTCAAAGGCATTCCGTGAATGCATCAACGGTTAGGTTGGCGTCTTTGATCAGCTTGGCTAGTAAGCCGATCCCAATGGTTTTCCCCTTATGAACGGGAACGCTCAACCGTATGCCCGCATCGTTCTTAAGGATGTGATGACTTCCCGATACCCGATGCAGTACGAACCCTGCCTTGTAAAAGGCCTTGCAGGCCTCTTCACCCGTGACTCGCGGAACCTTACTAGGCATTCACAAGAATCCACGTGAGCTTTGCACCTTCAGGGATGTCTTCCGCGGACGTTTCCGATATCGAATTCATCCAGGGGATCTCTTCCCCCGATTCAAGATAAGATTCAATGACGCCGAGAACCGCTTCACGAACGTTGTTGAGAGCCTCTTCCTCTGTGTCGCCACAACTGCCAGTCCCAGCAAGGTTCAAGACGATCGCCGAGAATTGGCCATCATCTTCCTTAATCAAGCCGATGTGGCACCGATAGGCTCTTGTGCTCCGCCAAGCTTGCGTAACCAACGGCGACTGCGCTGCATTATTGGCCAGTTCAATCGTGGACATTTTGCGCCCCTTCGTTGGTTGGTAATTCCTCGGCCGTAACTCGATGGGAGCCAAGAATCACTCCCTCGCAAACCACTTCAAAGGCGTAGACGCCTGCCTCCTGGATGGGTAGCGGTGGCAACGGAGCGACGATTTCGATCGTACGCAGCCTGTTGTCGCTTTCGATAGCCACTTCGGTTCCGAAGATCACCGCATTCTTGGAAAGGTTCACAAACTGCAACTGTATCTTCGTGCCGTCACATACATCCGTCAGGCTAATGTACGCATACGGTGATCCGCACTGTATGCCGCCCGGCACGAAAACTTGCTTGTTTCCATTTGGCAGTTCCGCCTCCTTCACCACTGGCGTGCGGACGATTCTGACGTGATTGAAGGTTCCGGCGATGACTTTCTTGCCAGTAACATCCTGGTAGACGTGTTCTGCCAACACAAGCGCCTGTAGGACTGGCTTCACTTAACACCCCTCATGTTCGTCAATACGTCCCGCTCGTAAAGGTTGTGGGATGTCAAAAGGCTGGGCTGGCGAGCACGAGTACCAATCGTCGTCAATATCATCCCCTCATATTACGTAGCATACCGCGATGGTGACCAAGAATCAACTCGGAACTTTCGGCATCTCTGTGCAGGGGGTGCACGTCAGCTTTTGCGCGCAGTGGCGGTGAGCGAGAAACGTCAATAGG
>CAZLDQ010000392.1:0-3142 GCA_964558295.1 uncultured Planctomycetaceae bacterium | reverse complement strand
CCAGCCCCCCGCGTTGGGAAGGCTGGCTTAGCGGACTTTTTCAACGGGCTGCTAGAGGTTTTGTTCGCCAAACCCCATTCGGCAATACTCGATGCCTTACGTGAAACGTACCGCAAGCCTCTGGTGGTACACTGATCGATCGTAGCTCCTCACGTCTCCCCTGTCGATGATCGTGTGCGACAAAGTCTTTAAGCGGTTGCGACAGCCCCTTAACCGCTGGCTGCGGCAAGAATCGCGGCAATCAGCACCTCGGGGGACTCGCCTTTGGTCAAATAGGCCACAGCGCCTGCTTCCCGCATCACTCGCGCCATATCCTCCCCTTCGTGCATCGAAAGCCCGACCACGCGTACGCCGGCCAACTGCGAAGTGATGCAGCGGGTAGCATCGATGCCGTTGAGCCGCGGCATGGTTACGTCCATCAGGACCACATCGGGACGCATCTGTCGGGCTAGGTCGACCGCTTCCTGGCCGTCCCTCGCTTCGCCGACGACTTCGATCTCCACCCGTTCGCGCAACAGATCGGCCAACCCCTTGCGGAGGATCGGATGATCGTCGGCCAAGAGGACTCGGATCGCCCCAGCGGCGAGCTCGGCCTCGGGAGGCCGGCCAACGCCGGTCTCCGGCTCGCGGCGTGCCGAAGGTCGCCCCAAGGGGGCCCGGAGAATGACGCGTGTGCCTTGCCCCAACACCGAGTCAAGCTCCATCCGCCCGCCGATCAGTTCCAACCGTTCGCGGATACTGAACAGGCCAAAGCCGCTGGGTTCTTGACGACCAGCCAGGCGCGCGGGGTCGAAGCCGCGTCCGAAATCGCGGACCTCGATCTGAATCTGTTCGTCCACCCGACTCATCACAACCTCGGCGCGGTCCGTCTCGGCGTGCTTGACAGCATTGCACAGCAGTTCTCGCACGGCCTGGAAAAGAAGCGTCCGCGTCCCCTCGTCCGGAGGATTGGCTGCAGGGTCGGCCTCGACGGACACCGGCAGCCGGTACTTCTGCTCGGTCTGCCTCGCCAGCCACTGCAACCCGGCGGCCAGCCCCGCATCGTAGAGCACAGGCGAACTGAGGGCAAGGGTCACCGAGCGGGCCTCGGCCAGACACTGATCGAGCAGTTCGTCGGTTTCAACGACCAACTCTTGGAAGGTTTCACCGGAGGCTCGCCGGCGAATCAAGGCGACGTGCACCTTCACGGCCGCGAGGAGTTGTTGGAGTTGTTCATGGAGGATTTCGGCCAGACGTCGGCGTTCGCGTTCCTCGGTCTGGGTCAGTTCCAGGGCCAGGGCCTGCAACTGAGCCGCCCGCTGTTGGGCCTCGGCCGTCCGCTGAGCGACCCGCTGTTCGAGGGTCTCGTTGAGCTGCTGCAAGGCTTGTTCGGCTTGCTTGCGTGCCGTGATATCGATGAAGCTGCCACGGACCAAGCGGCGATTCCGCGAGGGCAACCGGACCAACCGCACCTCGCAAAGCACGTCGCGGCCGTCGGCGGTACGGACCGCTCGTTCGAAGACGACCTCCTCGCCGCCGAGTGCCCGCCGACTGTACTCCCGCATACTCTCGTCCACCGGTCGCCGGTCGGGCTGATGCGGCCCATAGAATCGTTGCGGTCCCCCTTGGAGCAGTTCTGCCCGGCTGCAGCCGAAGAGCCGTTCAGCGTTTGGATTGGCGATGACCAGCCGCTCTGCATCCACATCATAGACGACAATCGCTTCCGGCGCCTGTTCGACCAACACCCGAAACCGCTCTTCGCTCTCCCGGAGGGCCTCGTAGACCCGGGCGTTCTCCAACGACGTGGCCGCCTGGGCCAGCAAGATTTCCAGCAAGTCAAGCCGCTCCTGCGTAAAGGCGCCGGTCGTCAAGTTGTTCTCCAGGTAGAGGATTCCGATCAAACGGCCGCGATTCAGGAGCGGAATACACAGCAGGGACTTCGTCTGATGCTGTTGGATCTGCGGATCGTCGACGAACTCGCCGTGGTGGGCCGCGTCGTCCAAGACGAGCCGCTGCTTCGTGCGTGCCACGTAGCGGATGATGCCGGCGGCAACCGTGGGACTCTCCTCCAGGCTGCGCGACGAATGAACGGCCACCCTGCGCGGAGCGATACTCCCTTCCGCGGCGATTTCCCAAGTGTCGTCTTTCGGCAACACCAGCGCCCCGAGCTGCGCCCCGGCGTTCGCGATCACGATCTCGATCATCTTGGCCAAGAGCCGATCCAACTCCATCTCACTGGCGATCGTCTGCGAGGCCTTCAGGGCCGTGTCGAGATCCAGACGGACCATCGCCCCCGCCGGTAGCCCTTCGGCGGGCGGCGGCAGCCACTGCGGGTACTGAGCCTCGATCGCTTTGACCTTCGCCCAGGCCTGCCATCGCGTGTAGCCTTGGTGGGCCTTCCTCAGGTAGACGCTCGCCACGTCGTCGTTGCCCCGCGCAAGCCAGAACCGGCCAGCCAACTCATGGGCCAGGGCCTCTTCCTGAAGATACTCGTGTTCCCGCGCCAGGGCGATCGCGCGCTCATAGAAGTTCCACGCGGCAAGCCCCTCCCCAATCACTCGCAATCGCTCCGCCTCCACCAGGCAATACTTGTGGAGGAAGTTCATCGGCGCGTGTTCCGCCAGTTGTTTCAATTCCCGCTCGTTCACCGCCACCTGTTCCAGCAAACCGGCTTGCTCGGCCGCCGATCGTGCGGGGTACACCTGCAAGCAGGCTAACGTCTCGTAAAACTGCAACACCGACAGGCTGAAGATCGCCGGCAGTCGGGTTCTGGCCCGGAGGACCAACGCGGCATAATGTAGCGTCTGTTCGTAGTCGCCAAACAGATACGCCAGGATCGCCTGCTCCAAATAGGCCATCAGCAGAACACCGACATACTGCGGCTGGCCCGCCAGCGACCGCATCGTCTCCTCGTCGAACGCGTCACCGCAGAGACGGGCCGGATTGTCGGAACGTCCTAAGAGATTCAAGACTGCCTGCTGGCGTGTCGCGAGCAGCCGGAGCCCCAGATCCGCTCGGATCTGCCGCATTCCCGCCTGGTAGGAAGCGATCTCCTCCGCAAGCTCCTCCAAGGGACAGCCCCCCAAATAAGCGTGCCCCACATAGAACACGGCGCCGTAGCCGGCAAACTCGAAGTCGCCGGTCTCCAGGCCGCTCTGATACG
>CAZLDQ010000391.1:0-3148 GCA_964558295.1 uncultured Planctomycetaceae bacterium | reverse complement strand
CCGCCGTCCGAGGATTTGCCGATCCTCGTGTTGGTCGACACCCCTCAGCCCGTGGTGGCCGCCCTGCGCCGCTATGGAGTGCATACGGGTTACGATCGAGACGCCCAGACCGATATCGACACGGGCCTAGTCAAGCTATTTGCCGAGCCTGCTGCCAGCGACCAGTTGACGATCGCCGGCTTGGCTCGCTGGATTACAGACCTTCTGTGGGAGGTGGTCTCTGCCGACCACCTAGTCCTCGGAGTCTGGCATCCCAAGGCCACGACGGACCTGGTGCGCGAGGCCTGCGGAAAGCACCCCTGCTATCCGATCCAGGCCGAGACGCTCCAAGCCGCCCTCGACCAACTCCGCGCCATTCCCGACGTCTGGAATCGCCTGGACCACTCTCCTCGCGACGTGCCGATCGTGGTCGTGGACTGCCCGCCGCACGTCGTGAAGGCGCCCCGCACCAAGGGATTTCACACTGGCTACTACCGCGACGATACGACGGACATCGACCGCGGTCTGGACTGGGCCTACCACGGACGTGGGAATCGCGACTGGGTACTCTATGAACTGCGCAAGTGGGCCGCCTGCCTTCGCGACGAGGCGGAGACGATTACGGATGGCGTCGTTGCGGCTTGGCATCCCCAGTGGACAGCAGAGCTCCCGGCCCTCCTGCAGGAGGTCACGGGACAGGAAGTCGTGACGATTAAAGGGCAGACGGCCGAGGAAGCTTTAACGAACTGGGACTCCCGGAGAAACGATCATGCCGACTGATACGGGGATTTACACGTCGAGCGACGTGAAAGAGTTTGAGTATCACCCGACCCATGAGGTGGTCTGCGATTTTTTGGCTGGTTTTTTTGTGCGGACCGATCCCGTCATTGATCTTGGTGCTGGCCTGGGCTTCTATTCGCGGGGCTTGACCGAAAGGGGGTTCCAGTGCGTGGCCGTGGAAGGTTCCCAAGAAGCCGCCAACGCCGGCTTGTTCCCGATCCAGGTTCATGACCTCTCAACACCTTGCGATCTTCCAAAAGGCCAGGTGCTTTGCCTGGAGGTGGGTGAACATATTCCCCGCGAGTTCGAGGAGACTTTTTGGGATAACCTCTTCCGGTGCGCCAAGAACCGTCTGGTACTGTCTTGGGCCCTCGTCGGCCAAGCCGGGCGAGGCCACGTTAACTGCCGCGACAACTACTATGTCATCGAACGCCTGCGCGCCGCCGGCTGGCGTGTGGACGTCGAAGCTACCCAGCGCGCCCGAGACCTCGATTTCGGCCCCTGGTGGTGGTACAAGCAGTCGATTCTGTGCTGTGAACAACGCCAGATTGTCTGCCATCCCTGGCAATCGCCGCCTGATTACAGGACTCTTGGCTCGGGCTGGTGATCTTGCGATTTGAAGTGGTGAACCTTCTAGCAAAATCTTGGAAAGTCACAAAACAATGACCACGCCATTATGGAGCCATGATGCAAGTCTCCCACGGAACGGGATTCTGGTGATCTCAATCGGGTTTGATCGCCGGCAATGGCTTTGGAATTGTATCGCTAGCATCAAACGGCACGCTCCTGACGTCGGCCTGCACGTAGTCTCCGATGTGCCGGTAGATGTCCCCTTTACCTGGGTGACCAGCCGCATAGATCATGCCAGCCGCTACTATAAAACGCAGGCGTACCGGCTTAGCCCGTTTGAGGGTACCACACTTCTTGTCGACGACGATACGGTGCTGCACCGGCGTCTTCCGGCGTTCGACGACATTCTTGGCGAGGCTGACTTGGCAATGTCTCTGGAAAAGAACAGCACAATTGAACTGGAGTGTCAGACGCCGAACAATGGTTGGGCATTGGACGTCGAACGAGCAGTAACAATCCGAGAATGCAACGCGAGTACCCCCTATTACAATTCAGGGGTCATTCTTTGGAAGAAGAGCGCCCGTGTGGCTGAAGCGTTTGATTGCTGGCATCTCGAATGGCTGCGGTTTCAGCACGTCGACCAGTTTGCCTTGGCAAGGGCGTTGGCACGGTGCAATGTGCAGCCAAAACTGTTGAACGCAGCGGAGTACAATTGCCGTACCGACTGGTTCGACGGAGAGAAGAGCAACCCCTACATTTTTCATTTCTCGCAAAAGCACCATGAGAACTGGTACCACAGCACACACGCGTCGCCTGCAGAGGCCCATGCAGCCTATAGAGCGTTTTCTTATGCAGTGGACAATGGTATCTGTTCGCGCTCGCAGTATGAGGCGATCGGAAAGCTGGTGTGTCTTAAACGCCCGTGCAACATGCTCGTTTGGGGTTGCGGAGCTGATTCCAACCTCTGGCGCACGCTGAATGCCGGTGGATGCACCGTGTTTGTAGAGCATGATCGCCAATGGGCAGACAAAGCGCAATCCGCCGGCTGCCAGGTAGTCAAGGTGGAGTACCCAACCCTCAAGGGCACGGTTGCACCCGAATTGCCATCGCCGGTTGCACATGTGCCGTGGGATATCGTTCTCATTGACGCGCCCCCTGGGCTAGCACATGAGGCGCCAGGACGTGAACTGCCCATCCGTTGGACTGGCCAGCTCACAAACAGTCCGATCATCGCCCTCCACGACTATGAACGCCCCTGGGAACGGTTTTGCGCCGACCAGTATCTCGGCGCACCATCAATGGTGTCCAGTCTTGCAGGGCAAGGTCAAATGGCCTTCTGGCGACTCCGCAGCGATGACATCGCGGCGATGCTTCGCTAGCGTGGAGTCAGCGTCAGCACGCGAACATTAACGAGTCGATCGGATTGTTTCGCTCCAATTTTTCTCGCAACGTGAAAACGCACCAGGTACATGCCGCCTTGGCGGACTGGCATGGTGCCAAGCGACAAATCGAGAGCCTCGTTAGATTTTGTCGTCACGGGGATTGTCACGGGCACCGTGACGATCGGCTTGGCGGCATCGTTGCGGAAGATGCTTACCGTGAACAGATAGCCCAAGCCATTTCCTGTTGCCAGATAGTTGAGCGTCACATCGTAATTGCCAGGTTCCAGATGAACGTCATGCCATTCCAGGTACTCGGTTGAATCCACCCAGTCTGCCACGCACTGATACCTTTGAGAGTATGTCATGCGGACGCCAACCAGCCTCGCATCCTTCGCATGAAGCACTATTGTGCCGCCGGACCTAAGGCTGTTGATTCG
>CAZLDQ010000390.1:0-3166 GCA_964558295.1 uncultured Planctomycetaceae bacterium | reverse complement strand
ATCCCCACGCCCGGCTGGCAGCAACGAAGATGTCACCCTTCGGCCACAACAGGATTACGAAGCAAACCAATCCGCTCAATCTCGACCTCAACCACATCGCCAGGGGCGAGGAATACCGGCGGCTTGCGAGCAAACCCAACCCCCGGAGGGGTTCCCGTGAAGATCACATCCCCAGGAGCCAGCGTGCAGACGTCCGAGATGTAAGCAACCAACTGCTCGACGGGAAAGATCAACTGTCGGGTACTCGAGTCCTGCATCACCTGACCGTTCAGACGCAATTGGATCCGCAAATCGGCGGTCGACCCAACTTCATCGGCAGTGACCAAGGCAGGGCCAAACGGGGCAAACGTATCAAACGACTTGCCCAGTAGCCACTGCCCTCCCGGCTTATGCAACTGCCAGTCCCGTGCCGAGACATCATTTCCGCAGCAGTAGCCGGCAATATGCTCTCGGGCGCGTTCGACGGGAATATGGCGTCCCCCGACGCCAATCACCACGACCAGTTCCGCCTCATAATCAACCTGACCGCTTGCGCGCGGCAACACAATCGGCTCCCCATCGGCAGAAACGGCGGTTGGGAATTTGCAGAACACCACCGGTTCGCTCGGGGGCTGCATCCCGCTTTCCTTCGCATGGTCGGCGTAGTTCAGCCCGATGCAGAGCACTTTCTCCGGACGTGGCACGGGCGGCAAAAGCTTCAGGCCTTGGACCGATATGACGGTGCCGGTCTGCAAGGCGGCTTGCGCCCGCACCAGTCCCTCGGCCCCCTGCGCCACAAGCTCCTTGACGCAGCAGGGCACTTGCGAGTCGGCCTCGTTCAGATCGACGATCCCCCCGTCCCGTAACCCCGCCACCCGCGGCCCGCGGTCGCTCTGGTAAACCACTAGTCTCATGGCATTATCCTCCAGGTTCACAACTGCGTTGGCCCGAGCTGCCCCCAACCGCCTGCCAACGCCCCGAAAACCGGCCCCTTCGGGAAATGGTATCGGGCTAGCCGGCCGATCTGCAATGGCAGGACGAATCAGCGGATACGCCTTTTTCTCCGCTTTCCCGCAAACATACCTTCGCGATTTCCCGAAGTGTTTTGACTTGAAATTGGGCCAGCCAATCCGCTACGTTCAAACATGGCCGCCCCAACGGCGGTCTGTTCGTTCTTTGACAATTTGCCCCCGAAGCGTCCGAACAAGAAGTCCGGCGTTTGAACACCAACCAGCGAAGGCCAATCGTCCCCTCCCCGCGAGAGTCTTTTCCCCAACGATTTGGCAAGATTGTTGATGAAAAGAACAACAAAGCCCACGCGGTTCATTGCGTGGGCTTACACGGAGGAACGGAGAATTCCGATCAGCCTACCAGCCGCTAGTGGGAGAAGGCGAGTAACTGCTGGCGGGAGTGACGTTCGTGTCACTCGTCGGCTGAGTGGGCTGAGTGGTTGGATAAGAAAGCGTCGAGCCGCTCGACACGCCCCCAGATCGCGGGATATAGTCTCCGGTGCTACCGGGACGGTACGGAGCATCGGCCCCCGTCGCCCCGGAATTGCCCGGCAACGAATAGTTGCTTGGAGGCAACGCGGAACTAGCCGGCGACGTGTAGCTGCTCGGTGCGCTGTAATTGCTCGGCGACGTGTAAGGGCCAGCCGGCGACTGGTACGGAGTGGTTCCCGAAGGCGAATAGCCGGTCTGGCCGGGGGTGTAATCCGTCTGTCCCGGCGAGTAACCGGTCTGCCCAATCGACGAACCCGTCTGGCCAGGCAAATAACCGGTCTGCCCGGTTGATGCCCCGGTTTGGCCCGGCCGGTAACCGGTCTGCCCTGGTTCATAGCCCGTTTGCGTTGCCGGATATCCCGAGACACTGCCACTGGAACTGCCTGTGCTGACAAATGGATCAACCGGAGCACCGTTGCGCGACGATTCGCTCATCGTGCTACCAGCGTTTGACGGGCTGCTGCCGTAAGGCGATGCCGAAACGGTCGCCGGGCGAGCATTGGGATCATTGGCATACCGGGAGTTCAAGTTCCGATCGTATGAGGAACTTCCCGTCTTCGCGTAGCTCGACTCGCCCGCCGTGCTATAGCGGTCTGTCGCCGTGCCCGCACCGGAGCGGTCTGCGAGGTTGCCATAGCGAGGTGCGGTGTCGGTCGAACGGCCATACGCACCATACCCACCACTCGATCCGGCCGCCACGTCGCGGCTGGCGGTCCGGGAACTGCCGAGTGAATCATACGAATTGGTGCTGTCACGAGACGAACCGGTCGTACTGGAACCGGACTTCGCCGTCCCCGCATAGCTGTCCCCCGTGTCGTAGAGACCGCGTTGCGGCGACGTCAACGAACTCGAACCGCTTGACGATTTGCCGCTGGAAAGACCCGAGGAAGCCGTGCTCGGATAGTCCGAAGGCGATTCATATCCAGGCTTTGATTTCGCATTGGAATCGTGGCCCGAGGAATCGCTGCTGGGGATTGTCGAGGCAAACCCTGGCGCCGTCGTTGACGCGGTCGGGCTAGCCAAGCTCGATGGCTTTTTCGGCCCCTTGGCCACCTCGTTCGACGACCGGAACGGATTCATTTTCGACCAACTCGGAGCAGACCAGCCGGCCCCGCTCTGGCATCCTGCCAGCGCGACCAACATCCACGCCACCAACGCACCACGATGGATAGGGACTTGCATGACTAGAGTGTCCTTAAGCAATGGACGAGAAAGGGGAACGCAGCGGGTAATCGACCTCCATGTCGCGTCGAGATGCCGGCGTCCTCTTCCCTGAGGACCTGATTCCAAGGAGACTGGCGCTTCGGGTGTCCAAGAGCACCTGTTCCACGAGTAACGACAAGTAGGACACTTCCGGCACGACACCTTGCCGAAAGCCCCGCGCATGCATTCCAACTCTTGCTGAATCGGCCACGTCGGCGACCACAGCCCCCGTCGCGCCGAAACGGATTGTGCGAATTCCTTTCGCAACCTGTCCGCTAAGCCAGCGGTCGCGGATTATAGAAGCCCCGTCGGACCGGTCAATGTCAATTACCTGAGAATTGTGGCGGAATCGGAGCGTCTGCAGATTCTGGGGCGTCCTCCTGCCCCCCCTCCCCTACCCGCCGCCCCCAAAACGCCCCGGAGACCACCAAAAAACGCCCTCCCCACCAAACACCCGCCCCCCCACAACGGGGCTCCCCCCC
>CAZLDQ010000389.1:2863-3177 GCA_964558295.1 uncultured Planctomycetaceae bacterium | reverse complement strand
GCGAGAAGGGCTTGGACTGGTACCTGCGCCTTCCGAACACCACCAGCGTGACACTGTCGGAGCAAACTCGGGCTAAGTTTGCCGGCATTCTGTTCGAGATCCGAAAAGCCGGGGAAGGGCCGGCCGTCATCGGTGATTCGGACGGCAGCGTCTATGGCATCCCGGGCCTGGGGCGCTTTTCCAACGCCGCGTATGGGAAAGTGAGAATCATCCTTGAACAAGTTGGCAATCGCAACAATCGCGCGGCCTGGATCGCGTGCGATCCGCCCGAGGGCGCTAGCCAACAGATTCCTCCTCCCCCGGGGTGGACGAAG
>CAZLDQ010000389.1:0-2842 GCA_964558295.1 uncultured Planctomycetaceae bacterium | reverse complement strand
ATGTATCCATTGACACTACCTCGCGCCAGGTGTTTGTGAACGGTCACCTCCGAAGACCGGAGTAGCCGGAATAGGCCGGCGCGGTGTGCGGTGATCGGATCGCAGTACCCGGCCATTGAAGAACGAAGGGATATAGATGAAGTACGCGAGATCGAGGTCAATCATCCTAGCCGTCATGTTGACCGGCGCCGCGCTGGTCACCGTCTCTTTCGGTGGCCAAGCTGAGAGGCTGTCTCGCGAGGACATCGCCACCACCAAGGGCGGGGATGCCTCCAACTGGGGCACAGATATTTCCAACCCGTTCACCAACCTCACCGATCAGGGCAAGGAAAAGCTCAAGGCGGCGGGAGTCGATGTTGAGCGGCTCCCCAAACTCAAAGCCGTTCTGATCGCAGGCAGTCAAACCGAGGTGAGGACGTTTGTCAACCGGAATCCCAACACCGTCCTCGTTCTCGGGAGAGACTTCCTGACTCACGGTGAGGTGTACAGTAACGGGCCGGTTCTGCTCGTCGAAGATGCCCACATCATGGGAAGCCTCATCGCTGCCAATCTGGTTTGGTTCGTCGAAGAGTCGTCGCCCCGAGGCAAGATCGCCGGTTCGCCCATTATCCTGGCTCCCTCAGTGTACGATGGGCAAATGGAGGCCAAGCGTGAGAACGTCCGACACGGTGACTACGGGTGGCGTCGCCCCGACGATTTCCTGCAGCCGCCGCCCGTCAACAGCAAGGGCAAGCTGCCACCGCTGGCCGTGGCCGACGCTGACAACAAGAGAACGGGGTTGCGCCGTTCGATAGAAGCAGCGCAGGGCGTGGACACTGCCGACTGGTGTGAGCGCGTAGTCAACCCGTTGACACACCTCACCGCCGTAGGCAAAGCGAGACTTACAGCCCGCGGCATCGATCCGGAACGGCTCTCGAAACTGAAGGCCGTGCTTCTTACGGGAAGCTACTACGGCGTCGACTCCAAGACGTTCGTCAACCGTGACCCCGACACGATCCTTATCATCGGCAAGGGGTTCGGCAGTCATGGTGACATCCTCAGCCTAGGGCCGATCCTGGCCGCTGAAGACTCGGACACGGGAACCCTGGTCGGTGCGGATCTCGTCTGGTTCGTGGAGGAATCGTTTCCGAGAGGCAAGACCACCGGGCTTCCGCTAATCGTCGCACCTTCGGTCAACGTCGGCCAGATGAAGCCCGGAAATGAGGACGTGTGGCATGGTGATTACGGCTGGCACCGGCCCAATGATCTTCTGAAAGTGATTGCCAAGGCCCCTCGTAAGCAGGAGAGGGAAAGGGTTGCGGAAGGGGCTCAGGAACAAGACTGGGCACAGGGGCGCCCGCCGGATGAGCGTGCTGAGAAGCTCAAACAGGAACTGCACCGACTTGACGTGGCGATCAAACCGGGCGACGAGGTGGTGGCCCTGAGAAACTGTGAGCTGATGGTGGAGGCGAAAAGCGTTGGCACTGTGCGCAAGGGTGGAAAATGCACCGTGGAGCAGGTCCAGGACAACTGGCTCTGGGTGCGCAGTGGCGACATCCGTGGATGGATCGACAGGGGGGCTGTGATAGGTGCTGCCCTTATGGACTGGTACAAACGTCTCCCGGACAACTCGTCGGTAGAGCAGCCGGGAATATCCAGGGCAAAGTACGACGGCATCCTTTTCGAAATCGTTGACGCAGGTCAACGTGGATCAATTGCCAATTCCTTCCAAGGGGCCACATATAATGGCGTTCCCTTGCCCTGGTCATTGGCCACGACGTACAGCAATCTTGGGATCTTCACACGGAATCGCGGCAACGGTCGCGAACTTGGTCTGTATCTGACCGCGGGACAACCTCTCAGCGGCCCCTTCAGCGGCCTCTTCGAGGCAGCATTTGCGGCGAAATCCTATGGGATGGTTCAACAAGGCGACTACGTATTCGTCAACCCGAAGACCCGCCTGGTTTTCGTGAACGGGGAGCGCCGGAGACTGCAATGAATGAGCCGGACAACATAGACAACTGGGGAACCCGTGTAGCTGTTCAGCAAACACGCAACCTTCTCACCAGCGGAGACGCGAAGTAATGAAACGTTCGAGACCGCTCCCGATCCTGGTCGCAGCCATTGCGTTCGGCGCGATCAGCGGCAGAGCTTGGATCGGCCAGGAATTCAAGAAAGGCGACGAAGTGATCGCCCTTCGCGGTGCTGCATTGCAGGTCGAGGCCAAGACGGTCGGGACCGTGAGCAAGGGCGACACGCTCGTTGTCGACGAGGTCCAAGACGAATGGCTCTGGGTCCGCAGCGGCGACATCCAAGGATGGATTGGCCGCAATAATGTCGAGCCTGCCTCGAACACCGGGTACGCCCTCAGATTCAAGGCACCATGGGGCACTCTTTATGAGACGGGTAAGAAGGACGGAGCGTACTACCTGAGGGTTGCCGGTGGAGGCCCGGAAGCCTCTGGAGATCAACCGACGTTGCTGGCGCAGGGCAAGCTGGCCGGCACATACATCGCCAGTCACCTGGCGATCGGGCACAAAGATGCAACCTTAGGCGAAGGCGAACTGAGTGCATCATACGAGCCCAAGAACCGTACACTGCACTTCGCTGTGAGGACCAGCGGGCGTGTCGAATGGTTCGGACATATCCTCGACAGCGGTAAGGATGGCCGCCTTGTCTTCTTCTCTTCGGTGGATAGAACCGGAGCACTTTCAAAATGGTACTTCAATATGTTCGGGGCAGGCGCAGACATCCCCATCCCCAGAATAGCCGTACTCGACGACACAGGCTGGATAGGGTCTGTAGCCACGACTTCCCAAACGGTCGACTTTGACAACCGAGTTGCGAAGAAGCCGGAAAAGAG
>CAZLDQ010000388.1:0-3229 GCA_964558295.1 uncultured Planctomycetaceae bacterium | reverse complement strand
GCCACCGCCCGGTTCAAGCGGGCGATGGACCGCGCCGCGGCGGGTACGGCCTATCCCCGTCGGATTACGGCTCTTGTCGCCCACCTCGCCTGCACGGGACTTGAGGTGGCCCACCCCCTGTTGGAACCCCGTGCGGAAATCCGTCGGGCTACGCTTCTGGTGCTTACGGCCAACCGCGGTCTTTGTGGCGGATACAACGCCAGCGTGATGCGTCAAGCTTATGCCCGCTGGGATCTCCTCCAGAACGAGGTTCCCGAACTCACGCTGGAGGTCTCCGGAAAACGCGGCATCGGGGCCTTCCGCTTTCGCGGTATTCGGACAAGTGAGCAGTTTACGCACTTCGACGACCGGCCAAGTTTCGAAGAAGTCGAACTGATCGCCAACCGTTACCTGGAAGGCTATCTCTCTGGCCAACTTGACCGGCTCGACGTGGCCTACACGAAGTTCGAGAGCCTCAGCCGGCAGTATCCGGTCGTTGAGACCCTTCTGCCGCTCAGTGAGCTCGGCGGGAACGAGGAGCCTGTGGAAGGTGGCATGGAAACGCAGTACGAATTCCTTCCCTCCGCGCGGAGCATCCTCGACGAGGTTGTGCCCACGAGTTTCAAGATGAAGCTCTTCAAGTGCTTTCTCGATGCAGCGGTCAGCGAACAGATCGCCCGAATGGTGGCCATGAAAGCGGCCACGGAGAACGCCGATACGATGATCTCGACCCTGAGCATGACCTATAACCGAGCCCGGCAAACCCAGATCACTTCCGACCTGCTCGAGGTGGTCGGCGGCGCCGAGGCGCTGCAGGGGTGAGACCGGCTAACCGTCCATTGAACACTGCGAAGTGGAACCCATACTTTACGGCAAATGACCATGGCAGCACCTGCTTCTGTTACTCGTCCCTCTGATGCGAAGACCAACTCTGTCGGCCACATTACCCAGGTGATCGGCTCGACGTTTGACGCTGAGTTCCCGGAAGATAAGCTTCCGGCGATCTATAACGCGGTTCGCATTACCGCTGACAACAAAGGCGTGAAAGTCAACCTGACCGGTGAAGTGCAGCAGCACCTCGGCGGTGGGCAGGTCCGCTGCGTCGCTCTGGGTAGCACTGACGGGCTGGTTCGCGGTATGGCCTGCGTCGACACGGGCGGGCCCGTCTCCGTCCCTGTGGGGAAGGCGACCCTCGGTCGCGTGTTCAACCTGTTGGGCGAGCCGGTCGATGGGCGGGGGCCCGTGAATGCCGAGGAACATTGGCCCATCCACCGCGATCCTCCCGAAGTGACCGACCTGTCGACGAAGACCGAAATCTTCGAGACCGGTATCAAGGTGATTGACCTTTTGACTCCGTTCGTTCGTGGTGGTAAGGCAGGATTGTTCGGTGGGGCCGGACTGGGCAAGACCGTGATCCTCACCGAACTGATCGCCCGTATCGCCAGTGCTCACGGCGGTTTTTCCGTGTTCGCCGGCGTCGGCGAGCGGACCCGGGAAGGCAACGACCTCTGGCTGGAAATGCAGGAGTCGAAAATCGGCAACACGGGTCGCAGCGTGCTCGATCAGACGTGTATGGTCTTCGGTCAGATGAACGAACCGCCAGGCGCCCGGCTCCGCGTGGCCCTCTCGGCTCTGACGATGGCCGAATACTTTCGCGACACGACTGGGACCGACGTGCTGGTCTTTATCGACAACATCTTCCGGTTCTCCCAGGCCGGTAGTGAGGTCTCGGCGCTCTTGGGACGCATGCCTTCGGCCGTGGGATATCAGCCGACGTTGGGCACGGAAATGGGGGCCTTACAGGAACGTATTGCTTCGACCTCCAAAGGAGCCATCACCTCAGTGCAGGCGGTCTACGTCCCGGCCGATGATCCGACCGACCCGGCTCCGGCCACGGCCTTTGGACAGCTTGACGCGTTCATCTATCTGGAACGGGCAATTTCCGAAAAGGGGATCTATCCGGCCGTGGACCCGTTGGCGTCGTCCAGCCGCGTGCTCGATCCGCAGTATGTCGGCGAGCGGCACTACCGTATCGCCCGCCAAGTACAGATGACCCTCCAACGCTACCGTGAACTGCAAGACATTATTGCGATCCTCGGCGTCGAGGAATTGGGCGAAGAAGACAAGTTGATCGTCCATCGCGCCCGCCGCATGGAACGATTCCTCTCGCAGCCGTTTTTGGTGGCCGAAGCATTCCTTGGCAAGCCGGGCGAAATTACGCCGCTGGAAGATACGATTCGTAGCTTTGAAGAGATCGCCGCTGGCAAGTGGGATCACCTGCCGGAGCAGGCCTTCATGTACGTCGGTGCGATTGAGCAGGCTGCCGAACAGGCGAAGAAAATGGAAGCCGAGGCGAAAGGGTAGTCATGGCCGCCCAATTGAAGTGCGTTGTGGTTACGCCGGAGCGGACCGTGCTCGACCAACCGGCCGAGTTCGTGGCCCTGCCCTTGTTCGACGGCGAGATCGGTATCCTCCCGAGTCGCAGTCCGATGATCGGTCGGCTTGGCTTCGGGGAGATGCGTGTGAAACACAACGAGCAGGTTGACCGCTATTACGTGGAAGGTGGCTTCGTGGAAGTCATCGGCGACGTGGTTTCTGTGCTGACCAATCGGGCCGTACGTGCCGAGGAACTCGATGAGGCGGCCGCCCGCGAAACCTTGTCCGATGCTTGGAGCCGACCGGCCAGAACGCCGGAACTAATGGCTCTACGTGATCGGGCGATTGCCCAGGCACGCGCGGAAATTCACGTTGCCCAACGGGCTCGCTAGTACGTTTTGTTGCGTGTTGTGTCGCCTTGCGATCGGGGACCGCCGAAGATCACGAACGCTGCAATAACCCGCACTGGCGAGTCTTGGATCGGTTACGCACATCCCTGCTTTACACCAAGCCGCCCCACCTCCCAGGCGAGGTGGTTTGGAGGGCGAAATCGGGCTTGGAGTGCTGTGATCCATGAAGAACAAGGCTTCCGTCCCGATCTTGCTTTTGCTGGCCGGACTGTTTGTCTGCCTGTTTGCTGACGCTCTGTTCGGCTCGGGGGTGTTTGTCTTCCGCGACGCTGGGCACTATTACTATCCGTTACTGCATTTCGTCCGTGGCCAATGGCTTGCCGGACACGTGCCGCTCTGGAATCCCTATGAAAACTTGGGAGTGCCACTTGCCGGCAATGCCACCTCGGCCGTCTTTTATCCAGGCGCTTTGATTTTGCTTCTGCCATGGGGGGGAGGCTGGGCGTATAAGCTCTACGTCATGG
>CAZLDQ010000387.1:0-3242 GCA_964558295.1 uncultured Planctomycetaceae bacterium | reverse complement strand
CCGCCCACCGTGTACCGTGCACCGCCCACTGTGTACCGTGTCCCGCCCACTGTGTACCGTGTCCCGCCCACTGTGTACCGTGTACCGTGTACCGTGTACCGTGTACCGTGTACCGTGTACTGCGTACCGTGTACTGCGTACTGCGTACCCCCTATTCCCCCGGCTTGCCTCGGTGTCAGAATCCCACGCCGATCTTCGCCCCCAACTGGAAGAGGTGCTCACGCGATTGGTCGTATTCTTCTGGAGATTTCATATGTTCAATCATCAGGGGCACATCGCCCGGCAGGGCGGCCAGCCGCTTCAAGTAGGTCGAGTAGTCCAACGCTCCGGCGCCCAAGGGGACTTCGAGGAGATGGACGTTCATCTCCGGCACCCAGGCGAGATCCTTGGCATGGCAACTGGTAATCCAGGGGCCGAGTTTGTCGAAGGCCTCGTTGAGCAGGTCGGTATTGCGATACATGCGACTGGGGGAATTGATCAGGTTGCAGGGGTCAAGATGAACAGCAAAGGCGGGGCGATCAATCGCTTTGATCAGTTCCAGGTAGGAATCCGGACTGTCGGGAAGCGACCACCCCATCATCTCGTAGCAAAGCTTCGTTCGCTGCGGCTTGACGGCGTCGATGATCTTGCGGGCATTTTCCACGGCCAGGTCGAAGAACTCCCGCGTGACGTTTTTCGGATGCGGTCCATACCAGACCTTTTCGTTGAACGAGCCGGCGATATCCACACAGCAACGGGCCCCAATCGCCTCGGCCAAGGCCAACCCCTCGGTGACCTTTTCCAGGTTGGCCGCCCGTTTGGCCAAATCGGCATCGAGCAGATTGCACCAACGGCCGACTTCGGCAAGGACCACATCGTGCTTGGCAAACGCCTGGGCAATGTCGCGAATCCGCTCCGTTTCATCCAGTCTGACGGCCGGGCAATAAGCCGCTCGATAACCGAGCTTGCGGTGAGCCAGGGCCAACTCCTCGGGATCGTGAGGGCCTTTGAAAACCGGAGCACCAAGACGAATCGCATGCGTCGTGCCGGCCGAAGCGGCCGAGAGGCGGGATACGCTGCCGGCAAGCCATCCGGTCGTTGCTGCGGCTGCGGCGTGCTTCAGGAAGTCTCGACGGCTGGTGGACGTGTTCATGGATGGCTCCTCGGAGTGTGGCGTCCCTGGTCCCGAAATACATCTGCGGATCGTAGAACCAGCGTAGTTGGTTCTTGGGGACTTGGCAACTATGGAGAGAGAAGGCAGCATGCAGAACGGGAAAGGGATCTATGGCTGGACGGCAGCCACGACGAAGTACGTGCGCGAGGGATGAACGGCCACATCGTCGAACCACTCGGACATCTGCTGGGCATACCAGTCGGGGTGCTTCGTGACAATCAGCACCTGACCGCCAGGACGGAGGGCCTGTCGGGCCGCTGCGAGAAAGACGGCCCCAATCCGGAAGTTGGAGTAGTAGGGCGGATTGCCCAAGAACAGATCGTAACGGCCCGGCTCGTCCACAACTCCTTCCGCGTTGAGCTGGACGGTGATGTTATCCAGACCGTTGAGTGCCGCCCCCTGTTCGGTACACTGCACGGCCCGAGCGGTCGAGTCCAAACCATGACTGGTGCCACCGTGAGCGCGGAAGGCCGCGGCCAGAGAAATCACCCCCGCCCCACCGCCCATGTCGACAACCCGTTGGCCCTCGCGGATCTCCATAACCTCCATCAAGGCCCGGGCCCCCAAATCGAGCCGCCGATGAGAGAAGACCCCTGGCCGGCTGACGGCCCGAATCAACCGACCTTGGTCGCGGAAGGCGAACTCACAGGCAAAATTCTTGAGCTTGCCGAGCCGGCGGGTCTTCACGCCCTGGTAGAGTACCCCATGCTCGCCGGCGAACCGTTTGACCCGGTCGAACAGCTTCTGAAGTTGCTCGAAGAGCCAGGCGTCACGAGGGTTGTCGGTGGTAACGAACATTTGCCCACCAAGCGCAAGCGCCTGATGCCCCTGTTGGAGCAGTTCCCGGGTCAACTCGGCTTCGCCGCTGGCAGTAGTAGGAAAGGCGACAACATCGACTTCATCCGCGGGAAGGTCGGCCTGGCAACAGATCGACAGGTTCTCCGGCCCGGCGGCATGGAACACGCGAGCCTGCTCGGCCAGATAGATGTCGAGGAAGTGACAGCAGACCCGAGCGTCCAGACGCTCCCTGGCAATCGCAGCCGCCAACTGAGCCCGACCAAGCGACCGGCACAGGAAACGGGTTCCCTGCATCTGGCCAATAGCGTCCATCAGGAGTTGCTCGGTGGGGCGAGGGGGCTGGGGGTCCATGGGAATTCTCAGATCTCCAGCCGTGCCGCGAACTCGGCAAAGCTAGCGAATGGTGCCGGCCAAGCCGCGCACGCCGGCTGGCCAAAAACGCGTCGCGTGCAAATCGTTCGTTCCACGGACGGCGACCGCAATCGGGTAGCAACAAAAACGCCCTTCGGCCAAAACCGAAGGGCGTTCATGCCGCTTGTAGTCGGGGCGACAGGATTCGAACCTGCGACCCTCTGCTCCCAAAGCAGATGCGCTAGCCAGACTGCGCTACGCCCCGAAGGATGGAGGGGTCGGGCAAAGCCCGACAGGTTGAACTCCAACAACTCCCTATGATAACGCTTTTCGGGGGAAAAGGCAATTGGAACTAAGTCTCCCCTTGAATCGTCAGGACCAATCGCCGGCCATCCGCATGGCGACGATGCTCGCAGAGGTAGATCCCCTGCCAAGTGCCCAAGCAAAGTCGGCCGTCGCGAATGGGTACCATCAGGAAACTATCGGTCAACGAGGTCTTCACATGGGCCGGCATGTCATCCGGCCCCTCAATCGTATGACGATACGGAAAATCTTCAGGCGCCAGATTACTCAGCACCCGCTGCAAATCAACCGGTACATCGGGGTCCGCGTTCTCGTTGATCGACAGCGAGGCCGAGGTATGCTGGATGAAGATGTGCAAGAGGCCCACCTTCACCTGAGACAATTCGGGCAAGGCCTCGACAATCTGCCGGGTAATCAGATGAAACCCTTGAGGAAAGCGGGGAAGGCGGATTTCCCGTTGAAACCACGTCACGATCTTCGCTCCAGGCCGGTACACTGGAAAACCTCCAGTCTACCGGCAAACAGAAGATTGGGAAGCCAACGGGTGGGGAAGCGGGGGGAACGGCCGAATGACGAAAGGCAATAGCAGCTTCAGGCTTCGTGCTGCAGTCATTCTGTCTAAATTAGAATTTCGTCA
>CAZLDQ010000386.1:2126-3249 GCA_964558295.1 uncultured Planctomycetaceae bacterium | reverse complement strand
TCTTTACGAAGCTCCAACAGGAGGATCTTCTGCTGAAAGGGACCGTGGACAAGGCCCGACGCCAGATTGGGTTGTTTACGGTCTTGCTGACCATCATCGCCGCCATCATCATGGCCCTTATCCTCTACACCCTCACTCTCGACAAACTGCACTCGATTGCGCTGCTGAAGCTGATCGGAGCGCCGAATTGGGTGATTCTCGGTCTGATTCTGCAACAGGCGCTGTTGCTCGGCGTTTTCGGCTACGGGTTGGCCTATCTGGTTGGCCAGAAGGTCTTTCCGCGTTTTCCACGGCGGGTGATTCTCACCAATGAAGACCTCTTTCAACTCGCGGTGATCGTGCTGATAATCTCCGTTCTTTCCAGTTTCTTGGGGATTTGGAAGGCGATGCGGGTAGCACCCAATGAGGCCCTTTCCGGGTGAGTCATGGCGGACGTTCTGGCGATAGAAACCCAGGAATTGACCAAGGTCTACGGCAGCGGGAACACCGAAGTCGTCGCCATGCGCAATGCCAGCATGGCGATCCGGCGCGGTGAGGTCGTTGCCCTGTTAGGCCCCAGCGGATCGGGAAAATCGACGTTCCTCACGGCCGTGGGACTCATCAATCCGCCAACCTCCGGCCGGATCGTTATCGGTGGCAAGTTGGTGATGGACGGTCCCCGCCCTTTGACAAATCTCCGCACGTTTCGCCGCAAGTACATTGGCTTCGTGTTTCAGAAGTCGAACCTGATCCCTTTTCTTTCCGCCTCAGAGAATGTTCAGATCGCATTGGAACTGAATGGCTTGAGCCCTCGCCGGGCACGCCACCGCGCGGTCGAGCTGCTGGATAGCCTCGGCGTGCGTGACCGTGCCGATCACACCCCGGCCATGCTTTCCGGGGGACAGCAGCAGCGCGTGGCGGTCGCTCGCGCGCTGGCCAACGAGCCGAGCGTGATTCTGGCCGACGAACCTACGGCGGCGCTGGACAGCCACCGCGGCCGGCAGGTGATGGAACTGTTTCGTGAGGTAGCCCACACACATGGGACAGGCGTGATCGTGGTGACCCACGACAACCGTGCTCTGGATGTGTTTGACACAATCTATGAGATGGAAGACGGTGTGATCCGTCATGCCACCGTTTCGCA
>CAZLDQ010000386.1:0-2026 GCA_964558295.1 uncultured Planctomycetaceae bacterium | reverse complement strand
GGGGGAAGCCTCGGTGTTGTCAAGACCATCCATGACAACCCCACCGCAGACGTATGCCATAGGGGCGGGAGGTCAGAAACGGACTATGCGTGCTGCGGCCAGCCACGTCCGACGTGAACGGGACTTTGCATCAAGTCGGGCTAAGCGACTTGATCCAGATCAAGGACACCCCTGGCCGGGGGAGCTATAATTCTAGTTGGGCGTTGGTCGGTTCCTTGCAGGGAATCCGTATGAGTTCGTTTTCGTGCCCACATTTCGACATGCCGCGTGAATACTGCGCGAGACTCCAGACGGATTGCGTCCCTGGGCGTCCCGGTTGCGTTCTCTCGAAGAATTCCGTGTTCGCCGTTCCCGCGGAGGAGCGTATCCGCCAGAAGGAGGAGGCCAGGCGGCGAGAGCGAGACAAGGGCTGATCGGCTTGGCCGACGATTTGGGCGCGACAGGGCAGGAGGCAGCCCTTTTCAACACACGATAATGCAGGAAGCCATCGTATGCCAAGGCAAGCAGAAGCCCACTGGTCCTTTGACACTCGGACAGTCCACCATCCCGCGCCGAACATTCCTTTGCAGCCGGTGGCGACGCCCGTTTATCAAACTACGACATTTCGGGCGACCGAGGCCGACGCCGTGGCCCGGCACTCCGTCGAGATCAGCCCTGCGACGTTCTACACACGTTACGGCAATCCCACCATCGAAGTCCTGGAGAAGGTCGTGGCCGACCTGGAGGGAGGCGAGCGCGCACTGAGCTTTGCCTCCGGGATGGCTGCTGTAAGTACCACGCTGCTCACCCTGCTAAAGCCGGGGGATCATGTCGTGGCCGGCAACTCACTCTACACGGCCACCGCGAAGCTCCTCAGCCACGATTTCCAAGAGCTTGGGGTGAAGGTCGATTTTGTGGATGCGACCGATCCGGGTGCCTTCGCCAGAGCGGTTCGCCCCGAGACGCGGCTCTTCTATCTCGAAACGCCAAGCAACCCGATGATGCTTCTGACCGACCTGGCTGCCGTCTGCCAGATCGCCAAGGCGCACGGGATACTCACCCTGGTAGACAACACGTTTGCCACTTCGTACAACCAACGGCCGTTGTCCTCGGGGGCCGACGTGGTGCTTCACAGCGCCACGAAATACCTCGGCGGCCACTCGGATGTCTTGGCCGGCTGTGCGGTGTGCGGCAGCGAGGTGGCAGAAGCCCTCTGGCTGAAGCGGACTTTGCTGGGCGGCACGCTCGACCCATTCGCGGCGTGGCTCGTCTTGCGGGGCATCAAGACCCTCGCGGTGCGCATGGAGCGGCACAACCGGAACGCCTTGGCCATTGCACAGGTGCTTGAGTCACACCGAGCGGTGTCCCGTGTGCTTTACCCCGGATTGCCGAGCCACCCACAGCATGAATTGGCCGCACGGCAAATGACCGGCTACGGCGGGATGCTCAGCTTCGAGTTGCGTGATGGCCGCGAGGCGGGGGTCCGCTTCGTCGAGTCCACACGGCTGGCGGTGCTCGCGGTCAGCTTGGGCGGGGTCGAGACGCTGGTTGAGCATCCGGCCTCGATGTCGCATTCACTGCTGAGCGACGACGAACTCCGCCGAGCCGGCATTCCGCCGGGATTGATCCGGCTGTCGGTCGGCATCGAACATCCTGACGACCTGATTGCTGATCTCCAACAGGCATTGGATGGCTGCACAGGGGAGTAGAATAATGAGTCGTGTTCGCGTGGCTTGGTACATCTTCGGCACGATGAGGGCGCACAATGGTGGATGATCTCCTCCGCGACGCTGCCAGCCGGGCGATTGCCTATTTGGCTGCTATCGGAGCACGCCGCGTCGCTCCCGCCCCGACAAATGTCGAGCGGCTGCGTGATTTGGAAGGTCCGTTGCCGGAGAATCCGACCCCTCCCGAAAAGACCCTGGAATTGCTTGATCGGCTGGGATCGCCGGCAACCGTCGCCAACGTTGGCGGTCGGTACTTCGGATTTGTGGTTGGAGGCTCGTTGCCCGCGGCATTGGCGGCGAATTGGCTCGGCGGGGCTTGG
>CAZLDQ010000385.1:0-3292 GCA_964558295.1 uncultured Planctomycetaceae bacterium | reverse complement strand
CCAGCCCACCGCGTTGGGAAGGCTGGCTTAGCGGACTTTTTCAACGGGCTGCTAAGACGCCGCGATCTCCGCGCGGTGCTGAATTCGTTCTTCGCCCTGCGCCGCATTGATGGGCTTGATTTCGGCGCATCGAGTTATGTCGCGAGACAAGTTGCGTCGCCAGGTTGCCTGGGAAGCGGCCCGGCTGATGTATCAACGGGAAGAAACGGAGTACTTCCGCGCCAAGATGAAGGCTGCCCGGCGTGTCGCCAGCGGTGAATTCAAACCGAGCGATTTGCCCAGCAATGCCGAGATCCGCGACCAGATCCAGACGATGGCGCGGATGTTCGAGGGCAACCGTCGCGAAGAGTACTTGCGGGATATGCGGGTCGAAGCCCTGCGCATGATGCGAATTCTTCGGGAGTTTCGTCCTCGGTTGATCGGCAGCACGTTGACCGGGCATGTGCGCAAAGGCTCGGACATCGATCTGCATCTGTTCTCCGATAGTCTGGAAGCCGTGTGTTCCGCTTTGGAGTCCGAGGGGATTTCTTACGAAGTCGAACGCAAGAGGGTCTACAAACACGGCCAAGAGCGGAACTATACGCATCTGCATATCAACGATCGCTTCCCGTTTGAACTGACGCTCTACGCGGCCGATCTGGCTCACTATGTCTTCAAAAGCTCGATTACCGGCAAGCCGATCGAACGGGCGAGCATTGCCGAACTGGAGCAACTGCTCACGCGCGAGTATCCCGAGATGCCGTTGGAGCAGGCGGTATTGGAGGCGGAAAATCGCGTTGATCGCTTCCAGATCTATGAGATGTTGCTTCTGCCCTTGGAAAGGGTCAAGGAGAGCCGGAAGTATCATCCTGAGGGAGATGCTCTTTATCACAGTCTGCAGGTGTTCGAGCTTGCCCGGCAAGAACTGCCCCATGATGAAGAATTCTTGCTGGCGGCCTTGCTGCATGATGTGGGCAAAGCGATCGATCCGCACGAGCATGTGGCAGCCGCCCTGGAGGCGTTAGACGGTTTCATCACGCCCCGAACCGCTTGGCTTATCGAGCATCACATGGAGGCCCACGCCTTGCTCGACGGCACGTTGGGTGTGCGCAGCTGGCGACGCCTGGAAGCTTCCGAGGATTTCGAAGAATTGAAGCTGTTGGCGCGGTGCGATCGGGACGGCCGGGTCAGGGGGGCTGATGCGCCGGAGGTCGACGAGGCCCTTGAGTATCTGCGCGAGTTGGCCCAGATGTGCGGAGAGTAAGCGAATGGAACGCTGTCTCACGGTTTTGAGTGAACGCCGAACATGAGGGCCATCAGGTCGCGGGTGCCGAGAGCGGTTGTCGTGGCGACCACTTCGCCGGCGGTGAAGCCGGCGGCCAAGCCTTGCTGCTGGTTGAAGATCCGCACGCGGTCGAGGACGTGCCGCTTTTCCGGCGGAAATTGTGTCTGGTAGCAAGCGATTGCCGCCATCTTCTTGTCGAGCGTGTCGCTGATATCGACGACCAAGCCGCCTGATTCGACCGGCGAAAGTGAGCGATAGGCGAGGAAATAATGCAAGTAGACGGGGACGGTGTACGTCGGCAGGCTCTCAAAATGCTCGTCCCACTTGGTTAGCTTCGAATAGAAGACGGCGGCTTCCGTGATCAGCATCGCCTGATAGTGGTCGGGTGAGGCGATGGGGGTGCGGTCGCCTAAACCCAAGACAAGGCGGGGGCGGTACTTGCGGAATTGTTTGGCCAGGGCCACGCGGGCCTCAAAGCTGTCGAACAGACGCCGGTTGGGCAATTCCAGCGTGACACGTATTTCGACGCCCAGAGTCGTGGCGGCCTCCTTGGCCTCGGCTAGTCGCACTTCGGGGCCGGGGGATGCGGGCGTCGGCTCACCATCGGTCAAATCGACGATGCCGACACGGTAGCCTTGCTCGACTAATCGGGCCAGTATCCCGCCACAGCCGATTTCCACATCATCCGGATGGGCGCCAACGGCGATTACATCAAGCGTTGCTGCGTCCATGCGGCTTGACCACGGCAATCAGGAATGTAGGATTGAGCGACTCGAACCGGACCCGGTCGAGCTGGTAGTTGCCGCGCGCCAAATTGATCATCCACACCTTGACATCGGGGCAGTAACCACGGAGCAACTGGTGCATCTCGGCGACGTTGTCGATACTACCCATTGTGGTCACCAGCCGCCCCCCGGCTTTGAGCCTCTGGTAGGCCGCATCAGCCAGACGGCTGATCCCGCGACCGCTTCCGCCGATGAACACACAATCCGGCTCGGGTAAATCTTGCCATGCTTCGGGGGCCCGGCCGAGAACCGCTTCAAGGTTCGTCACGCCGAACAGCTTGGCGTTCTCAAGGATCAACTGGTGGTCTTCCGGGTCCATCTCGATGGCAAACACCTTGCCGCCTGAAGCAATCTGAGCCGCTTCGATCGCCACTGAGCCGCTTCCCGCTCCAATATCCCATACCACGCTCGCTGGGCCCAGATCCATCTCGGCCAGGGCCATTGAGCGAACTTCAGAGGGGGTCAGCAGGCCACGCTTGGGCTTTGACTGGAGGAAGGCCTCATCGGGGTTGCCAAACAATCGACGGCCAATCTGCTGGCTCGGGCGATCGGGCACATGTGGCTTCCGGACGAGAATCATTACGTTCATCGGCGAAAATTCCTGGCCGACGAGATCCTCCAGTTCGGCGTGGGTGACCCGTTCGTCCGGGGCTCCCAAGTTCTCGCACACGTAGGCACTGAAATAGTCAATGCCTTGGTTGAGGAGCGTTTTGGCTACAACGGACGGGGGGGACGCTTCGTTCGTGAAGAGCCCGACCTTTTCGGCCCCCCGGATCTGATCCAACACGTTTTCCAGCCCGTGGGTCGCCAAGTTGGTCAAAAAGGCTTCTTCCCAACTCTCTTTGACGCGGGCAAACGCCAACTGCATGCTGCTGACGTGGGGGACGACTTCGAATCGCTCTTTGCCCAGCTTATCGCAGAGGAAGCGGGCGACCCCGTAGAACAGCGGATCGCCGATGGCCAGCACGACGACTCGCTTGTTCTGAGCCGCATCGATGCGCGCGACGGCTTCGTCGAGACTTGTCCCCACGACAAGACGTTCTTTGCTCACATCGGGCACAAGAGCCAACGCTTGGGCCTCCCCGACCAGTAAATCGGCTGCTTCAACGAGCTTGCGAGCACGATCGGTCAAACCGCCCACGCCATCCTCACCGACACCGACGATGTAGACTTTTTCCACACGAGCCAAGGCGGGTATCCCTCCGCAAAATGAGGCCAAGAAGCAGATCCTTCAGACAACCGG
>CAZLDQ010000384.1:0-3329 GCA_964558295.1 uncultured Planctomycetaceae bacterium | reverse complement strand
AGGAGGCCGTCACCTACCTTAGCCGCTGTGCCATTTGGGCTGAAACACTACAAGCGGATGATCGCCTATGAGTTTGCCGTGCCGGCCGCGGAAGGGGACGCGCAGGACGGCCGGGTGACCGTGATGACCGCTGGTGGCACCGTGGAGGCAAACATCGAGCGGTGGACCGGGCAGTTCTCCCAGTCCGACGGCGCGATAACGAAGCCCAAGACGGAAACGAAGAGCGTGGCGGGCCAGGAGGTGCATCTGGTCGACCTGGCAGGCACATACAAGGACGCCCGGGGGCCGTTTGCCCCTGCTGTCGAGCGGTCTGGATATCGCATGCTTGCGGCAATTATCCCTACGCCTGAGGGGACTCATTTCATCAAGTTTTACGGTCCGAGGAAGACGGTTGGCGAGAACGCGGAAGCGTTTCGACGCATGATCGAGGGGATGAGGTAGCCCCACGCGGACGAGGCGTTCCCTGCCGGTACTCTGCAATTGTCGCCGGCGCAGCCAGCGGTTACCATGGACGATGGATCGTTTGGTGGTCGATCAATAGTCGGATTGGTGGTTTTCGCATGCGGCTTCCTGCTGAGGGTGCACGCTGGCTGATCTCGTTGCGCTGGATCGCGTGCGCAGCCGTATTTGTCACGATATTCTTGGCCTCGACCGTAGCCGGGGTGGTCACCAACGCGCTGCCGCTTTATGCAGTCGCGCTGGGGATGGTGGGCTACAATCTCCTGTTCGACTCCTATCAGAAGCGGCACCATGCGGGCAACGGCAGCGTCGATCGGAGCATTTTTGCTCAGGTCTTCTTGGACTTGATCGCCCTGACACTCCTGCTCTACTTTTCCGACCTGCCGCGCAACCCATTTCTGGTCTACTTCGTTTTCCACATGATCATTGCGGGGATGTACTTGCGCGGCTGGCGTCCCTACTTCTTCGCCACGATGTCGACCGGGTTGATCGGGGCGGTGATGTTGTTGGAATATGTCGGCCTGATCCCCGTCTTTCCGCTGGAATACTCCGGGGCGCTGGGTGCCGAGCCGCCCGAGGGACTCTACCTGCTGGGCGTGTTTTTGGCCAATTCCAGCGCACTGTGGATCGCCGTCTACTTCACGACCTCGATCCGCCGTTATGTCGATCGGGCACACGCTGAATTGCGGCAGAAAGAAAAGATGCTCGGCATCGGGCAACTGGTGGCCGGGATCGCCCATCAGATCGCCAACCCGCTGGACGGCGTGCAGAACTGCCTGCAGCGAATCGGCGAACGGGTCAAACATGATCCACATTTGAACGAGTACGTGAAGATGATGACCGAGGCCCTCGAACGGATCGAGCGTACGGCCAAACGTGTCCAGGCCTTTGCCCAGCCGCGTGGGGTCACGTTGGAAAGCACCGACGTGAACGCGGCCGTGGAGGGAACGCTCTCGGTGCTGGGAACCAATTACGGACCGAACATCAAGATCGAGACCGATCTGCGCAACGTGCCGCAGGTGCAGGGCGACCGCTACACCTTGCAGGAAGTCCTCTTCAACCTCTGCACGAACGCCCTGGCGGCCATGCCTCACGGCGGAACGCTCACGCTCCGTACCTTCTCCTTGGGCAGCAAGGACGAAGACCAGATGGGTTCGGTGGCGATTGACGTGACCGACACGGGCGTGGGCATCCCGCGGGTCAACCTGGAGAAGATTTTTGAGCCGTTCTTTACCACGCGGGCAGACTCCGGCGGCACGGGCCTTGGCTTGGGCTTGTGCCGGATGCTCATCGCCGAGATGGGCGGTCGGATCGAGGTGCGCAGCGCCCTTGGGCAAGGAACGACGTTCACCGTAGTCTTAAACCCCGTCAAAGAACAGGAGCCGGCACGCACACCATGAGAATCCTGGTCGCTGACGACGAAAAAATCAAACGGATCACCCTGGCCGACGATCTGGCCACCCAAGGGCACGAGGTAGTCACCGCCGCCGACGGCGAGGAAGCTGTGCGTCTGTTGGAGACGGGGCGATTCGACGTTGTTGTGAGCGACCTGAAGATGCCCAAGGTCGATGGCATCGAGCTGCTCAAACGCATCAAGCAGAACCCGGCAAGCGACGTGGCCGTGATCATGATGACCGCCTATGGAAGCATCCAGGTGGCCGTCGAGGCGGTCAAGCTCGGCGCCTATGATTTCGTGACGAAGCCGTTCCGCAACGAGGACATTTTCCCCCTGTTGGCCCGTTTGGAACGCGAACGTCAGCCGGCGACCGAGCGGTCCGAGCCCTCCCGATCGGACACAATCACCACCATCGACGAGGCGATTGTCGGCCAATCGGCGGCCATGCGCCGCGTCAAGCACATGATCGGGATCTCGGCGAAGACGGATGCCAATGTGCTGCTGTTCGGCGAGACGGGCGTGGGCAAGGACCTGATCGCCTCGGTGATCCACCGCCACTCCCATCGCCAAGGCTTCCCCTTCGTCAAGGTTGGCTGCACGCTCTTTCCCGCCAACCTGATCGAAAGCGAACTCTACGGCCACGAGAAGGGCTCCTTCACCGGCGCCGACCAGAAGCGTCTGGGACGCTTTGATCTGGCCGAAGGGGGGACGCTCTACCTGGACGACGTTGACGACATTCCTCTGGAACAGCAGTCCAAACTCCTCCGCGCGATCGAGGAAAAGGTGTTCGAACGCGTCGGCGGCTCCACCCCGATTCAGGCCGACGTGCGGATCGTCGCCTCGACCAAGCAGAACCTGTTGGACAAGATCGCCGCCGGTACGTTTCGCCAGGATCTTTACTACCGCCTGGAAGTCCTGCGGATCAACATCCCACCGCTGCGCGAGCGGTTGGACGACATCCCGCTGTTGGTCGGACACCTGTTAGCCCGCATTGCCAAGGAACCCAACTACACCGTCGACCCGGAGGCGATCGAGACGCTCCAGCAGCACAACTGGCCGGGCAACGTGCGCGAGCTGTATCATACCTTGGAACGGGCCTATCTGATCGGCGCCGGCCACATCACGGCCGAACTGCTTAGCGCCGAAATCAGCGCCCCGCCCGGTACTCCGGCTGCCAGCCGGCCGGCGCCCCAGGGGGGCAACTTCCAGGCTGTGATGGATCAGGCCGAGCGTGAACTCTTGGAAAACGCCCTCAAAACCTCCGGCGGCAACAAGACGGCCGCCGCCGCCGCGTTGGGGATGAAAGCCTCGACATTCCGCGACAAGTTGGCAAAGCACGGGTTGGGGTAAATCGTCGGTCGGCTTGTCATCCAAGGCCGGGAGGTGTCGGCGTTTCCCACGTTAGCGTGGTGAGGATCTTTTTCGCCCGCAACGACACGGCCTGGCGCGGCAAGGCAGCCAGATGGAGGTGGGC
>CAZLDQ010000383.1:0-3350 GCA_964558295.1 uncultured Planctomycetaceae bacterium | reverse complement strand
CGAGGCGGTTGGCTTCCTGTTGCCCTTTCCCTGGCCTCACGGCCGGTGGGCGTTACCCATCACCATGTCCTATGGAGCCCGGACTTTCCTCCCGCCAAGACTGATTGATCATCGATTCAGCGACGATCTGGTCCTGGCCAGCGGCCATCGAGCCCACTCCATTCCCATTGTCATCAAGAATACTGTAAGCGGGGCGTGCATGGAAGCAGTCTGAGAAGTGGGCGGCTCTCGTCTTTCAACTCACGTCTAGATCTGAAAGGGGGGGCTATGTTTCCTTTGGCGAGAGACTCTCCTCAAACCGCTTGCCCTGCCATGTGTTGCGACGCTCAAATTCCATTTCAATGGCTTGGCGAACCGCTGGCTTGTTCAAGCACCAAGCGGGGGCCAAAAAATAGTCTGTCGGGGCATCCCCGCCAATGCGATCGACAACACAGGTGGGAGGCAGTCGTTCCAGAAAATCGACAACATGCCCGACGAATTCCTCTCGAGTTGGGAGCCGAACCTTCCCTGCGTCTAGCATGTCGGCCAATCGTGTGCCATGAACGACATAAAGATTGTGGAGTTTGACGGAATGGAGCCCCATTTGGGCGATTGTCTTTGCCGTTGCCTGCATGTCTTCCGACGTTTCGCCGGGCAAACCGAGGATCAGGTGGGCGCCGATTCGCAGGCTCCGTTGACGACTGCGTTCAACCGCGTCTACGAAGGCATCGAAGTGATGCCCCCGGTTCATCCAATCCAGCGACCGGTCATGGATGCTCTGCAAGCCAAATTCCACGCTCAGCCAGGTTCGCTGAGACAGTTCAGTCAAGAGGTCAAGTACTTCGTTCGGAACGCAATCAGGACGTGTGCCGATGCACAAGCCAACGACAGCCGGATTCGCGAGCGCTTCTTCGTAAAGAACTCGTAGATGCTCGACTGGAGCGTAGGTATTGGTGGCCGGCTGAAAATAGGCCAGGACACGCTGAATGCCATAACGATTTTCCACCCGACGTATTCCCTCGGTGATCTGCTCCGAGACAGAGCGGATGCCAAGACATCGACTTAGGCTGAAACTGGCCACATTGCAGTAGATGCAGCCGCCTTTGCCAACAGTGCCATCGACGTTTGGGCAGCTAAACTTTCCGTCTACGCTGACCTTCCAAACCCGCTCGCCGAACCTCCAACGCAGGAAACGGTTTAGGGTATAATAACGCAATCCAGATTTGCGCCAATCGTCGTCGGGATTCGATATATTGGATAGATTCGTTGACGGCAATTTCACACCTGCATAGACTAGATTTAACTTCGTCTACCCTAGGATAGGGTAAATTTTTACCTCCAGAGAAGAGTGGAATTATGTACGGTGAATTGATCCCCTTGGGCGGAGGAGATCCGATCCCCTTGCTCAAAAAGACCCTTTTGGTGGGCCGTCGGGAAAGTTGCGATATTGTCTTGAGATTCTCAAACGTTTCGGCGCACCACTGCCAATTCACCCTCTTAGGAGGATATTGGTATGTGAAGGATATGAAAAGCCGCAACGGAGTTAAAGTGAATGGGGCCCGGATCATCGAAAAACGCGTCGATCCTGGGGATGAGATTTCAATCGCCCGGCATAAGTACCAATTGATGTACTCGCCTGCTGATCTTGGCGCAATCGGACCACCCCCGCCAGAGGTGTTTGAACAAGATATGTTCAGCAAGTCGTTGTTGGAGCGGGCGGGCTTGGAAAAAAGACACTTGGGCAAATCGATTCCAGAGTATGACGACGAGCCTCGCCGCTACGACCTGCAAAATAACGAGGCGGGACAGTTGAAGAAACCACGAAAGGATCGACTTATCTAGTCTAGTCGCTGCCGTTTGACACACCGCTTTTGTATGGGGAAAAAGAAAAGACTCCGCGCTGAGTTCAAGAAAAATCGTAACGAGCGAACGCGTCTGACGGATTGGACCCGAAAGTTCAAACAAGATACGCTTCCAGAAGAAGACCTGATTGCCGAAGAGCGGATCAGCGGAAAAGGTGATTTAACTCGCCGACGCACCGTAAGGGGGATTTTGTGTGAAGGAGGTGCGGAGTCGGGTTTTGACATCCAGCTTCAAATCGACGAGACCACCTGCCTGCGAGGCCGTGTGCTGAGTGTTCATGGCTTGACCAGCACGGTTCGGACAGATGATGGGGCTGTCTATCGTTGCGTCACCCGCCGCTTGCTGAAGACGCTTGCCACTGAGCAACGTCACATCGTTGCGGCTGGCGATTATGTGCTTTTCCGGGCAATCCCCAACATCGACACGAAAGAGGGGGTGATTGAGCGGATAGAACCACGTCGGGGGATTATTTCGCGAGCAGTTCAGGGAAAGCAACATGTAATGGTCGCCAACGTCGATCAGGCACTGATCATTGCCAGTGCTGCGGAGCCGCCCCTCAAACCCAATCTGATCGACCGCTTTTTGGTGACCGCCGAAAAGACTCGAATTCGGCCGGTCATTTGTGTTAACAAGATTGACTTGGCGGATCCCGCCGCCCTGCAACCGCTCGTGGGCGTCTACAGCCAAATGGGCTACCAAGTGCTTTTGCTTAGTGCTCGAACAGGTTTTGGGATCGATCGGCTGCGCCGCTTGTTGACTGGCCAAGCGAGTGTGCTCGTCGGGCAGAGTGGGGTCGGAAAGACATCACTGCTCAATGCTGTCGAGCCCACCTTCTCCCTCCCGGTCGCCTCGGTGAGTGCGGAAACGCTCAAAGGACGCCACACCACAACCACGGCTCGGCTGCTCCCGCTAAGCATCGGCGGTTATGTCGTCGATACGCCCGGCGTTCGGCAGTTCCAGCTTTGGGATGTGATTGCGGAAGAGGTGGATGCATTCTTTCGCGACTTGCGTCCCTATGTGTGCCTCTGTCGCTTCCCCAATTGCACGCATACCCATGAAGCCGATTGCGCGATCAAAGACGCCGTGGCTGATGGGCGTTTGGATGAACGACGTTATGAAAGCTACTGCCGCCTGTTTGCGGGCGAATTTGATTAGTCGTAAGGCGAATGAACCGAAGGAGTCCGGCAGGTGTCCCCTTAAGAGCGGTTGGGGTGCGAGTTTTTCCACGGTTGGCGGGATATTTGCGTCAGGATCTGTTATAATAAAGGTCTGTATTTGAGGTCCAGGATCTACAGGGGGGAATGAGTCGATTGTGAGGGATACATCCCGCGTCGAGACGGTTGCCACAGAAGCTGCTGTTTTGGTCGGTGTTATTTTGGCGGATCGAAATCTTGGAACCCCTCCGCTCGAAGAATTGGAGGGGTTGGCCGAAGCGGCAGGAACCCGAGTCGTCGGCCAGTTGACCCAACGGCGGCTTGGACCAGATGAGGCCACTTAGGATGGCATGC
>CAZLDQ010000382.1:0-3397 GCA_964558295.1 uncultured Planctomycetaceae bacterium | reverse complement strand
GGAGCAACACTAATTTATGCGGGCAGGTGTCTCAAAGTCATTGACAAGTTCCGTCCTTCATGTCTTCATCTGACTCAGGAGCCTCCCATTTCGTGCCATCCGCAAACAAGACCTTGATTGGAACGACCACCCATCCCACTACCGCTGTATCAGAGTAAGGGTTTTCCTGGTTCAGTGTCTTTTCGCTGCCAGCCTTCATGTTGGGCTGCCAGTTCCAAGCCACAGGAATGGTGTGTAGATCCTCTGTTGCGTCGAAATAAGCGGCTTGAAACTTCAATCCCCGAATTTCTTTGGTGCTCGCATTTTGGAGACGGATAGAGAAGTCAGGGAGCATTTCCTTTGGCTTCTTTGGGTCCTGCGTAAGAGATCGTCCCACGCGGCTCCAACTCTGTGTGCGGTCTGGGGTGACCTTGATGAATTTAACGGGACACTGTCCCGGGCAGCAAACTGTCACAAGGAACAAAAGGGCGGATATTTTTGACATTAGATCTTTATACCACCAACTACGATTGCATATGTGCACAGAGGCATGTTCTAAAGGCTGGAAAACTTGGGAGCAACCTACACCACGCCTGGGGTTCAACGCGCGCCCCACCATGACCTGGGGGTGTCAATCAGTATAGGTCCCGCAACTTGCGGAATCAAGAGGCATTGTGCACCCACCAACATTCCTCATGGTGTGGTTCCCTTTCGAGCACTCGTCACATTAAGTTGCAATACCCGCAGCCAACTCGGCAGAAGGTATCAATAGAATCAAGGATTTCTCTAATTCTACAGAATAAGAGTTGACAAGGAGCGGATCTTGGGACATGATTGAGGCATGACAAACGCCTTCGCATACCTTCGAGTGTCTGGCCGCGGACAGATAGAGGGTGATGGCTTCACTCGGCAGATGGACGCGATACGACGGTACGCGCGGGATCATGACATCAGGATCGCCAAAGTGTTCCGCGAGGAAGGTGTCAGCGGCACAAAGGACCTTGCTAACCGTCCCGCATTAGGTGCTCTGCTCCGGGCTTTGCATGGGGATGGCATCAGACTTGTACTAGTGGAACGATTGGACCGACTGGCGCGGGATCTGATCATTCAAGAAACGATCATGGCTGACATGCGGAAGTACGGATTCGAAATCGTCTCTGTATCAGAACCGGACCTCTGCAGCAACGATCCGAGCCGGAAACTCATGAGACAGATCTTCGGTGCCATCGCCGAGTATGAGAAGACGGTGATCGTTCTGAAACTGAGCGGAGCTAGAGCCAGGAAACGCGCAAAAGAAGGCCGCTGTGAAGGCAGAAAGCCTTACGGGTACTACGAGGGGGAACAGGTGGTTCTGGACCGCATGAAGGCTCTCAGAACGTCAGGAATGGCGTACGACAAGATCGCTGAAACACTGAACGCAGATGGACTGCGACCACGGTCAGGCGAGAAGTGGTATGCGGGTGTTGTCCAACGCATCATGAAGGCAAAGGCCCCTGTACAGAGCAACACCATCTCCAAAAACTCGTCTTGAGCTGGACCAGCACAGTGCATTCGGCGGGCATTCGAGATGTGGGTGTGATAGCCTCTAATCTACCCATCTAGGAGGTGGATAGTGGAGAATGTCATCCCAACTGCCATAGTCATACTCGTCTTCAGTGTTGCGATCACCATTTTAGGCGTAGCTATTCTGATCGCCCCGCTAAAGCTCTACGGTATCCACAAGGAATTGAGGGAGACAAACGCGCAACTAGAGCGCGTCAATGGAAATTTAAAGTATTCCCACGAACTTCAGAAGTACTTGGCCGAAACCATAAAGTATGGCGCTAAGCTTACCACGAAGGTTGAGCGCAAGGCAGAGCAGCTACCGACTTCTGCATCTGCTCCATTGGGGGGCTTCTGCAAGTACTGCGGTGTCGCAATTGGGGAAGGCGAGACTTGCGAAAGATGTAAGCAGAAAGGTGGATAGATCGTCTTTCCCGCCTAGACAACTACAGCCAGAATCGACAGACATGAACCGGGCTTGTCCACCTACGCAACCATACTTGCACCTAGACACGCAGCGCTGGCATGGTTCCATACAACGATGGGAGTACAGGAAGCTCTTGGCTGGAGGGCTTCGCGCGACTAATTCGACTCTAGGGCTGCAAGCTAGCCTCCCTATCCAGGAAATCTCGAAGTATCCAGAACCGTTTCAGCCATCCGATGAGTTGGTTCCAACTCTGAGTGATTAGGGACGCCAAACCTTCAAAGGGCTCTAGGCTCTACGCCAACAATGGGGGTCCTCCCCAGCCGAAACCGATCTAAGAACACAATACCTGAACTCGCAGGCGATAGTTTTCGAAATTGCGGAAGCCGTAAGCCTGCCTCTGTAACACCTCCATTTTGGTGTGGAATCCTTCGGTGATGGCGTTGTTGCGTGTAAAGCGCCACAGGACGGCGATCTCTTCGCGCCAGGCATGCAAGGTGTCGCCCAGCTTTACCAGTTATGGCAGGCCGGCCTGCCGCAACTGGCAGATAGCGCGCAACAGCCTGGGGGCGAGTTTCTCACACTGCTTGCGGGTGCGATGCTTTTTCAACAGCAGGTAGCAGAGCCGTTGTTTGAAACGGTAGATCAGTTCCAGAGCCGGATGCGCGGCCAGATCGGCGCCCAGCCGCAGTTGCTGTTCGGGCTGCAGCTTGTGACGATGGCGGCGCATCAGCGACACCAGGCCGCGGTTCTGGCTGCCCACTGGATCGATCTCCTTCCAGCAGGCCAGGAAGTGGTGGTTGATGAGGCGGATGACGTGGAAACGGTCGGCCACGATGCGCGCGTTCGGGAAATACTTCCGCACCAGCGAGCGGTACACCGAAGCCAGGTCCATACACACCAGGCGAACACGCTCCCGACCGTCCAGCCTTTGCAGATACTTCTCCAAGGCGGCCTCGCTGCGTCCCAGCACGACATCGTAGACCGAGCGGTTCTTCAGGTCGCAGAACGTGGTGGCGTAGCCCAGGCGCCGGCTGAAGAAGTGTTCGTCGACGCCCAACACGGGCGGACAGGGCGCACCGCTGCACTCGGCGGCCAGACGCCCCAAGAAGTGTTGGCAGTGACGCTCGACAGTGGCCGGACCGATGTGTTCGCGACGGCCCATCCGGCTGCGGTTGATGCCATCACAGTGATCGCGGAAGACCTTGTAGCGGAAGGCTTCCGTGGCTCGTTGCGCGGGCAGCAGTCCGGGAAAGCGTTCGCGAAACTGCCGCCCGCAGTCCCGGCACCGCCAGCGATGTCCTTCCAAATGCAGCCACACTTGTTCGGCTGCCCAACTGACATGCCGTACGATGCGCTCGATCCGGCCTTGATTGCGCAGTCGCTGACTTTGACAGTGGGGCAGGATCTGGGCCCGGCATACCGGGCCCAGATCCACACCTGCCCCGCGCT
>CAZLDQ010000381.1:0-3416 GCA_964558295.1 uncultured Planctomycetaceae bacterium | reverse complement strand
TTCGACGTGACCGACAGTACGATCGCCATCTCCTTCCACCCCTCGGCCATCAAGTCGCTGGCCGAAGGCAACATCGAGGACGCCGCATGATTACCGTCAAACGCAAGCTCCAGTTGACCCGCGAAGCCCACGGCCGCCGTCGCGTCGCGGCGGCAAGACAGGAATCAACGCCTGTCGAGGCAGGCCGCATCCCCCGAATCTCCCGCCTGATGGCGCTCGCCATCCGGCTCGAACGTTTGCTGCTCAGCGGCGAGGTTTCGGATGTGATGGAGCTCGCCCGCCTGGGCCACGTCACCCAGCCTCGGATTCCCCAAATCCTGAACCTCGCCCTCCTGGCCCCCGACATCCAGGAGGAACTCTTGTTCCTTCCCCGCGTCACTGCCGGCAAGCCGACCATCCACGAAAAGGCGCTCCGCCCCCTGACCGCTGAGATTGACTGGGACAGACAGCGGGAGATGTGGGCGACGATTCGGCCTCAGCCGCAACCGCCGGGCAATTGATCTGGCCATGCGGGCCGCAAGTCGCTATGAACCCTCGCCAAAACGCCTCGCGAGGGTTGCCGAATAACTGCTTCGTCCACTACACTTTAGGGGGAGGACGCTGTGAGCGCAGGATCGAAGATCGAATGGACGGACGCGACGTGGAATCCCGTGCGCGGCTGCACGAAGGTCAGTCCGGGCTGCGCACACTGCTACGCCGAGACGTTCGCGGAGCGATTTCGGGGTGTTCCCAATCATCCCTACGAGCAGGGCTTCGACGTTCGGCTAGTGCCGGAGAAGCTCGTCGACCCGTTTACCTGGTCGAAGCCGCAGATGGTCTTTGTCAACTCGATGAGCGATCTTTTCCATCGCGACGTGCCTGACGAGTACATCGAGCTTGTCGCCCGCGTGATGGAAGCGGCGAACTGGCATACCTACCAGGTCTTGACCAAACGCTCTGAACGGCTGCGCGACCTCTTGCTGTCGAAACTCGCACTGGCCGCGGCGATGCCCCACATCTGGTGGGGTGTCAGTATTGAGAACCGCCGGCACGGCTTGCCACGCCTGGAACACCTCCGCGAGGCCCGGCCGGCAATGTCATTCCTGTCGATTGAACCATTACTGGAAGACCTTGGCGTCGTGGACCTTAGCGGGATCGATTGGGTGATCGTCGGCGGCGAGAGCGGGGCGGGCGCTCGCCCGATGAAGGCCGAGTGGGTGACCGGCATTCAGCGGCAATGCGAATCGGCTTGCGTGCCTTTCTTCTTCAAGCAGTGGGGCGGGACCCGGAAGTGCGCCACCGGCCGCGAATTGAACGGACGCACCTACGATGAGCACCCCACGCTCACCGTGGCGCCCGTTCCGACGCTTGAGGAACGCCGGCAACTGATGGCCCGGTTCACCGACGCATGGCCTGTGCCGCGGGTCAAAGGAAAACGAACGGCATAGGGACCGAGGGCATGAGTTCCTTCTTCGACCAGTCGACGGACCAGTCCCGCGTGAAAGCGGCCATCGTGGCGAACTACTTCTGGGCATGGGCCAAGGTCATCATCTCCGTGGCCAAGAAAAAACGTGATCGTCGAATCGCCTACATCGACCTCTTCGCCGGCCCAGGGCGATATACCGACGGCACTCTTTCAACACCGTTGCTGATCTTGGAACGGGCGATTGCCGATCCCGACCTGCGCGAGATGCTGGTGACGGTTTTCAACGACTGCAACAGCGACCACTCAAGGACGCTTGAAACCGCCATCGCGGCCCTCCCGGGTATCGAAACCTTGCGTTACAAGCCGCGCGTGCAGAACTACGAAGTGGGGGACGATATCGTCAAGCAGTTCGAGCAGATGTCGTTCATCCCGACCCTGTTCTTCGTCGATCCGTGGGGTTACAAAGGGCTGTCGCTGCGGCTCATCAACTCCGTGTTGAAGGATTGGGGGTGCGACTGCGTCTTCTTCTTCAACTACAATCGGATCAACATGGGGCTCCCCAACGACGCGGTCGATGAGCACATGGATTGCTTGTTCGGCAAGGAGCGAGCCGACGCGCTGCGGGAGTCGCTCAAAGGACTCGTGCCGGCCGAGCGCGAGACGGCCATCGTCGAGGAATTGTCCCAGGCGATTCGGGACCTTGGCGGCAAATATGTGCTGCCCTTCTGCTTCCTTAACGACCAGGGCACGCGCACGAGCCACTACCTGATCTTCGTCAGCAAGCACATTCGCGGCTATGAGATCATGAAGGAGGTCATGGCCAAGCAGAGTTCCAAGGCGGATCAGCAGGTGCCGTCGTTCAGTTACTGCCCGGCCGACCGCAAGTACAAGTTGCTTTTCGAGCTGACCAGACCGTTGGACGATTTGGAGGAGATGCTGTTGGATGCCTTTGCCGGACGTTCCCTGACGATGCGGCAGGTGTTCGACGCCCATCACGTCGGGCGACCCTTCCTGGCGAAGAACTACAAAGCCGTCCTGGCGAAGTTGGAATTGGCCGGAAAGATCGTGGCCGATCCACCCGCGGCGAAGCGACGCGCCGGCACTTTCGCGGATTCAGTTCGGGTCACTTTTCCGCCTCGTTGAATCGCCGTGTCCAATCTTGCACCCGAAACCATTGTCGCTAAAGGACTTGTGGCGATTCACGAAAATGCCAGCAAGGGCATTGTGCGAGGCTGACCGCGGGGTTATGATGTCCATATTCGGTAAACATGGACACCTGCCAGGCAGCCTATGCCCAACGAAGCGGACACCTGCCGACGATACGTCGTTCCCCGGCTGCAAGCCGCCGGCTGGGATAACGATCCGCACCGCATCAACGAGCAAGTGACCTTCACCGATGGCCGCATCATCGTCGCCGGGCGACGGGGCCGGCGCCGGCCGGGTAAGCGGGCCGACTACATCCTCCGCTACCGTGCCGACTTTGCCCTCGCCGTGGTCGAGGCCAAACCGACCTACGCCACGCCGGCCGAAGGGCTCCAGCAGGCCAAGGAGTACGCCGAAATCCTCGGCTTCAAGTTCGCCTACGCCACGAACGGCCACGGGATTGTCGAGTTCGATTATACCACGGGACTGGATCGCGAACTCGACGCATTCCCCACGCCGGCCGAACTCTGGGCCCGTCTGACTGCGGCCGAGTCGCTTGCCGCCCCAGCCTCGGAACTCATCCTGGCCCCAGCGTACCACCAATTGGGGCGACTGCCGCGATACTACCAGGAGATCGCGATCAACCGCGCCGTGCAGGCGGTGGCGCAAGGCGTGCCTCGCATCCTGATCACGATGGCCACGGGCACCGGCAAGACGGAGGTCGCCTTCCAGATCTGCTGGAAGCTGTGGTCGTCCAGTTGGAACCGCACCGGGCAAAGCCGTCGGCCGCGGATTCTGTACCTGGCGGATCGGAACATCCTGGTCGAAGACCCGATGTCCAAGACGTTCGCCCCGCTGGGCGACGCCC
>CAZLDQ010000380.1:0-3420 GCA_964558295.1 uncultured Planctomycetaceae bacterium | reverse complement strand
AACCCGACCACCGACCACCCGGCGGCCCTGAAGCGGCAAATCAAAGAACTGGTCGGTTCCCTCCTGGTCGAGGAAAAGGCGTATCCGTCTTACACATGACGGGCCCCCACCGCGCCGGTGCGAGTCGGACCTCTGGCGACCCATTCGGGCTCTGGCTAAAATGGGGATCTTGCGATGCTTGGGCCTTCCGACGGCCGAGCGCCGTACGATTTTGCCCACAAGAGACCGCATTTTGCCGAAATGACTGACCCGCCCCGCATGACTCACGTTGACAGCTCCCGGACAATCGAACTGCAGGAAGCCGAACGGCATCTTCGAGAGGTTGTGCGTCTTGATCCGCGCCGCGCCGATGCCTGGCACTCGCTGGGGATGATGGCTCTGGAGACCGGCCAACTGGAGTCGGCCGTCGATTGCCTGGGCCGGGCGGCAATGTTGGACGATCGGCAGCCGGTCTTTCTCAATCATCTGGGAGTCGCGTTTGCCCGGCTGGAGCAGTACGACAAGGCGATCGACTGCTACCGCAAAGCCTGTGAGCTTGACCCGCAATGGCCCGAGGCCCACTACAACTGGGGCAACGCGTTGCGGGCATCAGGTCGGCTTGAAGAGGCGGTTATCCAGTATCGCGCCGCACTGTCCATTCGGGTCGATTCCCATCGGGTGTACTATAACCTGGCTAACGCGCTTCGTGACCTGAAGCGTTTCGAGGAGGCGATCTCCAACTACCAGGAAGCGATCCGGCTCCAGCCCGATTTCGTCAAGGCCCATACGAACCTTGGCAACCTGTACAAGGACTTGGACCGCTTGGAAGAAGCGGTTGCCGTGTACCGGGAAGCGATTCGGCTCCATCCCGATTATGCACAAGGCTATTACAATCTGGGGATTGCGCTGGCCATGCTGCGGCGGTTCGACGAGGCGGAGGCCAACTTCCGGGCGGCGATTGCGCGGAAGTCGAGTCTGGCTGAGGCCCATCGGGCCCTGGCCAGGGCGCTTATCGAGCAGGAGCGGCTTGATGAAGCAATGGCCGTCCTGCAATCGGCCGGCGATGAGGCGAACAGCCGCGAAGTGTGGCTGCACCTGGCCGAGAAGTTTCGCGATCAGCGGCGGTTTGACGAGGCGGTCTCCTGTCTTGAACGACTTCTCTGCAAGGCCCCGGGGGCGGAAATCCACAACAACTTGGGGCTCGTGCTGATGGGGCAAGGCCAACTGGAGCCGGCGATTGCCAACTACCGCCGGGCGTTGGAGCTCAAGCCGGATTTCGCTCAGGCCCACAGCAATCTGGGAATCGCCCTGGAGTTGCAGGGACTCTTCGTCGAAGGGATGCAGCATTTCCACACGGCCCTGGCGATCCAACCGGATTTCGCCAGTGCCCACTTGAATCGTGCGGTATCGTGGCTTCGGGATGGCGACTTCGCGCGGGGCTGGCACGAGTTCGAGTGGCGATGGCTCTTGAAAGATCGTCCGACGCGGCGTCCCCAATCGCCCCAGTGGCTCGGCCAGCCGATGCCCGGGCAGACCATTCTGCTCATGGCCGAGCAGGGCTTGGGCGACACGATCCAGTTCATTCGCTACGCGCCGCTGGTCAAACAGCACTGCGGCCGCGTGGTCGTTCAGTGCCAAAAGCCGCTCCAACGGCTCCTTGCGCGATGCGAGGGGATCGATGAACTGGTGAGTCCCGGGCAGACCTTGCCCGAGCACGACGCCCAGGCACCCATGATGAGCCTCCCGCGGATCTTCGGCACCACGCTGACAAGCGTGCCGGCGGCCGTGCCCTATCTGTTTGCCGACGATGCGCTGGTCGACCAGTGGCGGCAGCGGCTGGCCTCCGTCCCGGGCTTCCGGGTGGGCATCGCCTGGCAGGGGAACACGAAGTACGTTACCGACGCGATTCGATCGGCTCCCGTTCGGTTCTTCAGCCCCTTGGCACGCGTCCCGGGCGTCCAACTCATAAGCTTGCAGAAAGGCAACGGAGTGGACCAGCTTGCCGACGTGGCAGATCGAGTGCCGGTCCTCCAGTTCGACAAGCTCGACGAGGCCGTCGGGGCTTTCATGGACACGGCGGCCATCATGAAGAATTTGGATCTGGTCATCGCGTCCGACACCTCCATCGTACACCTGGCCGGCGCAATGGGCGTGCCGATCTGGGTCGCGTTGGCCCGCTCGGCCGATTGGCGATGGCTGGAAGGACGCGAGGATTCGCCATGGTATCCAACGATGCGTCTCTTCCGCCAGACACGCCTGGGCGACTGGGAGGAGTTGTTCCAACGGATCGCCGGAGAACTCCAAGCCCTCGTCGAAGGCGACACGAGCCGGCTGCGGCCTAAAACGCGGGGCGGGGAAACGACGTTCCCTTGAGAAACGCCTGCCAGAAGTCTACCAGGCTCTTGGCCATCTGCTCATGGCGGTACGGCCGCGTAGCATCCTGGGCCGCTTCGAGCACGTCGCGATACCGCGGGCCTCCCTCGGTGGCCAGGCGGATCGCTCGGGCAAGCTCCTCGGCACAGGCGAAGCAGTCGTCTTCATCGACCCAAAAGCCGTTCCGCGCCGTGGTGAACTGCCGCGCGCCCTGCCCGGTGAAGCCGGCCACCACGCATCCGGCGGCCATCGCCTCGAGGATCGTCAGCCCCGTGGCCTCGAAGCGGCAGAGGGCCAGATAGACGGCTGTCTCGTTCAAAATGGCCGCCACCTGCGATTCGCTCACACCATCGATCTTGACCCAGGGAATGGCGTGGAATTCGGGATGCCGGGCTAGGCAGAGGTCGCGGATCACCGCCGCTTCAAACGACCGTTTCCGAGGCGTGTAGGCGATCTGCAGCTTCTTGGCTCCCTGGAAACGGAACCGCTCGTGATCCACGCAGACGGGCACAATTGCCAGGGGGAGCGAGGGAAACCGCATCTGGCAGTAGTCGGCCACATACCGGCCCGCGCAGAGGATGCCGCCCACGCCAAACTCCGCATAGTCGCGCGCGCCTCCCAGCCCGCGGATAACCATGAAAGGGTTCTGACAAAAAACCACCTTCCGATTGCGCCAGGGGGCAAAGCGTTTGAGCATCTCGTGATGGTTCTCGGGAAAGACCAACACCTCCCGCCCCTCTTCGAGCTTCGAAAAGTCCACCAGCGGGGCCGTCGTCTCGAACCACTGGGGCGGCTCGCCCCCGGGCGTGGCCACCACGGCATCCAGGCCGGCCTCGCGCAGCACTTCGACGTGGCGGAAGACCATCTTGATCCCGCCGGCAATCTCAGTGGCAGGCCATGAAAGATAGGCGATTCGCATTGGCATGACGAGGGTGTTTCTCCGTGCTCATTTGGTGCGACATGGCCGCGGGCGGAAAGCGGAAAGCGGAAAGCGGAAAGCAGAATGCGGAATGCTGCGATTTGGGAAAGGGGAGCCGTTGGGGGAAACTGGGTCGGAGGGAGGCGAGC
>CAZLDQ010000379.1:0-3425 GCA_964558295.1 uncultured Planctomycetaceae bacterium | reverse complement strand
ACGGCGCCGTAGCCGGCAAACTCGAAGTCGCCGGTCTCCAGGCCGCTCTGATACGCTTGTGCCAAGGCGGGCAACGTCGTCCGCAGAGGCTCCTTGAAATGCCAGACCATCGCATTGAGAAGCTGATGCGTTCGCGCGAAGCACTTCGTCTTGGGCGACTTTGCCAGCAGGGTCACCGCCACCCGGCCGAAACGGTAGCCCACCTCAATCTCCCTTCCCCGCCCACAGAGAAGAGCCGCATACGAGGCATAGAGATAGGGAGACTCCGGAGCGTTCCCCTTTTGGATCGAGAGGAGGACCAGACGCGGCAGCATCACGAAGTAGAACAATGGTCGTACAAGAGTGGCCGTCGGAGTAATTTGCGTCGCCACACGCAGGATAGCCAGGGTGTTCCGGTCGACCATCTCCGGCAGATCGGTTAGTTCCTCGATCGGCCGATCGGCATATGCAGCCTGCACTTCCGCGAGGGCATCGGCCACTTCGGCCTCCGTCGGATCGCTGGGCAACCGCAATCCCAGGCGTTCAAGGATCTCCTGGGCCGTTGCCAAGGCCTCCAGAGGGTGCCCTTGGGACACCTCGCGGTGAATCTTGCTCTCATAGATCCCCGCCAAGTCGGCCGGGGCACGCGCCTTCTCGATGACGTGCAGGAACAGTTGATCGAACCGGGCAAAATGCCCGTTCAGGCAGGCCGTCTCCGCCGCCAAGGTGTGCAACTCCAAGGCCAACTCATAGGCCGTGGTCCAACTCGCCGCTTCCAGGAGGCGTACCCCCGCCTCCGCATAACGGGCCGCGGCCACAAAGGCCGCCGCCCCCCGCGCCTTCCAGCCCGCCTCCAGGTTCAGCCGCGCCAGATCCTCCCGCTCCTCCCGCGTCTGAAGCCGTTCGCTTCCTAGATTGAGGTGATGCACAATGTCGAACAGCCGTTCCTCGCGTTCCGCTTCGGTCGTGTGCTCCCGAAGGAGCTTGCCGACGGCCAAATGAACGGCCGCCTTGTCCGACTCCGGAATCAGCGAGTAGGCCGCCTGCTGCACCCGGTCGTGGAGGAACTGGTAGTGCTCATTCACCGAACGGATCAGCCCTTCACGCAACGATACTCGTAGCCCCTCTTCGACGACCGCCTCCGGCTCCTCGACAATCAGCCGCAGCGTCGCCGAGGTGAATTGGTTGCCGATCGAGGCGGCCAGGGTCAGCACATGCTGCGTGGCGGCCGGCAACGTATGGATCTTATCCACCAGCAAAGCCACGACGTTGTCCGCCAACTCCATCGCCTGGATCGCCGCCAGGTCCCACTCCCAGCGACGGCCGCAACGATCGAAGCGGATCGCCCCTTTCTCGGCTAGTGCTTTGAGCATCTGGTGCGTGAAAAAGGCGTTTCCCGCCGTCTTCGCATAGATCAACGCGGCCAACGGTGCAATCGCCATCGGACTCTGATGGAGCGTGTCGGCGACCAGTTCGCGCACCGTGGTCTCCGAGAGGTTCCCCAGCGTGAATCGCTCAAGCCCTTTCGCTTCCTTGGCAAGTTCGTCGATGAAACGGCGCAGCGGGTGTAAGGGGGTGATTTCATTGTCGCGGTACGTGCCGATCACCAGGAACGAAGAGAGGTCGCCCCGCGTCAGGAGCGCCTTCAGCAATGCGAGCGAGGCCGCATCGATCCACTGCAGGTCGTCGAAGAACACCACCAGGGGATGCTCGCGCCGGGCAATCACCTTCATCAACGCTTGGAACACGTAGTTGAATCGGTTTTGCGATTCCGCGGGCTCCAGTTCGAGAACCGCCGGCTGGGGGCCGAGGACCCATTCCAACTCAGGAATCACCTCGGTCAAAACCTTCCCCAAAGTCCCCACCGCCTCCTGGATCTCCCGCCGCCAGACGGCCAAACGTGCTTCACTCTCCATCAACAGGTAGCGGACAAATCCGGCCAAAGCCTGGCTCCACGCGGAATAGGGGATGTTCCGCCGCAACTGGTCGAATTTGCCTTCGAGGAAAAACCCCTGTTTCTCGGTGATCGGCCGGTGGATCTCGTGGACCAAGGCCGTCTTCCCCACCCCCGCATAGCCGCCTACAAGCACCAACTCCATGTTCCCCGTGCTTGCACGCTCAAACGCCGCCAACAACTCCCCGATCTCTCGCTCTCGCCCAAAAAGCTTCTGGGGAATCTGGAAGCGGTCCGAGACATCCTCTCTCCCCAAGTCAAACGGCCCTGCCGTCCCCACGCTCTGCAGCTCGTGCAGACACCGCTGGAGATCCGCCTTCAGCCCCCAACCGCTCTGATAGCGGTCTTCCGCCATCTTCGCCATCAGCTTGAGCACAATCGCGGAGACGACCGGCGGAATCTCCGGATGCCCCTCGTGCGGCGCCGGGGGAATCCCGGCAATGTGTGAATGCACCAGGCTCAACGGGTCGTCGGACGCAAACGGCAGCGAGCCGGTCAACATCTGATAGAAAGTCACCCCCAACGAATAGAAGTCGGTGCGATAATCGACCGGGCGGTTCATTCGGCCGGTCTGCTCGGGCGAGATGTAAGCGAGCGTCCCTTCCAAGGCGGCCGGAGGCTGCAGGGCCACGGTCTGCTGCGGCAACTCGTCGGCCAGGCCGAAATCGATTAGCCGAACCTGGCCTGTCTCCGCGTTCCAGACAATATTGGCGGGATTGACATCCCGGTGCACGATGTGCTGGCCGTGAAGGCCGCCAAGAATGCCCGCCAACGCAACAGCCACCTCGAGCGACTGCTCCAGTGGCAAGGGCCCCTGCGCCAGCCACTGGTCCAGCGACTGGCCGCCAATGTCCTCCAGCGTAATCGCCAAACCGGCTCCGTAAGGCTCTAAACCGTAAGCCCGCACAACCCCCGGCACGCGAAGCTGTGAAAGCGTGGCATACTCCCGCTCGAACCGGAGCCGGCGCTCTGCCGTGGCTGCCTCCGGCTTGAGGATCTTGAAGATGACCGGCCGGCCATCGGAAGAACGGCCCCGGCCCACCAGCGTCTGCCGGCTCTCGTAGAGCGTCGCAAAGATGTCGCCCCCGAAAGGTCTCGTGTCCATTCTCGACTCAATGACCAGGCGGGATTCTTCGGGCACAAAGCCCTCGTGCAAGTGACAAGTCAGGACATCAGGCAGATTGGCCGCCTTGAGATTCGTGTGCCGACGTTCTCCGAGGCTGGCACGCACGGTCCCCGCCAACCGCCCATGGCCGTCAGACCCACCCAACCCCCATCGGCATTATACCGATTCCCAGCCATCCCGTCGTGGGTTCGCACATAAATCCCCTCCCCCGGCCACACGCACCGCTAGCAGCCCATATATCAAGGGGCCATCGCCCACCCCCGTTCAGCCCGCAACACTTGTGCTGTGCGTTGCCGGCTGTTCCGCCTTCAGCCGCGATATCCGTGGTTCTTCCACCAAGCCGATGGGCAAGCGGTTCCGTGTGAC
>CAZLDQ010000378.1:0-3430 GCA_964558295.1 uncultured Planctomycetaceae bacterium | reverse complement strand
CTTCGACTTTGTATTTCACCATGAAGACTTCCCTTCGACTGTGAACGGCCCTCCCTCGACGACCGGCCCACACGGGCCTCGGCTTTCAGGTTCGAGGGATTGGGGTTCCGGATTCAGATTCCTGGTTTCAAACTCCCTCGTTCGCGAAGCTCTGACAAATGTTTCCGTTAAGTGTTGTCGTTCGGACGGTGACCATCTGGCTTGGGTGGCTCGCGCTGCGCCGCACGAAGTGCATCGGGCAGGGTCACCGTGCCTTCATACAGGGCACGACCGATGATACAGCCGGCCATCGGAATCGCGGCCAGATGGGCCACGTCCTGGGCGTTGGCCACGCCGCCGGAGGCCACGACCGGTAGATCAACCGCCGCTTGCATCTGGGCCATTGCCGTCAGGTTGGGGCCTGAGAGCATCCCATCGGTTGCAATATCGGTGTACACGATTGCGGCAACCGGCTCGCCATTGAACTGACGCGCGAGATCGACCGCCGCCATGTGGCTCGTCTTCAGCCAACCGTCGGTAGCGACATAGCCCTCGCGGGCGTCGATTCCCAAGACTAGTCGGCCGGGGAACCGCTGGACCATCTGGTGGAACCAGTCGGGCCGCTTGATCGCCAACGTGCCGATGACCAACCGCGAGAGACCTGTATCGAGCAGAAGTTGGATCGCTTCCTCGCTGCGAATTCCTCCGCCCAACTCGCAGGGAACGTTGACCGCCTCGAGAATTGCTCGCACACTTGCGAGATTGGCCGGAATCCCGTCTTTCGCCCCGTCCAGATCGACCAGATGAAGCCGATCGGCCCCCTGCTCTACCCAATGCCGGGCCATCGCCGCGGGGTCGTCCCCAAAGACTGTCTCGCGGCCGTAGTCCCCCTGCTGGAGTCGTACGCATTTTCCTCTGCGTAGATCAATCGCCGGCCAGATTTCCACCGTGGGATTCTCCCGCATGTACGGGCCAAAACGACAAAACGCGTAGTATGACACACATCCTACGCGCTTTCAAGGCAACTACAACTCAGCAAAGTTTTTGAGCATTCGTAAGCCCCAGGCTTGACTCTTCTCCGGGTGGAACTGGGTGGCGAACAGGTTGTCGCGCCAAACCATCGCGCAAAACGGGCCGCCGTAGTCGGCCTCCACCGCGATCACTTCGCGATCGCGGGGAACCACATAGTAGGAGTGTACAAAGTAGAAATGTGTCCCCTCCGGAATGTCTTCCAGGATTGGTGCCTTACGGCGGATTTGGAGGCTATTCCAACCCATATGGGGGATGGCAAACTCCTCGGGAAGTTTAAACCGGACCACCTCTCCCGCCAGCACGCCGAGTCCCTGGTGCTGGCCATTTTCGTGACTGGTCTCAAAGAGCAATTGCAGGCCCAGGCAGATTCCCAAGAACGGCTTGCCAGAATCGATCGTCTTCCGGATGGAACTGACCAGATTCTGGCGGTGCAATTCGGCGATCGCGTCCTCAAATGCCCCCACGCCCGGCAACACAACCTTTTCGGCAGCCAAGATTTGCGCTGGATCATTTGTGATGGTTGCCGTGTGTCCAACCTTTTCGAAGCCCTTCTGGACGCTTCGCAAGTTACCCATTCCATAGTCGATAATGGCGATCATAGCGCAAAAGACAGGCTGGCGAAGCTCGAAGTTCGAACGGCTGGGGAGCAGGAAGGCCAGGCCGGTCGGGCTGCTCTCTGGCGAGACCCCCAGACGGCTAAAACCTTTAGTATCCCGGATTTCGAACGCGTCGGCAAGGCCCTAATTGGCACTCTCCGGGTACACGACCAACTCGATCCTCGAGTTTCGTTGCTTGCCGGCGGGGGTGGCGTTGGATACCACCGGATGGTTGGAGCCGTGCCCCACAACGAACAGTTGTTTCGCTTGGAGCCGGGTTTTGGTGATCAGGGTATCGTAGACCGTTGTCGCCCGAGCGATGGACAGGTGATTGTTGTTGCGCCAGACTCCATTCGGGACTGGGTCACTGTCGGTATGGCCTTCGATGCCGATCGTCTGGTTCGAATAGTCGCGGGCCAATTCGTTGGCGACCGTGCTAAGCATCTGTATCCCTTCCTGACGGAGTTGGGCCGTTCCAGGCTGGAATAGCAGATGGGCCGGCAGTTCCACGCGGATTACGTCGCCATCGCGACGCACGTTGACTTCCGGCAGGTTGATCGTCGGCAACGTGCGCAGATAGCTATTGTTGGGATTGATCGCCACTCCGCCTTGTCGTTGCATCGAGGCCATCAGCGCCTGAACCTTTTGCTCGCTGGCCTTTTTCTCGTCGCGCACTCGGGTGAGCTGGCCGGTGGCGCTCGCGAGTTGTTCTCGCAAGACGGCAAGTTGGTCTTCTAGAACCTTGTTGCTCTGACGCGACTGCGCAAGAAGTCTTTGCAGCTCTTGATTGTCTCGATCCAGGGCACTCGCTCGGGTTTGCAATTCTTGATTCTGTCGGGAGACGGCCAATTGTTGCTGCTGAAGCGTATTGAGCTGTCCCTGAAGGACCATGGCGTTGTCGGCGCAACCGACCAGGAGCGTGAGTGTCAGCAAAGACAACCCGCATCCTGGCGCCAAGCGATGCATGGCCATTCTCCTGAGGGGGCAAAGACAGGTCGCGACAAGCAAGCCGGATGGTAGCAGGAGACCTGGGGGGTGGCAAGGCCAGTTCAACGTCAAATGCTAGCAGATCTCCCCCTGGATCTGGAGAGGGTTGACTTGCGGGGGGCCGGCGGAAGACTGGCGAGAACGCGTCGGCGCGTAATTGCCATAAAAACGCTTGATATAGTGTCGATGCCAGCGAGACGGACAGTGTGATTCCCATCCCCAACGGGCCAGCAGCTCGCTGGAAAGTCGCCAGTTGGCCACATCGCACAACAGTGCGTCGCTCCGCTTGATCTCGGCGATCCGGTCCAAAGTTGTCAAAACCCGGCAGATCGTGGCCAGGGTCGTTTTCCGGCCAGAGACAATATAAGCTACTGCCAGATAGTTCGAGAATCGCCACGGCTGGTTGTAATAGAGTAGACAACGATCCGACGCATGATGACGATGATGCCAGTTCCCAAACAGCAAGATCCCAGGTACGGATACCACCTTTGGAAACGGGCGAAGTCTGATTCGCTCCAATCGTCCCTCGACTGCCTCAATCACGCCATAACGGTGCCGGCCCAGGATGGCCCGGCCCTGATCCAGATCCGTAACAGTCTCGAACAGCGGCGACATCATGTATTCCGAGAGGTTTCCTTCGAATTCATCCCGGAAAGTGTAGGTTACGCGTTCGGGCGGGCCTCTTGGTCTTTCTCTAGAAGGGGGCGCCCCCACTAGGTAGAGGGGGTGATTCAGGCTTTACCCCCTCGTGCGGAGGTCGTGCCCGCGATGCGCTGTATCGCTAGCAGCCCGTTGAACAAGTCACTTTCGGCCAGACGAGTTGTCCAAGGGGCGAG
>CAZLDQ010000377.1:0-3448 GCA_964558295.1 uncultured Planctomycetaceae bacterium | reverse complement strand
ATTCCCACACTCTCCCCCCACTTTTGGACAACTCCTGTGAGATCCGCTTGCCAACAGGCGGGAAACTAGGTAACTTCGTAGGTTTGATAGAAGTCAAGGAAGCAGATGTAGATGATTGCCGACCAGTCGGACCGTTACCGTATTGTTATCACGGGCGTTGGCCTGACAGCCCCCAACGGGAACAGCCTGCCCGAGTTTCGCCAAAGCCTCCTGGAAGGACGCAGTGGCGTTACGGCTTATGAAATCCGCTACTTCGGCCCAACCCTGGCCGGCGTATGCAACTTTGACGAGTTGCGCTACCAGCGCCGCAAGGAACTGCGTCGTGGCACCCGGGCGGGCAGTATCGGTATCTATTGCACCCATGAGGCAATCAACGACTCAGGTATCGCCTGGGACAACGTCAACAAAGACCGGGTGGGCGTATATGTCGGCGTGACCGAGCATGGGAACGTTGAGACGGAAAACGAGATTTTTCTGCTCAAGGGGTACGACTACGACACCCAGTTTTGGTCGCACCACCATAACCCACGCACCGTGGCTAACAACCCGGCAGGGGAGATAACCCTCAACCTAGGGATCACTGGCCCACACTACACCCTCGGCGCCGCCTGTGCGGCCGGCAATGCCGGACTAATCCAGGGCGTCCAGATGCTCCGTCTGGACGAATGCGATCTGGCCCTTTGTGGTGGTGTATCGGAAAGTATTCATACGTTTGGGATTTTTGCCAGTTTCCACAGTCAAGGCGCCCTGGCCAAGCACGACGATCCAACCAAGGCCTCGCGACCATTCGACGCCGATCGTAACGGGATTGTAGTGGCCGAGGGTGGATGCATCTTTGTCTTGGAACGACTGAGTGATGCCAAGGCCCGCGGCGCTAAGATCTATGGGGAAGTGGCCGGCTATGCGATGAACAGCGATGCCCGCGACTTTGTCCTCCCCGATCCCGACCGGCAGGCCCAGTGTATCCGACTGGCACTCAAGCGAGCCCAGTTGAATCCCGAAGATATCGACATCGTCAGCACGCATGCTACCGGCACCTCCTCAGGCGATGTGCAGGAGTGCATAGCCCTGCGGGGCGTGTTCAGCGGAAGTGAGCGGACGCGATTCAACAATGGGAAGAGTTTCATCGGCCACGCAATGGGAGCTGCCGGGGCTCTGGAACTGGCTGGCAACCTCCCCGCCTTTGACGACGGTATCTGCCACGCCACGATCAACCTGGACCACCTTGATCCGGAATGCTATCTGCCCAACTTGGTTGCCAACAAACCTCAGGAGATGGCAGGCATCCGCACCATTCTCAACAACTCGTTCGGCATGTTGGGAATCAACTCCGTTGTCATTGTGAAGAAGTATTAGAGGAACCGAGAACAAGCAAACTTTTCTCTTCCTTCACTTCCTTGAACTTCGTCCCCCAAAAAACGACCAACTCGCGGCCGCCGCGGCCGCATCTTCGTGAGGATTGAAAAGGAAAGTACGGTAAACAGGCATGACTGGTGAAGAAATCCGAGATGTGATTGTCGACATTCTCTCTGACATCGCTCCTGACGAGGACGTCAGCAATTTGAAAGAGGATGTGGCGTTTCGCGAACAACTCGAACTGGATAGCATGGACTTCCTCGACATCGTCATGGAACTGCGCAAGCGGTATCGGGTGCAGGTGCCGGAGGAGGACTATCCCCAGTTGGCCAGCATGCAGAGCACGGTCAAGTATCTTGAACCGTTAATGAAAGACCTCCCCAAGAAATAATGTACGATACGCTCATCATTGGTGCTGGCTTGTCAGGTCTGGCCGCCGGGATCCGGTTGGCCCACTACGACCAGCGCGTCTGCATCCTCGAGCGACACTCAACAATCGGCGGGCTGAACTCGTTCTATCGGCAAGGCGGCCGGCATTTTGACGTCGGCCTCCATGCCATCACCAACTACGCGCCCAAGGGTGTGCGTCGCGGTCCTCTGGCCCGCATGCTGCGACAATTGCGATTCACCTGGGATGAGTTGGCCCTTGCGCCGCAAATCGGCTCGATGATCAGTTTCCCCGGCGTTTCGCTGCGTTTCACCAATGACTTCGCACTGTTCCAATCCGAGGTCAACCGCCATTTCCCTCGGCAAAAGGACAATTTCCAGCGGCTGGTCAATCAACTGGCCGACTACGATCATGTCAACGAGGCCCACACCAAGACCTCCGCCCGGGAAGTGGTCCGCAGTTACATCACCGATCCGCTCCTGGTCGAGATGCTCTTTTGTCCCTTGCTGTTCTACGGCAGTGCCAAGCAGCGAGATGTGGATTTCCAGCAGTTTTCGATTCTCTTCCGCTCGATCTTCCAAGAAGGCTTCGCCCGGCCTTACAACGGCATCCGGATGATCCTCACGAATCTTGTACGCAAGTTCAAGCAGCTCGGCGGCGAACTGCGTTTACGTACGGGGGTGAACCGGATCATTTCGCGCCAGGGCATGGCCGAGAAAGTGATCCTCGACGATGGTACGGAGCTCACCGCCCGGCGAATCCTCTCCTCGGCCGGCTTGCACGAGACGTTGCGTCTGTGTGCCGATGGCCAGGTGCCCGATCCGCAGACAGCCGGCCAAATTTCGTTCATCGAGTCGATTTCCGTGCTCAACGCCCAGCCCCGCTCGCTGGGACTCGACCGAACAATCGTCTTCTTCAACGACTCCGAGGCCTTCCAATACGACAAGCCCGATGAGCTGGCCGACGTGCACAGCGGCGTGATCTGTTGTCCTAACAACTACTACTACGACACACCTCTGAGCGATAACATAGTCCGTATCACGGCCCTGGCCAATTACGATCGTTGGGCAGCCTTGTCGCCCGAGGCCTACCAACTGGCCAAGCTCCGCTGGTACGACCGCACGGTAGCCTCGGCTGTCCGCTACGTCCCCGATTTCCGCAGCGCCGTGATCGACACCGACATGTTCACCCCGCTGACCATCCGCCGTTTCACTGGCCACGAGAACGGCGCTGTCTACGGCTCCCCCGATAAGCGTTACGACGGCACCACGCACCTGAAAAACCTGTTCCTCTGTGGTACCGACCAAGGCTTCGTCGGCATCATCGGTGCGATTCTCAGCGGGATCACCATCGCCAATCGGCACTTCCTCCAAGGCGCCGCGGAGTGAACACGCACGGAGCGGGAGAACGAATGATAGCCAAATAACCAGCGACTACCAACCGAGTGAACACCTCGCCATCCTCGGTCATTGGTCGTTTCCTTCCTTTCAAATCCAAGCCGTCCTTCCCCAACCCATCGATTGCTGACTATGCCCCGTGACTTCCTCCAAGGCGTCCGCGACCAATACGACGTGATCGTGATCGGCTCCGGTTTGGCCGGACTGACCGCCGCCAATACCCTTGCGCGGGGCGGTCGCTCGGTTCTGCTGCTCGAACAGCACTACAAGCTCGGCGGGCTGGCCACCTGGTTCCGCCGCCCGGGCG
>CAZLDQ010000376.1:0-3462 GCA_964558295.1 uncultured Planctomycetaceae bacterium | reverse complement strand
AGCGGGCCGCGAATGCGACGAGTCCGGGAGGATGCTTGGCGTCGGGGGCACAAGCGGGACTCTAATGCTACGAGCCAGGCAGGATGCTTGGCTTAGGGGGCACAAGCGGGACGCTTATGCTACGAGTCGGGCAGGATGCCTGTTGCGGGATTTGGTAGGAAGATCTACCACGCTGAAATTCGCGGGGGGTTGGACATGGGGGGGACGCGGTGTCAAGATAGGGAGTGAGTCCTGCCCGGCTCTGGTTCCTTCCTTCGCCCTCCTTGCTCTGGCTTGTTGAGTCCCTTATGGGATTTGACGACCAAAACCAGTAGCGTTCTCTGTAGGGAACTCGCTGTGCGGCGTTTGGGCGAATGCAGATGACGGAAGATCCCAGAGGGCCTTTGCTTTGGGTATTGTTCTTCAAAACCCAGCAGAACGAGGCCGCGACAAGCGAGATTCAGTTTCCAACAGGGAGTGTTTCAACATGTGTTTCGGTCGACTGCTGGTCGCGCTGTTTGCCCTCATACTCCCGAGCAAGATGCTCCATGCCGAGATATCTTGGCAGTTTGATGGGACGGCCTCGGCGACTGGGGCTCGCGTGAAGCTGTGCAGCGGCAAGCCGGCATTTGTGGCGACAGAGAAGGGGCAGGGCTTGGCACCCGGCGTCTCGCTGGAATACGCCGATCTCGCGGAACTGCGTCTGCGGCCGGAGCTGGGAATCCGCTGCCGCTTCCGGTTGAATGAAGTTCGCAAATACCCGCAAGTCCTGGCAACCAAGGACGGGGAATACCTACTTCGCGTGAATGGGACCGATGAGGGGGGCTGCCTGGCGTTCTTCGTGAAAATCGAAGGACGCTGGGAGGGGCGTTTGAACGGGCCCGTTGTGGAAGCAGGCAAATGGTACGACGTGGACGTTGTGTGGTCGGGCCAGCGAATGCGGATGGATGTGAACGGCGAGACCTTCGAGCTTGCACGTTCCGGTCGAATCAACCCCGGCGAAAAACCACTTCAAGTGGGGCCGATTGTCGGTGTGATCGATCGCCTGGAGATTCGCAATCCGAGTCTGACGCGAACGACTTTTTTGGCGAAACTGGCGGCAAGCAGCGCGGGGCAGGCTGCCAGTCAGGATTCATCTTCGTCGCAGGAGCCAATCCAATTTGGCGGTGAGACCGGCTGGAACGGCTGGCAGGGGTACAACGGAGCGAACTGTGAGACGCGTGGCGAGCAGCTTCGGGCCACCTTCCCGGCCGCTTCGAGCATGTTGATCAGCCCCGCCTTGGTTTGTGAGCTTGGGCCACGACCGTTTATTTGTCTCGACCTCGAGTTGGCTGATCCGGGCTGGACTGGAGTGCTTGACTTTGTTACGGACGCTGGGACGGGTTCAATCAGTTTTGCGCCGCAGTGGGAGGGACGCCCCACGGTGATCGCCGGCTCGACGTCCGAGGCTTGGACCGGAACACTCCGCCGGTTGTCGCTGAGCTTCAGCGGCGGCAAAGGGGCGGTCACCATCAAGCAACTGGCCCTGGCCGATCGTCCGATTGGGAAACCGTCGTTTTATATCCGTGCGTTGGCGCCGGGCCGAGCCAAGCTTCGCCCGAATCGAGAGGAGACGGTGATTGCGGGCATTGAGAACGTCGGAGGGGAGGCCGAGAGGATTTGTGCCCGGTTGTCGGTACCGCAGGGAGTGACACTTCTCGATCAGGCCGAGCGGACGCTTCCCTATCTGGGAATGGACGATTTCGACATGGCAACTTGGCGCTTTTGTGCCGAGAAACCCGGGACGTACACGGTGCGCGTGGAGGTCAGCGCGAAGGGAGCGGGAACACGCACCAAGGATTTGAACCTGGTGATTGAACCGTTGCCGAACCTGCCGAAGATGGCCTATGTTCCCAAGCCGCAGCCCGCGAAGACCGACTACATCAACCTGATGCACTACTGCGCCCTGTGGAAGGAAGGCACGCACTTCGGCTGGCAGAAGATCGAGCCCTGGCCCAACAATCGTCCGGCCATCGGCTGGTACGATGAAGGCACTCCGGAGGTTGCCGACTGGCATATCAAGTACGCGCTTGAACACGGCATCAACGGGTTCATCTACTGCTGGTATCGGGCCCACTATGAGCCGAAGATCGAACACCGGCTAGGCCATGCCATTCATGATGGGCTCTTCAACGCCAAGTATCGCGATATGTTCACCTTCACCATCATGTGGGAGAATGGTTGTGCGAAGGGCGTAAAAGACGAAGCGGACCTGCTGGAAAACGTAGTTCCGTTCTGGATTCAGAACTATTTCACCCATCCTTCGTACCTGAAGATTGAAAACCAGCCGATCCTTTTCGTCTGGCAGCCACGCAATCTGATATCCGAGCTGGGCGGTCCGGAGAAGACGAAACAGGCCCTTGAGAAGATGCGAGCTGAGTGCCGCAAGGCCGGCTTCGGTGGGCTGCGGATCATTGCCTGTATGGATAACCCGAACGACAAAGCCTTGGGCAAGCAGATCCAGGAAAGCGGTTGGGACGCTGTGTCGGGTTACAACCTTTCGATCCAGGGTGTCAAGCCTGCTGGCATAGACCCGGCGGGCTTGGCCTATCGCAATCATGCGGAAGTGCTCAGTCATTACAAGCAGGCGTGGCTTGAACGGGACGCCAACACGGGCAGCGTGCCCGACATTCCGAACGTCGTGATGGGCCGGGATGATCGCCCGTGGGGCCGAGTCACACGCGGAATGGGGGACTACATTGCCGACCCGAAGGCCGAAAACTTCGAAGTCGTTTGTCGCCAAGCGAAAGAACTGGTCGACGCCAAGCCGGCCGGGCGCTGGGACAGCAAGATCGTTGTTTTTGACAACTGGACCGAATTCGGCGAAGGCCATTACATCGAACCGACCACAGGGACGGGCTTCACCTTCGTGAACGCCATCAAGCGGGTTTTCTGCACCAGCTGGGCTCCTGAAGCGATTACCGACATCATTCCCGAAGACCTGGGAATGCCTACCCCGCAAAAACGGTACGAGGCGACGAAAGCCGGTTTCGGCAACCGCATGCCTTGGCAGCCGATCCGCATCGTCGGCGACCTTTTGGCTCGCTATGAATTCGAGAGTGAAGAAGGCGGGCATTTTCCCGACTCCTCGGCGAACGACTGCCGCCTGAAGAACGAAGGGCTTCGCCTTGAGCCCGGACGCGGTGGCAAGGTTCTTCGTTGTGGCGACGGGGGAGCGTCTACCACGGCGCCTGCGGCCTTTTTCCACCCGGGCGGAGTCACGGTCGCCCTGTGGTGCAATCCTTCGGAAGCCAATCAGAGCGACCGCTGGATGCTGAACACCGTGGGAAGCAGCACGACCGGCTATCGGCTTGGCCTGGGCGGCGGATATCCTTACTGGCAGGTGCCGCGAGAGGCCTGGAGTCACGGCTTGCGTGGCCCGAAGCCGTTGCCGGTGAACCAGTGGAGCCATGTGGCGGCGACCTTTGACAACCGCATGATGCG
>CAZLDQ010000375.1:0-3531 GCA_964558295.1 uncultured Planctomycetaceae bacterium | reverse complement strand
CCCGCCCGCGCGGCATGACGATTGGGCTGGCTTGCGAGCTCGGATCTGGCGGCGGCGTTTGGGCTAGAAGAAGGCAGTTGAGCACAAGAGAGGCGAAGGGCATGCGGTGGGTCTCCTTACCGGGATCCGGTGGGAAAGGAATGCATCCCGGACTCCACCAGATTGCCATTTCTCGTCGTCGGCGTCAATCCGGCTCACGGCGAAGAACCTCCTTTGGGGTATTGGGCTTGATTTTCCGCTCAAGAAACGGTCTCTTAGCCAGATTGTATAGTGCGCTGGGAGAGCCCCTCCTTCGACACTCGTGGCTGTGTGGCAGTCGGCGAGTTTGCAGGTTGAAGCAGTCGATGAGCAGGCATGAGGCTCTGGTGCGGCACTGCAGTTGAGAGAAAGGCCCTTGAGTTCCATGTCCCATTCCGCCGTTTCGTCTGGTTCGAACAAACCGCTACTGACTGTGATTGCCGGCATTGTGGTCCTCTACTTGGCGGCGGCTGCCATTGGCTGGCCACAAAAGGGGGCGGAGATGATCGCCAAACAGGCGACGGGTGGACATCATGAGACTCATGAGGAAGCCTCGACTACCCAGGCGGAATCAACCGAAGGCCATGGCTTTCTCGGGGGGGAGTCGCACGCGAAACATCCCCCATACTGGATGGTGACTCCCTTTGCCTTGCTTTTGTTGGGGATCGCCGTCTTACCGCTGATTCCGTTTACCGAGCATTGGTGGGAGAGCAATCTGCATCGGTTTTACGTGGCGGCCATTCTTGGTGGCTTAACGCTTTTGTACTACCTGACCCTGTATGAGATGCCGATTGCCGCCCATTGGCCGGTCCACAATATGGTCAGCCATAACCCCCATGGGCTGAACTGGGAGGTCGCCTGGACGGTTGTAGTCAATGCGATGCTGGGGGAGTATTTGCCGTTTATCGTCCTGTTGTTTACGCTCTATACGGTCAGTGGTGGGATTCGGATTGTGGGCGACTTGCCGGCACATCCGCTGACGAACACGCTGTTCCTGGCCGTGGGGGGCCTGCTGGCCAGTTTCATTGGTACCACCGGGGCGGCGATGCTCTTGATTCGGCCGCTACTGGAGACCAATCGGGAGCGAAAGCGGGTAGTGCACACGGTGGTGTTCTTCATTTTTGTGGTCTGCAACTGTGGCGGTTGTCTGCTCCCGTTGGGCGATCCGCCGTTGTTCCTTGGCTATCTGCGTGGCGTGCCATTCTTGTGGACGGTTTCGCTTTGGCCGGAATGGCTGTTTGTCAATGGGACGTTGCTCGCGATTTACTTCGTCTTGGATCGTTTCTGGCATTACCCGCACGAAATCATTCGCGACGTGGTCCGCGACGAAACACAAGTCCACCGCTTGCGGATTTCCGGCCTCTGGCCTAACGCGTTCTTGCTCTGTGGGGTGATCTTCTCGGTTGCTCTGCTGGATCCGAGCAAGCCATTCCCAGGGACCGATTGGCATCCTTGGGTCTTTTTGCGGGAAATCGTGCAGTTGGGGCTCGTGGGCCTGTCGTTACTGTTGGGCAATACGGCCGTGCGCAAGGCGAACAACTTCAATTTCGGGGCGATTATTGAAGTGGCGGCCTTGTTCTTCGGGATCTTCATTGCCATGCAGCCGCCCCTGCAGATTCTGAACGTCGAAGGGCCGAATCTCGGTCTGCATTCGGCTGCGCAGTTCTTCTGGGCCACGGGGAGCCTTTCCTCGGTGTTGGACAATGCTCCGACTTACGTCGTCTTTTTTGAGACGGCCCGTACGTTGGGTGGGGAGAATCTCGTTCCGCCAGGCAATGGGGTTAGTGCGATTCTGTTGGCCGGAGTGAGCTTGGGGGCGGTATTCATGGGCTCGATGACCTATATCGGGAATGGACCGAACTTCATGGTCAAAGCGATTGCCGAGAAGTCGGGCGTACGGATGCCGAGCTTCTTTGGCTATATGGTCTACAGCTTCCTGGTCCTCCTGCCGTTGTTCCTTTTGGTGACGTGGTTATTTCTCTGAGTGTGAGGCTGGTCTCCGTGATGGCCAGCCAAAAGACTATCGCGAACGGTTTTCCTTTTTGGCGACGAACTTGCCCAAGAAATCTTCTCCAGGCGTGTCGTATTTAAGCATTACCACCGATCAGGAGTTGCAGGCCTACTGTGACCAGTTGGCCCAGTGTGAGTGGGTTGCGTTTGATACAGAATTCGTGTCGGAGCAAACCTACCGGCCTGTTCTCTGTCTGGTCCAGGTGGCTAGTCCGGGGCAGTTGGCCTTGATCGATGCGCTGGCGGTCCAGGACATGACTCCCTTTTGGGAAGTGATTGTCCAGCCGAGTCATGAGACGATTGTGCACGCAGGGCGTGGCGAAGTGGAGTTCTGTCTGCGAGCGGTGGGGCGTCTACCGGCCCGGGTATTTGATGTTCAGATCGCAGCCGGTTTGATGGGAATTGAGTATCCTGCCGGCTTCCGTACGCTTGTCTCTCGCGTCTTGGGGCAGTCGTCGAAGAAAGAGGAGACGAGGACTGACTGGCGCCGCCGTCCGCTGAGTGATCGGCAGATTCAGTACGCCTTGGACGATGTGCGTCATCTGGCCGCCCTGCGCGACCGATTGCATCGGGAGTTGGACCAGCGAGGTCGGCTCGGTTGGCTGGAGGAGGAGATGACAGCTTGGCTGGCCGAGGTGGAACAAGCCTTTACCCAAGAGCGATGGCGTCGGGTGCCGGGCAATTCTTCTCTGGATCGTCGCAGTCTGGCGATTGTTCGTGAATTGTGGCGATGGCGGGAGGCGGAAGCCCAGCGACGTGACTGCCCCACGCGCCGGGTATTGCGCGATGATCTGATCATTGAACTTGCCAAACGACAAACGGCTGATGTTAGGCGGATCCAGGCGGTGCGGGGCCTCGAAAGGGGGGATCTGGTCCGGCAATTGCCCAAGATTGCCGTTTGCATTGAGCGAGCGCTGAAGTTGCCCGAGCACGAGTTGCCCCTGGCCTTCCGCCACGAGAGTGTCCCGCAGTTGTCGGTACTTGGGCAGTTCCTGTTTGCTGCCCTGGGGAGTGTCTGCCGTCAGGCCGATCTGGCGCCGGGACTGGTGGGTAATCCGAACGACATCCGCGAATTGATTGCCTATCGGGCAGGGCAGATTCGATGTGCCCAGCCGCCTTTGTTAGCGCGAGGCTGGCGCGCAGGAGTGGTGGGGCAGCTGTTTGATGAGCTTTTGTCGGGCAAAAAGGCAATTCGCATCGCAGATCCTGACTCAGATCACCCGTTGGTCTTCGAAGAACTCTCTGCTAGCGGTGTGTCGTAGTCAGCTGCGACGGTCTGTTTACCGAGTCGCCGGGTATAGTCCCATGGGTTGGTTATCCAGCCCATACGGGGAGTTAAGGGGTAAGCTGGCCGATGGTGGTGAACCCGGGGCAGCAGAATCGGGTCCCGAGTATGATTTTGCTTGCGGTACTCGCCCTTGGGGATAATTGGCGGGGGCATCGACCGACGCGGCCTGCGTGGGTGGCATCACGGCGGTGGGTGGGGGGGCTTGTCCGGCCGGG
>CAZLDQ010000374.1:0-3537 GCA_964558295.1 uncultured Planctomycetaceae bacterium | reverse complement strand
GCCCGGGGCGCGCGCCCCCGGGCCCGCCCGGCCCCCGCCCCATGGGAGGCGGCGGATTCTTCAATGTTGCGCCGGAAAAGGTCGGCCAGCTCAAGCTGACCACCGTTTGTCTGGAGCACGGCAAACCCGAGCCGAGGCCTGCGATTCCTTATCAGATCAAACCGCTCGACCAAGTCTCGGACAAGCCTGAGGTCCAGGAGCTTTGCCAGATGCTTGGCGAAGGAAAGTTGCCGCAACGGGTCGCGCAGTTGGCCACTTGGCATTTCGCCAACGGCATGAGCTGGGAACAACTGGCGGCCGAAAAATACCGCTTTGCCAACGGCGGTGGTGCTCCGGCCTACAGCCCCCAAGAAGTCCAAGCCGCCATGCAACTTGCCGCGGTTATAACGCAACGTGTTCAAGAACGCAAAAAGACCGAGTCCAAGAGCGACTCGATGAGTCAAAACTGATCGTCTGACTGCTCGCTCTCTTTCCATCCCGAACCCGCGGGAAGTTCCCGCGGGTTCGCTTTTTCTTGATCGACCTGCCGGGTTGGGTTTGCCAAAAAGCATCAGACTTTCCGCCAAAACTCGCTGCCCTAATCGAAGGGAAGGCGACGTGCGCCCGGGGAGGGTGACAGGTAAGGTCGAACGCTTCTTTGCTGTGTTAGGTCCATTGAACTCTCCCCCTTGAGCCGGCGTTTGTCCGCCACAAAACACAGTGGGCAAGCCCACCGGCCCAATGGGCGCGGGGTCTTGGGCATCGTGTCGCTCAGGGCGTCTTCTTGAAATACGCCTCATACCGCAGTGGCTTGCCTTGGGTCCAGGGGCGATAAGTATTGGCAAACTCGATCCGCTCGGCCAGACTCGGGTGGCTGCCGCGCCAGAGCATGTAGAAGAAGCCCGGACGCGGATTGGCCAAGTTCTCGGTCTGCAGCTTGGCAAAGGACGAGGCGGCTGCATGGTTGTTGTGCGTTAGTTCCAGGCTGAAACGGTCGGCCTCGCGTTCCATGTAGCGGCTGAAGGCATACGCCGGCGGAACCACCGCCAGACTGGCAACCTGCATCAGCAGGAAGACCAGCGGCAACGAGGCGACGTCTGACAAACGGTCAAAGCCGAAGCGGTCCTTGTAGCGGTCGATCAACCAGTCGGAAAGGCGATAGACTACGTAGAGGCTCACCAGAACGCTCGCAAAGCCGACGACCAGTCCCAGGACCACATGCCCCAAAACGTAGTGGCCCATCTCGTGGGCCATGACGCTGAGCACCTCGTCGCGGTCGAGCTTGTTGACCAGCGTGTCCCAGAGTACGATCCGCTTGGTCGTCCATAGGCCGGCCACGTAGGCGTTCATCGCCTTGGTGTCGACGCTCTTGTTGACCTCGAAGACCCGCCCCCCTTCGATCCCCACACGGTCGGCCAGGGCGAGAATCTCGGCTTCAAGCTGCTGGTCCTTCATTGGGCCGAAGTCGTTGAACAACGGTGCGACCCAGATTGGAAAAACCAGCATCACCAGGAACATCACGGGCAACACCAACAGGCTCGTATAGAGCCACCAGCGGCGCGGACTCTTGGCCACCAAGAGATAGGGAACCCAAAGCAGCAGCCCCCCGAAGACGATGCCAATCGCCAGTTCTTTGAGCGAGTCGCCCAGCCACTTGCCAAACGACTGGTTCGACAGCCCGAAGGCATGCTGGCGCACGAACCCGGCATAATAGTCCAAGGGAAAGGTCAGGACGTAGGTCAGCAGCATGTAGAAAGCATAGTAAAGGGCGATCACGAAGAACCACTTGCGCCCGATCCGCTGGGCCCACGTCCGCAGTCGAGCGGAAAAGCCGGTGAACAGGAGGATCGCCGGCACGGCCAGGCCCCAAAGCTGATTGACCGTCCAGAGCACGTTGCCACTCCGGTAATACGCCAGGGCCTTTTCCGACGGTTCCGGCACGGGGACCGGCGCCGTCTTGGCTGCAGGGGCAGCATTGGCAGCGAGCGTCTCTTGCGCCAAGCCCTTCGAGCCGACGACCGCCAGGAAGATGATTAGAATGAGCGCATTGATCATCCAGAAACGCATGGTTCCTCTCCGTCAACGTGTTGGGGATATCCATCGGGTGCTGAGTGTTCCGTCGTTTCTGCTTCCCGGAACGTCACAGCAGCGCGCTCCCTACAGAATCGACTGCCGGTTTTGGGCGTCAAAACCCAGAAGGAGCGATTCCTACTCCTGCAAGATACACCTCGTCTGGCTCAATCGACAAGCCCGCGGCTCCTGGGGGGCCGGCCGGCGTTTCGTCAACGGACGGCGATTCTCGCCGCGGAAAAATTCCTGCCCGGGGTCTGGCGGACCTCCCACGAACCGTGACGCGACAGATGCGGGGCGGCTTACGGTCGCGCGGCGCAGCCGTTTGCTCGGCATGTGGCCGGAAACAAACGGGTATTTCGGATTGGACGGGTAAACAGGACAAAGCGTGAAACATCGTGTTTTCGGACGCATAACTCGGGTGTCCCATGGCGATGACCACCAACACGCTCGCTTCCCGCGCAAGGGCGACTCGCCACCGATGAGCCTAACCGATCGGCTGGCCCAATTTCAAGCTTTGAATTTCCAGGAAGCGGAACGCCGCCGGGTACCTTCAACAAACGATCGTGTCGCAACGCAAATGCCTCGACGTCGTGTTCTGGGGAATCTCGACCAGGTCCGCCTACCCAATGGGGTGGTGAGCGATTATGATTACGATGCACTCAACCGGCTTGAGTTGCTTCGCCAGTTCAACGACACCAACCAAAACCATCTCTACGACGCGGGCGTGGACACTCTCCTGGCCGAATACGATTACGATCTGGCCGCCGACGGCAAGCGATCGGGCGTCACCGAAAAGACGCTCGTCGATGCTGTGCTAAAGGAAACCCGGATCGACTGGCTCTACGACAACCTTGGCCGGCTGACCCGCGAATCCTACAACAGCGCCGACGATTCACTGGACTTCATCACCGACTACACCTTCGACCTGGTCGGCAACCGCCTCACCAAGCAGACCGACACCGACCCGACCTTCTCCGGCGATCCCACCTTCGACGAGACGGTGACCTACACCTACGATGCCAACGACCGGCTCTTGACCGAAACCAAGGACGCCCCGGGCACCGCCGATGATCGCTTCACCGTCTACGAACATGGCGAGGACAACCGCGGCACACAGCAGACGAAGAAGACGGTTCACGAAGGGTTAAGCGACGTGGGCGATGTCGTCGAGGAGACGACGTATGGCTACAACCTGCAAGGCCGCATGGCCGACGTCGAGGTGGACTCGGATGGCAACGGCACGATCGACCACACGAGCCGGTACGAGTACACCGACGACGGCACGCGCGTCAGCCAGACCGTGGACGGCACGAAGACCCTCTACCTGGTCGACAACCAGAACCCGACCGGCTACAGCCAAGTGCTGGAGGAGAAGGACGCCGCGGGCAACGTCACGAAGACCTACACCCTCGGTCTCGACATCATCAGCCAACAAGCCCCGTCGAGCGGCCTGCTCTATCTCCTGAAGGACGGCCACGGCAGCAC
>CAZLDQ010000373.1:0-3586 GCA_964558295.1 uncultured Planctomycetaceae bacterium | reverse complement strand
CCATCAGGTTGGGAGAGGACTTGCACCTCCAAACCGTCAAACATGCTCGGCATACCAAAAAAGGCCCCGGCACAAGCGTGCCGGGGCCGAAGATTTTTCCGCACGATCATTGATCGGGCTTAGAAGATGCCCAACGCGGTCAGGCTCCAGCGGACGACCAAGCCGGCCACCACGACGCTGACCATGCTCATCAGCTTGATGAGGATGTTGAGGCTCGGGCCGCTGGTGTCTTTGAACGGATCGCCGACCGTGTCGCCGATCACGGCCGCCTTGTGGGCTTCTTTGCCCTTGCCGCCGTGCGCCCCGCGTTCGATGTACTTCTTGGCGTTATCCCACGAGCCGCCAGCGTTGGCCATGAACACGGCCAGGCAGAAGCCAGCCGTCAGGCCGCCGACCAGGAGGCCCAACACGCCGGCGACGCCCAGCGTGAGGCCGACCACGACCGGCGTAGCCAGACCGAGCAGCGAGGGGAGAATCATCTCACGCTGAGCCGCTTTGGTACTGATGGCCACCGGAGCCGCGTAGTCAGGCTTATCGGTGCCCTTCATGATGCCCGGCTTTTCCCGGAACTGGCGACGCACTTCTTCGACCATCCCCTTGGCCGCCCGGCCCACGGCCTTCATCGTCATCGCGCAGAAGACGAAGGTGGCCATCGCGCCGATGAAGGCGCCGACGAGCACCTTGGGGTTCATCAGGTTGGCTTCGTAGAACCGCATGAAGTCGGGCATGGTCGCCCGGCTGACGCGAACCACCGGAGAACCGGTCTCCACGAAACGCACTCGCTCGCGGTTGCCATGTTTCTTGTCGACGAAGGTTTCCACCAAGTCGTCGATCTTCACTGGGCCGTTCTTCGTGCTGGCGGCCTGCCACTTTTCCTTGACGTCGGGATCCGCCACCTGATCCGGGAAGGCCAGATAGCCGATGACTTCGCGCTTGCCGTCGGCTTCAATCACGCGGGCCAGGAACTGGTCGGCCAGCTTGTAGGTCCCCGGCTCGGCGGTGGCCAGAGCGGAATGACCCCACCGTTCGAAGCCGATGCGAACCTCTTCGACGTATGCCGCCAAGAGGGCCAACGCGGTCAACGCAGCCGAACCGATGGCAAAGCCCTTGCCCGTGGCAGCCGTGGTGTTGCCGAGGCTGTCCAGGGCATCGGTCCGCTGACGGACGACCGGTTCCAATTCCGCCATTTCGGCGTTGCCGCCGGCGTTGTCAGCGAGCGGGCCGTAGGCGTCGGGGGCTAGCGTAATGGCCAGGGGGCTCAGCATGCCGACGGCGGCGATGCCGACGCCGTAGAGGCCCATGGCAAACCATTCGACGTTGGCGAAGTGGCCTTGCGTGGCAAAACCGAAGGCGGCCAGCGTGGCCACGCCGACGATGACAACCGGGAACCACACGCTCTTCATCCCTTCGGCCACACCGCCGATGATCACGGTGGCCGGACCGGTTACGGTCTGGTCGGCCAGCCACTTCGTCGGGGCGTATTCATCACTGGTGCAGTACTCGGTCCATTTACCGATCAACCAGCCGGCAATCAGACCGACGACCACGCTGAAGGAGACCGTCCAGAACTGAGGCATCAGGAACCAAGTCACCGCGAATGTGACAACGACGATCAGAAGGGTGGAAGCATTCACACCGCGGGCCAAGGCCGCCAGCAGCGCACGCTGCGTAGCGTTCTCTTCGGTGCGAACCAGATAGATCCCGAGGATCGACAGGAGGATCCCCAGGCCAGCCAGGACCATCGGCAGCATCATCGCGGCAATTTGCATCTCGACGATCGACTTGCCGGCAGGAACCAACTCACCGGTGGCGAAAGCCGCCACGCCGAGGGCTGCCGTGGCAAGGATCGAGCCGCAGTAGGATTCGTAAAGGTCAGCGCCCATGCCGGCCACGTCGCCGACGTTGTCGCCGACGTTGTCGGCGATCGTCGCCGGGTTGCGTTTGTCGTCTTCGGGGATCCCGGCTTCGACCTTACCGACCAGGTCGGCGCCGACGTCGGCCGCCTTGGTGAAGATCCCACCGCCGACGCGGGCAAACAGCGCCTGACTGCTGGCGCCCATGCCGAAGCAGAGCATCGTGACCGTGATGTTCTCCAGGCTCAGCGGTGCGGCAAACATCGGCACGATCCAGTAGAGGACGGCGAACCAGATGCAGATGTCCAACAGGCCGAGGCCGACGACGGTCAACCCCATCACCGCACCACTGCGGAAGGCGACCTGGAGACCCTGGTTCAGCGACTTCTGCGCGCCGGCCGCAGTCCGGTTGCTGGCCCAAGTGGCTGTCTTCATGCCGAACCAGCCGGCGAGGCCGGAGAAGAACCCGCCGGTGATAAAGGCGAACGGCACCCACCGGCTTTGCACTTCGGCCACGAAGGCCGCCAAAGCCAAGAGGATGAAGATGACCACGAAGAACATGGCCACGACTTTGTATTGCTGCCGCAGATAGGCGTTGGCGCCCGTCTTGACGTAGCCGGCGATCTCCACCATCTCGGCGTTGCCCGGATCGGCGGCCATCATCATCTTGAAGAACCGATAGGCAAAGACCAACGCGGCGACCGAGCCGGCAAAGGCAATTGCCCAATAAACCACGACCATCAGGGAGGAACCACTGCTGGAGGGTGCGGCCGCTGCCGCTTCTTCAGCAGCCAGAAGGGGCGTTGCGGATAGGAGCAACACGGCCAGCGAAAGCCATTGGAACAGCGATGCTGGGTGTCGAAAACGACTCAGGACACCTCGAAAGAACCTCATTAGTACACCTTCTCGATTTCACAGGTTGCGCGAAACCTAGCCACAGAAGAACCCGGCAGGCGCGGGGCCGGGAGACAATTCCACTTGGAGAGAGAAACCGCGTTCTCGTCTTGGGGAAAACAATCGTGGATGAAACCGAAGAGTTTACAGAATTGCATCTTGCCCTGTCAACCATAGCCTGCCTGGGATTGCCGGGCTTTCGACCAATTCGCCACTCTTTTGACACGCCAAAGTCACCCGACGGTACGGTCAATCAAGGGGCCCGGGAGGCTTGCCACCCCCTCGGTCGAGCTACTAGAAAGGCCGTGGGGCAACTAGGCAGAATCACCGTTCCGCCTTGCCCCAACCGAACAACCCGCGCGTTTCGCATTTTTTTCGCTTGGATTCCGTGGTGGGTGGAATTACCCTATAGGGAAGCGGGTAGTGCTCGCACACTGTCTCAGCGTCTTGTCCAAAGCTATTCGTTGGAGGAATGCAATGATAACGTCTGGTCTCCGCACCGGGTGGGCGGTGGGGCTCGGCCTGTGTAGCGCCGTGGCCTTGCTTCCGCTGTTGGCCTCGGCCGCCGAACGCTCGGCCCCCGCTGAAACCGTGGAGCTGTTTGCGGCGATCCAAAGTGGCCAGATCGACGTGAAGCTGATTCCCAAAGACTCCACGCAATGCCGCGTGATGATTGAGAATAAGACCAAGCAGCCCCTGAACGTGAAACTGCCAGCCACCTTTGCCGGCGTGCCGGTCCTTGCCCAAGGCCTTGCTGGCGGCGGGTTGGGGGGCGACGCAGGGCATGGCAGCAGCGGTGGCAATCAGTCGTTCGGCGGCGGCATGGGGGGCATGGGTGG
>CAZLDQ010000372.1:0-3651 GCA_964558295.1 uncultured Planctomycetaceae bacterium | reverse complement strand
CAAATCCCAAAACTCCCTAGAACCGGTACCATCCGACCCGGGGATGGTTGAACTGGCCGGTCTCCGTGAGCGTCCTTGGTGGTGGCCCCATCGGCGTGCAGCGCTGAGCGGTCTGGTGAGCTTCCTGGTCCACGCCACGTTCTTGGTGGTCCTGGCCCTGCTGGTCGACAGTCCCCCGATTGGACAGTTCGGCGGAACGCTCACGGTGACGATGAACGACGAGCCGACACCGCTGGAAACGCTCCTTGAAGAGAGTCCTGCCACAGCCGTGGATCCTGCTACGGAACTGGCCGAAGGGGCCTTTCAGGCCGACGACGCGGCCGCAGAAGCCGCTGATGTCAAATTGCTTGAGGACGGCGGGGTACAGCCGACCGAGACCCCGCCCGACAAGATCGGCTTGCTGGCTTCGCTGCCGAACAATTGGTCGACACCGGTTGACAGTCCGGTCGGCGGCGGTTTTGAGGGCCGAAGCCCTGAAGCCCGGGCTGCGTCGTTGGCCCAGCGGGGCGGCACGCCCGACAGTGAGGCGGCCGTGGCCCGGGCCCTCAACTGGCTCGCCGCCCATCAGTGCCGCAATGGCGCGTGGCACTTCAACCTCAAAGAGTGTGGCTGCAACGGGTATTGCCGCAACTCGGGCAATGTTCCCACGACGACCGGCGCCACCGGTCTGGCCCTGTTAGCCTATTTGGGAGCCAATCAGACGCATCTGACCGGCGAACACCGCGATGTGGTGCGCAAAGGGCTCTACTACCTGGGCCAGCGAGCCAGACTCTCCGCCGTCGGAGCTGATCTGACCGATGGCGATGCCCCACGGGGAATGTACGGTCATGGGCTGGCGGCGATTGCCCTCTGCGAAGCCTATGGGATGACCGACGATCCGGGCTTGAAAGAGCTTGCCCAGCAAGCGTTGAACTTCATCCTTGATGCCCAAGACCAGAAAGGGGGGGGCTGGCGCTATCAACCCCATCAGGTCGGCGACACGAGCGTCTTCGGCTGGCAGATGATGGCCCTCAAAAGCGGCCAGATGGCCCGGCTCCATGTCCCCACGCCTCCGATGTATCTTGCCCAGCGATTCCTCGACAGCGTGGCGAGTGAACAGGGGGCTCAATATGGCTATCAGAGTCCGAAAGAGCCCGGACACACCACCACGGCCATCGGGCTTCTCTGCCGCATGTATGCCGGTTGGCCCCGCCAACATCCGCCGCTGGCCCGCGGCGTCGCTCATTTGATGGCTTGGGGCCCGTCGAAAGACGACATGTACTACAACTACTATGCCACCCAGGTGGTATTCCACTGGGGCGGGTCCGACTGGGTTCGCTGGAACCGCAAGCTCCGGGACGAGCTGATCCGCACCCAGGCGACCGCAGGGCACGAATCGGGGAGTTGGTATTTTGACGGCCAATACTCGAAACTGGCCGGGCGTCTCTACGATACGGCCCTGGCCGCTTTGATCCTGGAAGTCTATTACCGCCACATGCCGCTCTACGGCGACCAGGTGTTTCGGCAATAGCCTCCCCAGTTGGGGGTGAAGGCTGCTTCTTAGAAATTCTTGCCCTTTGTCGGGGCCCCCCGGTTGACAGCAATGCCGTTGTTGTTATCTTGGAAAAACACAGACAAAATGTGCGATTGGCGATAATTGAGCAATTTGGGAAGCCTCGCCGTTTCCCGCCTTTAACGACATCCCGCCTTAAACGACTTCCCGCGATAACGGCCCCTTCGATGCGCTGCCTGATTCCCAATGGCGACAGACGCACCCGGGGCGTGATGACAAGACGCAACAGCCGCGCTGGGCTGAAGTGGTTTCCCGAGAAAAGCCTTTCGTTCGAAGTGCTTGGTACTTCGGAGGTTAGGGTTTGATTACGTTGCTCCCAGGTTGGGGCAGGAGGATTGGCATCCGAAGTGCTTTTTGACCCCGGCAGAGTCGGTTGGTCCGTGGTATCGCTCACGAAGTCGTCCCTTGCGTTTGAGGATTGCAGCCTTGTCGAAAGCCACTAGCAAGCCCGTCCGGAAGAATGTCACCGGTTCCAAGCGTTCGCAGCGGAGAGCCCCTGCAAAGGCCGGTCGGAAAACGGAAGTCAGCCAGAACGGAAAGGCCTCGTCACACGGTTCCAAGGGGCGGAAGGCTAAGGCGCCGGTGACCGACCTGGAATTCGAAGCCCCCCAGGAAGAACTCGACGAGCTGTTCCTCGACGACGAAGCGATGCCCGCTGATGAAGAACTCGATCTGGAAGAAGAAGAAGAAGAGGAACTCCAGACGACCGGCACCGACGATCACATCGACGACCCGGTGCGGATCTATCTGATGCAGATGGGCGAGATTCCCCTGCTGAACCGGAGCGAAGAAATCGCCGCCGCCAAGCGGATTGAACGCAGCCGGGTCAAGTTCCGCCACAGCATGCTTGCCTCCGACTACCTCCTCCAGGCAGCCGTCAATCTGCTGGAAAAGGTCCGGGACGGCCGGCTCCGTCTGGATCGCACCGTCGAGGTTTCGGTGACCAACATCCGGGAAAAGAAGCACATCATGGGGATTCTGGAGCCGAATCTCCGCACGCTCGTCCACCTGCTGGAACGCAATCGGGCCGACTTCCAGATCGTCATCAGCAAAAAACATCCGATGCCTCAGCGGCGCGAGGCGTGGCGGCGGCTCTTGAGCCGCCGTTACAAGGCGGTCCGGCTGATTGAAGAGGTCGGCCTCCGCACCCAGCGGTTGCAGCCGCTGTTGGACAAGCTCAAGGAAATCTCCCAACGGATGATCCAGCTCTCGGCCGAATTGGCCGACTTGCGCGGCCAGCAGGCCCACTCGGATCGCATGATCGAAGTCCGCAAGGAACTCCACTACCTGATGGGGCTGACGCGTGAGAGTCCCTCGACCCTTCGCCGCCGCGTGGCCAAGACGGCTCGCCTCCAGGAAGAGTACGATGCCGCCAAACGCGTCTTGTCGGCCGGCAACCTGCGCTTGGTCGTGTCGATCGCCAAACGCTACCGCAACCGGGGGCTGAGCTTCTTGGACTTGATCCAGGAAGGCAACACCGGTCTGATGCGGGCGGTGGACAAGTTCGAGCATGCCCGCGGCTACAAGTTCTCGACCTATGCCACGTGGTGGATTCGTCAGGCGATCACTCGAGCCATCGCCGACCAGAGCCGGACGATCCGCGTGCCGGTGCACATGATCGAGACGATGAGCAAGGTCCGCAACGTGAGCCGCGAACTGTTGCAGGACAACGGCCATGAGCCGAGCCTGGAAGAGACGGCCAAGCAGGCCAAGCTCTCGATCGACGAGACCAACTGTGTGCTGCAGATGAGCCGCCAACCGCTCTCGCTGGACCAGCCGGTCGGCGATCACGACGACAGCTACTTTGGCGAATTCCTCGAAGACTACCGGGAAGAGGACCCGCTGCATGACATGAATCAGGACCTGCTCAAGTCGCGGATCGCCGACGTCTTGAACGCCCTGAACTATCGGGAACGGGAAATCATCCGTTTGCGTTACGGCCTGGCCGACGGCTACGCCTACACCCTGGAAGAAGTCGGCAAGATCTTCTCGGTCACTCGCGAACGAGTCCGGCAGATCGAGGCCAAGGCCGTCCGCAAGTTGCAGCACACGGTCCGTTCCCGCCAATTGGCGGGGTTCCTCGATCGTCCCTGGAAGGC
>CAZLDQ010000371.1:0-3655 GCA_964558295.1 uncultured Planctomycetaceae bacterium | reverse complement strand
TTCGGCTGGTTTGGCTTCGGACGGGTTGGCTTCGGACGGTTTGGCTTCGGACGGTTTCGCTTCCGCCGGTTTGGTTTCAGCGGCTTCGGCCGCAGCCGACACTGGAGCTTTGGCGGCCGGAGCCTTATCTTCTGCCCTCACGATGCCTAAACCAAAGAGGCCGGCGAGGAAGAGGGCCGTCAGCCAGGTGATCCCAAGACCGGTCCCAACGCCTGTTCGGCGGAGCCCCGCTGGCTTCCTCGCCAACAAGCCACCCATGAGAAGCGACACGGCCACGGCGGTTAGGATTAGCGACAATTGGACGTACGAAAGCATGTCTGTGTGTTCCTGCGTCTTACGATGACGTTGAGCGGCGGAGAACCTGATCGAGCAGTTGGCAACTCGTCCGGAATCAGGTTCTTACGATGCCGATGAATCGGCCGACGGCTCCTCGGCCACAACCCGGGCGATGGCTCCCACGGTGACGCGAAGCTTGGTGTTGGTCGCTTCGTCGACCTTGAGTGTCACTTCGTCCGCCTCCCGGCGGATGTTCGTGACGACTCCATGGATTCCGCCAATCGTGATTACATGGTCGTTCTTCTTCAAGCCTGCGAGCATGGCCTCGCGTTGCGACTGCTCCCGCCGTTGGGGGCGGATCAGGAGGAAATAGAACAGGAGGGCAATGGCCACAATCGGCCAGAGTGCCAGAAGACCAGAACCATTTGCCGGATCCGCAGCCAAGGGAAACAGCAGTACTGAGATCGTGTTTTCCACGGACAACCCCCAGTTTACCGGGTCTACATTGCAACGCTATAGCCCAGTATCTTAAACTGTTGCGCCCCAAGGAACAAGGGGAACTAACAAAGCTCCAACCGTCCCCAGCCGCGGAGCTTGGCCTGACGATACTCCGTGAAGCGGTCGGCTTCGATCGCCGCCCGGGCGCCGGCAACTAACCTCTGATAGTATGTGAGGTTATGGATTGACAGCAGGATTGGCCCTAACATCTCTCCGGCCAGGAACAAATGGCGGAGATAGCCGCGACTCCGGCGGCAGGCCGGACAGGGGCACCCTTCCTCTAGTGGGCGAGGGTCGCGCTCGTGCTGGAGGTTGCGGAGCCGCACGGGCCCCGCGTCGGTGAAGGCCATGGCGTTTCGCCCGTTGCGGGTCGGCATCACGCAGTCAAACAGGTCGATTCCCCGGTGGATTGCCTCGAAGAGGGCTTCCGGGCGCCCTACGCCCATCAGGTACCGTGGCCGGTCGGCGGGCAGGGCGGGGACGGTCACGTCGAGGGTCGCGTACATCTCGGACGGTGCTTCGCCCACGCTTAACCCGCCCACGGCGTAGCCGACGAAGTCCAACCGGGCTAACTGCTCAGCGCAATGGATGCGGAACTTCGGATTCAGCCCTCCTTGGACAATGGCAAACAGGGCTTGGTCCTGGCGAGTCGCCGCCTGGCGGCATCGCTCGGCCCAGCGGATTGTTCGCTCCATCGCTTCCCGGACGACGTCGTCCTGATTGGGCAGAGCGACGACGTGGTCGAGTACCATTGCGACGTCGCTTCCCAACGACTCTTGGATCTGCACGGCTCGCTCGGGTGTCAGCTCGACAAGATGGCCGTCGATGTGCGAGCGAAAGACGGCTCCCTGCTCGGTGATCTTGGTCATCTTGGCCAGGCTGAACAGTTGGAAGCCGCCGCTATCGGTCAGAATCGGACCATTCCACCCGGAAAACTGGTGCAGGCCGCCAAGTTCTTCGACCACCGCCTCGCCTGGACGCAGCGCGAGGTGGTACGTGTTGCCCAAAATCATCTGCGTTCCGGTCTGACGCAGTTGTTCGATTTCAATTCCCTTGACTGTCCCCACGGTTCCCACCGGCATGAACGCCGGAAGCTCCACTGGCCCGTGCGGCGTATCAAACGTGCTTCGCCGCGCTGCCGAATGGGCGTCTTGGTGGTGGAGGGTGAAGTGAAAGGAAGAGGCGGGCATTAAGGGGATGTGGTGCTTGGTACGCGGTACACAGAAAGCGAAGTGCGGCCGGGGGGACGAACGGTCGGCGGTCATCCACCTCCCGGCCACGGAATCTCACCGCCCCGGTCCTCTTGCACTCGGCAACCACTCACCGGGTACTGCGTACGGTTCTGCTCAGTCGCCGCGGAGCTTCAATCCGTGCGAGTTAAGCTTGTCGCGAACTTCGTTGAGGCTGGTGACACCGAAGTTCTTGCACTCCAGGAGCTCGTCGCCGGTGTGGCGGATCAGTTCGCCGATGGTACTGATCCCCAAGCGGATCATGCACTTGCGGGCACGTACGGAGAGGTTCAGATCGGCGATTGGCCGGGCCAGGAGGGCTTGTTCGTCGGCGCTGAGCGCCTCGGGTTCGTACATCTCGTAGGCCCGCTTTTCCGGGGCCAGTTGGCCGAGACGCAATCCCTTGGAGGCCAACATCTCCTTGATCTCGATGAGACTCGTTTCGCCGAAGTTTTTGCTGCTGAGCAGTTCTTGTTCAGTAGTACGGCACAGATCGCCGAGTGTCATCACGCCCATCTTCTGCAGGCAATTGCGGCTGCGCACGGAGAGTTCGAAATCAGTAACCGGAATGTTGAGGACTTGGCTCATCCGGTCACGCTTCTTCTGGGCGTCTTCGTCGTAATACATGTCGCCCGAAGCTTGGGCGTCACGCAAGAACAGTCTTGCCCGGGGGTGGCTGGGGAACACGTCGAGTACCCGCTGATAGCACTGAACGGCCCGCTCGAACTGATCATTGTCTTCATAGAGCAATCCAAGGTTCATCAGCGCGCCGACATGAGGCGGGAATTGGGCGGCAGATCGCTTGTAGAGGTCCAACGCGATGTCGTCGTTGCCGTACCGGTCGTTTTCCAGGGCTAAGCCAAATAAGGCACCGGCATGGTTGCGGTCTGTGTCGACGGCCCGTTCGTAAAGCGCAACCACTTCCGTGGGATTGCCGCCGATCGCGGCCACGGTGGCACCGCGTTGGTAAAGGTATTCGGCGGTTTGCTCGACAGCCCCGGAGAGACGGTCGAGAATGGCCAGGGCCTCGGTCGGCTTGCCGGCGTACCGCAGGGCTTCTGCCTTGCAGAGCGAGCAAGCGTCAGCATTGTAGCCCGCCAGTTGGGCTGCATCGAAGCTCTTGATGGCGTCCTCATACTGTTCCAGGCTGACCTGAGCTTTGCCCGTGTAAAAGAGGGCCATCGCCCCCCCGTCGGAACGGCTGAACGCGTCGAGCGCCCGGCGATAGCGGCCGAGCAGATACAAACAGACCCCCAGGCGGACATTGCTGGCAGGGCTTTGTTCCTCACGCGCTTCCAATTCGGCCGTTGCGTCCCGCAAAGCGCGGTAGTTGCCGAAGTTGTGGGCGATTGCGTCGGTCAACTGCTGGACCTCGTGAGGGCCAAAGGTTGTGTTGGACAAGACGATCTGCTTGACGTCAACTTCCAGGCCTTGCGCCATCGGGGAGATCTCCTTCCAAAGCCGCGGCCAGCCAGCCGCGCCATCCAAACTCAATACGTTGGTACGAGTCAGGGCTTTGCCCCGGCTCCTTGCTACCAGCCGACAGGAGGGGGCTGTCGGCTGGAGGAAAAAACAAGAGAGCCAGCGAAGGGAGTTGAACCCATAACCCCCGCATTACGAATGCGGTGCTCTGCCGATTGAGCTACGCTGGC
>CAZLDQ010000370.1:0-3656 GCA_964558295.1 uncultured Planctomycetaceae bacterium | reverse complement strand
CCTTACCCCAACCGATACTCTCATAACCCCTGGTACAAAAAATGGGGGCATCTCAAGAGCACTCGGCAAAGGCTGGGGGTTGCCATAAGGCGATGTGAGGAGGCGAGTATGGGGCACCCTGCGGTGGAAATGTCCCGCCAAGCGGTCGAGAAGATCGAACCAGCCGTAACGGGTACTGGGATTACGATAACCTTGTTTGAGGAAGACGCTGGACGGACACGCGATCAGCTACGGGCGTACATTTGCCGTTCAGAGAGCGGTGCTAGCGTAATACTGCGAGTCCGCCAACCTGCGCAATTGAAAGGACGGGTCTTGGCCGTAATCATGCCAGACCCCAACTCCAAGAACCGTGGTTTCTTCGCCGAATCTAGACTGACTCTCAGTCTCCAGTCGGTGTTGGGGAAGTTGGCGAGGGAAGTAGGGACGCAATAAGCGGTCCGGTTACACATGGGACTTCCTGGCGTTAGTATTCCAAGCGATGTCTTTCTCCGCATCCAGGCTGCACTTGAGGCGTGCTCGGCGGTCGTGGACGTGCTGGCGGTTTCAGACCAGGACGTACGGCTAGGGCTCCTCGCGGCATTCAGGTGCAGGAGCCAGGAAGGGGATGTCGTGTTGGTGAGGGTCCACACCGCCAAGCACATCAGCCCAGACGGGATAGCAGCCGTACTACAACCGGAGACGAAAAGGCTCTTTGTTAGCCAGCGGCATCAGCGGTACATGAACGAGATTCAAGCCTCACTGGTAGCACACGGTGCCGTGCGCCTTGGAAAGCCAAGGAAAGGCAGAGAAGCGGAACAAAGCAGACGACAGGGATCGGGGTGAGAGAGTGAACAACACTGGGAAGGAAAGCTATGAGTAATGGGGACGAAGTCCGATTAGGCTCACAATGTCCGTGGAAAGAGGCTGCGATTGCCGCCTGCCAGTCACCGCTTGCATCGGTCAAGTGCCCGTTGTGCGGCGCTACGACAGTTTGGGGCGAGTGGAATCTTCTCAGCGTCAAGTCCCGTGAGACATCGGTGGACCTGCATTGCTCAGCCTGTGGGGCGCGGGAGACTGTTCAGATTGTTCTCCCGGAGGGGGCTCCCGCTTGCTGGCCGTTCGAGCGGTTCCCGTTGGTTGCCCAGGCCATCGAGAAAGAAGCCGAGTCACTTGCGGCCAAGGTCCGCCAGCACGTGAAGACGATGCCTGCCGCCGCGTTCACGACGCATCCGCTCTGGGTGGAGGCCAAGTGGTGCGCCACGACCTACAAGTGGCATCCCACGAGCGAAGCGCCGCCGATCATGGGGCTGGTTTTCGAGAACGTCGAAGCGGGGCTGGAAATCTTCCGCGAGGCCCAGGGGCAAATGGGCCACGAAGACCGACTGGATGAGATTCGCGTTTCGATCATCGAAGGGCCGGTACCTGGTCAGGAACATCGGCCGGGCTACAGCGTCCATATCTGCGCCGATCCGGATGCCCTTGCCGCGCACGCCACGCTGGACGACTTTGTTGTCGATCCCAGCGTCGTCCCCTTCCTTGGGCAATGGAATCGCCACTACCCCGTGCCGGGCGCGCCGCCACTGCTGGCGAGGTTCAAGGCGGAGTTCGAAAAGCACAACGAGTTCTTGCTCGCGCCCGCGATTCGCCACGCTGATGGAAAGCTCTACATGGAACCGAGGCTGGGGATCATCAAGAATACGATCTTCTTCCGCCAGTTATCGGACATCACCACGCCGGAGGATACGGACGCGGCTGCGCTCGTGCTGCCGCAACTCATCACGCCACCTGCCTGAAGATGCGGCCACCGTCCCGCAATCACTGCGGAGCTCAAGCACAAGCCGCCTGCTCAGACTCAGCCAACGGCGGTTCCGCCTGAGAGAGCGGCTTGCGTCGTGCGGCGGTCCCGATGACGAATCCAGATCACACTGCTGACAAAGTACACCAGCGTGACAAAGTTCAACTGGTAGATGAAGTCCTTAGCCATCAGGTAGCCCATGAACACGCTAAGCGACAGCAGGCCGATCAGCCCCAGACATACCAGGGCCGTACCGCCGGCAAGGTAATAAAGCCACGTCGCTGACGCCTCCCGCGTCTCATCGTTCGGCTTGATTGCAACGGCGACCGTTGACGAAGAACGGGCCGGCCGTTCCTCCGGCAATGCCGGGAGTCTCTCTCTGGCCCCGGCCAAGGCAGCCAAACCGGTGTAGAGCACCGTTGTCAGAATCCAGACGGGAATCACCAGGAAGAACTCGTGAAGGATCTCGACCGGCCCGTCCAGCGTCGCCGGAACCGCGGCAATCGTTCGGTGAAGCTGTTCGAGCAGCCCGGCCCAAGGACCACCGTTGGCCATCAACCCGGTAACCACCTTGGTTCCCCAGCAGACCACGACGAACAATAGCGACGTCCCCCAACTGACCAGCGCCGGCCAGTTGACCAGCTTCCCTTTGCGCGTGCTCCAGTACTGCGTCAGCCCAAGGCGAGGGAAGATCCAGTGTTCGGTCACCACAATCGCCCCAACCGGCACCAACAGGATCCCGTAAATCGCCACAAACGCCAGGAGTTTCGTGAAGACGAACGGGAAACAGGCGATCAACGTGGTCACCGCCCCGACAAACAGCGTCACCAGCCAGCGTGGCCAGCCGGGCGTGACCACCTGAAGGGCCAAGCCGGCGCGGTAGAGCGTTGGATTCGCCGTGGTCCACCCGGCAATCACCACCGCCAGGGCCCCCATCGCCCCCAAGGCCGCATAGGCAATGCTGCCCGAGTCGATCCCGGTCAAGGGACGCCCCAGCAACTTCGCCGCCGCCGCCCCCATGATCCCGGCACAGATCCACGACAGATAGTGCCCCAGGAACATCCCAAACGCCGAATAAAACCCATAGGACGACCGCCGCGCGTAGCGGAACAGCGCCATGTCGGAAAGCCCCAGGTGCATCGCCAGGTTGCAGATCCAGGCAAACGCCACGACATGCCAGAACCCGATCCCACCGGCTGCCTCCCCCGCCGTGCTCACCCAAATCTGTTCGTTGGCCACTCGCCACAGCGCCGCCAGGTTCTCAATACTTCCCAATTGCGGCAGGGTGACCAACGCACCCGCCAGAAACATCAACACCATCCAGGGCGCACAGACCGTGGCAAACCGGGCCAAGGCCTTGAAACCGCAGATCGCCAGCAACACAACCACCGCTCCAACCCCCAGCGTGAGCAATACAAATCGCACGTCCGACGGATACCAGTTCGTCTGGTCGGGAATCCCGAACGGAATCCGTACCGCCGAGGCCGACACGGTAATCATCGCCCCAGCCAGCACGCAGTACATCAGCGCGTTGAGCACGTTATAAACAACCGTGACCACCGGCCCGGCAATCTTCTTCAGATACCAGTAAAGCGTCAGACGCGTCTCAACCGCGATTGGCGCACAGACCAGGGCCCAAGAGAGCACGGCCAACAGGTTGCCGATCAACAACCCCAGCAGGACATCCCGGGCGCCAGCCCCAAAGCTAACAAAGAGGGCCCCGATCACAAATTCCGTGGCTGCCACATGCTCGCCGGAAAAGACAGCCGCAAAATAACTCCCCCCGTGCAGCTTATCCGCCGCCACCGGTTGCCGCTCAAACTCATTGAGCTTGTCGAGCCTCGCAAAACTCCGCCCGTGTACGGGGGCCAGGGTCGCTTCG
>CAZLDQ010000369.1:0-3664 GCA_964558295.1 uncultured Planctomycetaceae bacterium | reverse complement strand
TTCGACAGGACTGCTTGCCACTGTGCCGGCGTGAACTGCTCGATGGGACGCGGCGCAGCCCACAGGCCCTCCCGATCGTCGGCGCCCCCTAACCCCACCCCCTAGCCCCCACGCCCCTATGTCTTGGCAGGGTATTCTTGGACACGACGACGTTGTGGAACAGTTCCGCCGGGCATTGCAGCGCGGGCGGCTGGCGAGCACGTTCTTGTTTGTCGGACCGGAAGGTATCGGCAAACGGACGTTTGCGATAAAGCTTGCCCAGAGCCTATCGTGTCAGACGCGGTCCGAGGAATCGCTCGATCCGTGCGGCACTTGTCCGAGTTGTCAGCAAGTGCTAGCGGGCACTCACCCCGACATCGAGGTGGTTGCGAAACCCCCTGAGAAGTCTTTCATCCCTTTGGACCTGTTCATTGGCGACCGGGAACACCGGATGCGTGAAGGGCTTTGTCATAGGATTGCCCTGAAGCCGTTCATGGGGGGCCGGCGGATCGCGGTCATTGACGATGCCGACTATCTGAACGCGGAGGGAGCCAATTGCCTGTTGAAGACACTGGAAGAGCCGCCGCCTCGGTCGGTGTTGATCCTGATCGGGACCACGCCGGCCAAGCAGTTGCCGACCATCCGCTCGCGAAGTCAAGTGATCCGCTTTCGCCCCTTGTCGGCCGAGCAGGTGGCCGAGATCCTTACGGTTCAAGGACTGGTCAAGGACCGCGCAGAAGCCGAACGGTTGGCCTCGCATAGCGATGGTAGTGTGCAGCGGGCACTGCAACAGGCCGACGCGGATTTCTGGAGCTTCCGCGACGAGTTGCTACAACGTCTGGCGGCACCAAAGCTCGATGCGGTCGGGACGGCCCAGTCGCTCCAGGAGTTTGTCGACGCAGCCAGCAAGGAGGCTACCGTCCGACGACAACGGATGCGGCAGGTCATTGAGCAGTCGGCCGAATTCTACCGCCAGTTGCTCCAGTCGCTCGCCGGCGCGGCAGCTAACGGCGATCCGGAAGTCCGGGCGTTGGTTAGTCGGGCGGTCCCCCACTGGCACGGCCGCCTCGAAGTCGTAGCCGCTTGCCTCGACCGCTCCCTGGAAGCCCTCGAACAGGTCGACCGCAATGCCAACCCAGCCACATTGTTGGAGTCGTGGTTGCACGACGTAGCGAAGCTGGGGCGGGGGTAGGCAGTGCAGGGTGCGTGGTGGATGGTGACTCGAAAAGAGCCGGACCGAATTGGCCCGGCTCTCTGTTTGCCACGATTGTTCAGATTCTCGAGCAACGCGGGGCAAGCCCCACCGCTACGCGATATACGCTCCCCTGTCCACCACTCTTAGCCGACTCCACTCTGAACCTTGCCCTGACCGCAAATGTACTCGCGGAGGCGTTCGAATTCTTCGTAGCTGCTGAACTGGATCACGAGCTTGCCGCGTCCTTTGGCATTGTGGGTGATCTTGACCTTGGTGCCCAGGGCGGCGCGGAACTCCTGTTCGAGGGCGGCGACCTGGCCGCTCTGCTTCCGTTTTGGTTTGGTTGTCGAACCGTCGCGACCGACCACGGTCAGCGGCTCGGCATCCGCCTGGACGATCGCCTCTTGAACGAGGCTCTCCGTGTCACGCACGCTCAGGCCTTCCGCTTGAATCCGGGCACAGAAAGCCACCTGTTCGCGCTCGTCGCCCAGGGGCAACAGGGCCCGGGCGTGCCCCTGGGTGATCTTCGCTTGGCGCACGGCGTCTTGGACGGCTTCGGGTAGTTCCAAGAGGCGGATCAGGTTGGCGATCGTCGAGCGGTCGAGTTTCAGCCGCGAAGCCAGTTCTTCCTGGGTGCTGCCGTATTGTTCCAGATAGCGTTGGAAGGCGGTCGCTTTTTCCAGCGGGTTGAGATCCTTCCGCTGCATGTTTTCGACAATCGCCAGTTCGGCCACCTCGCGGTCGTCGGCTTCCACGACCTGTACGGGCACGTCAGTCCAGCCAGCCTTGGTCGCCGCACGCAGCCGCCGCTCGCCCGCAATCAACTGGTATCGCTCACCGACGCGTCGGACCACGACCGGCTGCAAGAGTCCATGGGCTTGAATGCTCTCGGCGAGGGTTTGAAGCTCGGCCGGATCGAACTCCTGGCGGGGCTGAAATGGATTGCTATCGATCTGCTGAACACCGACTCGCAGCGGCCCCGGCTCACCGGCTGTCCCGCCGGTCGCCCCGACTGTCGGGGGCAGGGGGGAGAAATCGGCCTCGGGTCCGGTCAGCGGAGAGGGAACGTCCTGGGGGACGTCCTTCTCACTGCCGGAGGATTCTGACTGCCGGGGGGCGCGGGGAAAGGGAATGGTTAAGGGGGCTTGTGAGCCGGTCTCTTCTCGAGCTGACACGCGGCCCAACAGGGCCTCCAGACCACGTCCTAGGCGTCGTTCCTTACTCACGCTCTAATACCTCCATACATAGTTCGACGTACGCCCGGGTGCCACGAGCCCGGGGTGCGTAGTCGAGAACCGATTTGCCGTGGCTGGGTGCTTCCGTAACCGACACGTCACGGGGAATGACGGTGCGGTAGACAATTTCTCCAAAAAAATCGCGGACCTCTTCTTCCACTTCCCAAGTCAGTTCCAGCGTTGGGTCGTACATCGTCAGCACGATCCCGCCGAACTGGAGCCGGCGGTTGCTGTCATCCATCACCTCACGGATCACCTCGATCATCTGGGCCAAGCCCTCCATGGCAAAGAACTCACACTGAATCGGCATGAGTACTTCGGTGGAACTGGCCAGAGCGGTTCGTGTCAGCCGGCCCAAGGAGGGCGGACAATCCAGCAGCACGAAATCGTAGGTGTTCAGCCCGCTGGCCAAGTGACAGCGCAACTGCTCGGCCTGGCTCTGGTCGTCCCGAGTCAGAGCCTCGACGTCCTGAAACCGGCGGCTGCCGGGCAACAGATCCAACCGGGGAATCGGGGTCGGCAGGAGCGACTGCTTGAGCGGCGCCCCGGCCACCAGTGGATGCTGGGCCGTCGGCTGCTGGCCCAAGCCGGTGGTGGCGTTGCACTGCGGGTCGAGGTCGGCCAGGAGCGTATAGGCCCCAGCCTTGGCCAAAGCGGCAGCCAAGTTGATGGCAGGGGTCGGGTTGCCGACCCCCCCTTGCTGATGGGCCACACACAGGATCCGACCCACACTCGCGGCCTCCAAGCCTCCGGTTCTCCGGAACTCCGATCCGGGGCCGCGATTGTAACAGGCCGCCCCCCAATCAGGAAATGGCAGTTGGCGGCGAGGGAATGGGGCCGAGGGGGTAGGATTCCAGATTTCCGATTGGCGATTTGTGGGGGGACATTTGCGTAGCGGCGGGGTTTGCCCCACGTTGCTCGCCGATCACCGACCGCATCGTTACCCCGGCTCGCTTCCAAACGTCCCTCCCGCCACACTCGCCACCGGAATGTTTCACGTGAAACACTCAATCCCCAGCGTTTCACTGTTTCACGTGAAACATACGGTTTGGCAATCCGGCAGAGTCTCCCCAGGCGTGTTTCACGTGAAACGCAGCAAGGTTGAGTGGAGAGGGGACAGAGTGGGCTTGAGAGTCTGAGGGGAGTTGACTCCGATCTGAAAGACGGTCTACTCTTTTTTCTGCCTACTCCACAATCGACATAGGTAAGCCCTCGCGGGCTGTCCCTGTCACACCACCGTGCGAACGGGTCCGTA
>CAZLDQ010000368.1:0-3675 GCA_964558295.1 uncultured Planctomycetaceae bacterium | reverse complement strand
CCCGGATCGCCCGGGCCGGCGCAGATCGTGTGCTGACAATGGACTTGCCCGCCCCCCAGATTCAGGGCTTCTTCGACATCCCGGTCGACCACCTATTTGGCGCAAGCGTTCTCGATGCTTACTTTAAAGATCTTGGCCTAACCGCGGAGGATATCGTCGTCGTCAGCCCTGACGAAGGGAGCATCAAGCGAGCCTTGACGCACGTTGCCGACCTCGGTTCCCCTCCTCTGGCGATTGTTGACAAGCGGCGAACCGGAATCACCACCCGACAGGCAAACCTCATTGGCGGCCCAATCGACGGAAAGGTGGCCTTGATTTTTGATGACATGATCAGCACGGGCAGCTCTATTTGCGGGGCTGCTCAGCGGGTCAAAACGGCAGGCGCCAGCAAGATTTACTTGGCCGCGACCCATGGCCTCTTGTGCGGCGACGCAATTAAACGGATTGCCGATGCCCCCGTCGAGGAAGTCCTCGTGACCGACACAATCCCGCTGACCCCGGAACGCCAGTTACCCAAGATCCGGCAATTGAGCGTAGCCCCCCTATTAGGCGAGGCGGTCAAGCGAATCCACCGAAACGAGTCCGTCAGCCGCCTGTTCCCCTGACGGCCTCTGGGAGGCTGCGGAATTTGGAGAGAGTCTACTCCCCTCCACGTCGGCCGGACAAAATTCCAGCCAGTTGGGGTTGAAATCTGCAGCGATTCCGGCACAATAAGTAGTTTCTCACTCAAGCAATTCGCGGCGCACAAGAAACCCGCAACCGATACACCGAACATTGATTGAGGACGCCCATGGCGGAACTGAACGTTCAACTCCGTGAAACCCGAGGCAAGCGTAATGCCCGGCGGATGCGTAACAGTGGCATGATCCCGGCGGTCCTGTATGGACATGGCCAGGAGAATGTTTCGCTGGCCATTTCTGCCGAAGGCATGGACGATCTGGTGCGGCACGGGACCCGCTTGGTGAATCTAGTCGGTGCCGTCTCCGAGCAAGCCTTCCTGCGGGAGGTGCAGTGGGACACCTGGGGGACGCACGTTCTTCACGTAGATTTGACGCGAGTCTCCGAGCACGAGAAAGTCCAAGTTCTGGTGACCGTGGAATTGCGCGGCGAGGCCCCCGGCATCAAGCAGGGGGGGGTGGTAACGCAGCATCTGCACGACCTGGAAATCGAGTGCGAAGTGGCGTCGATTCCCGAAAAGCTTTTGGTCAAGGTCGCTCGCCTGAACCTTGGCGACAAGATCCTCGTGAAGGATCTGGAGTTGCCGCCAACGGTCAGCGTACTGGCCGACCCAGAATTGATTGTGGTCGAGTGCCATGAGCCGACGGAAGTTGCGGAAGCGGAAGCGGCGGCCGAGGGTGCCGAGCCTGAGGTGATCGGACGCAAGGCCGAAGAGGGAGAAGAGGAGAGTGCCGAGTAACGCCGGCCTTGGCCGCCTAATGCCCTGGGGGGCCGTCCATGAAACTGGTCGTTGGCCTGGGCAATCCGGGGCGTCGTTACGCGGGAACCCGACACAATTTGGGGTATGCCGTCTTAGCCGAAGTGGCGAAGCGTCATGCGACAGGCCGTCCTCAAATGAAATTTGAGGGAGAGGTTGTGGACGCCGACCTTGGCGGCCAGCGGGCCTTGTTGCTCAGCCCCACAACGTACATGAACCTGAGCGGGACGAGTGTCCTGGCGGCGGTTGACTTTTACAAGTTGCCCCTGGATGACTTGTTAGTGATCTGTGACGACCTGAACCTGCCGACTGGCAAGTTGCGGTTTCGGGCAAAGGGGTCGTCCGGTGGGCAGAAGGGATTGGAGAATATTATCCGTCGGCTGGGGAGCGACGAGTTCGCCCGGCTTCGCATCGGCATCGAAGCAGCACCGGTGGGATGGGACGCGGCCGACTACGTCCTTGGAAAGTTCACCAAGGACGAGTTGCCTCAGATCGAGCAGGCAATCCAGCGAGCGGCAGATGCAGTCGTGGACTGGGCTCGAGACGGAATTCAGTACTGCATGAATCGATACAACTGAAGCCGACAAGGAGTACACTCTTGGCAGCGACTGTCTACGAAGGCATGTTGATTTTGGACTCCACGCGGTACGCGCGGGATCCAGAGGGGATCGCCAATCAGATCCACTCCATCATCCAAGAAGCGGGTGGCGAGGTTCTCGTCAGCCGGCTTTGGGAAGAACGCCGTCTGGCGTATCCGATTAACGGACAACGTAAAGGCACCTACTGGCTGGTCTATTTCCGAGTCGCCGGCCCAAAGCTCGACGAGATCACCCACAAGTGCCAGATTAATGACAACATTCTCCGCGTGTTGTTCCTCAAGGTCGATCCGCGGATCGTGGACACCCTCGTGGAACACGCTCGAACCGGCCAATTCACCACCACGCGCCCCGAACCCGTTGCCGTGGTCGAGGGGGGGGAGCCGGATGACGACGAGGACGTTGATGGCGAGGGGAGTGACGACTAGTCTTTCAAGGAACAGGCTATCATGGCGAGCTATAACCGCGTGATCCTGGTCGGGAACCTGACCCGCGACCCCGAGTTGCGCTATACCCCCAGCGGGACGGCCGTTTCTGACATCGGCTTGGCGGTCAATGATCGCTACAAGAATGCCAGCGGGGAGTGGGTCGAAGAGGCCACGTTCGTCGACGTCACGCTTTGGGCTCGGACCGCCGAGGTAGCCAGCGAGTATCTGAGCAAGGGGTCTCCCATCCTCGTCGAGGGCCGGCTAAAGCTCGATACCTGGGAAACCAACGATGGTCAGAAGCGGTCGAAGTTGCGGGTAATCTGCGAGCGAATGCAGATGCTCAGCGGCCGGGGTGAAGGCGGGGCGGGGCGGACGCAATCACGGCGACCGCCGCAGTCCGACTACAGTCAGGCCGGCCCCTCCATGGATGATTACAACAGCCCGGGACCGTCGTCCGGGCCGAGCGACGATATCCCCTTTTAGTACATAGTTGCGGTCTGAGGTCCTATGTCCAACACAAACAGCAGCAAGCGACGTGTTTCCTCGCATGGCAAGCGTTTGCCGAAGGGTCCACGCGGGGGCATCCAACTCCTTCTGGTTCAGTCGGTCGATCACCTCGGCAAGCAGGGGGATGTGGTCGAGGTGAAACGCGGCTACGCGATGAACTACCTCCTCCCGCAAGGACTGGCCACGATCGCCACCGATCATCACAAGCGGATGATCGAAAAGCACCGTGCCCGTCTGCAGGAAATCCAAAACCGACGTTTGGCCGGGCTTCGGACTATGGCCCAGGAGTTGGGACGCCAGAGCGTCACGATCGAGGCCAATGCCAACGACGAAGGACACCTGTATGGCTCGGTCGGCCAGGTCGACATCGCCAATGCCCTCAAGAAGATCAACATCAACGTCACCGCCGACCAAGTTCGTCTGCAAGGCCCGTTGAAGGAATTGGGGCTCTACACCGTGAAGATTCACCTTGGCCAGGAGATCGAGGCCGATTTGAAGGTGTGGGTCGTTCCCACTGTGGGCGAGGAACAGCCAGGAGCCGCCGGCGCAACGGTCTGAGTGGATCAGTGCAAGCACAGGTTCTTCGAAAGAAGAGCTGTCGGCTTCGTGCCTGCGAATTCTCAAAACCCTCGGGAATGGTGCCCGAGGGTTTTGTTTGTATGCCGAGCATGTTTGACGGTTTGGAGGTGCAAGTCCTCTCCCAACCTGA
>CAZLDQ010000367.1:0-3699 GCA_964558295.1 uncultured Planctomycetaceae bacterium | reverse complement strand
CCGAAGCCAAACCAGCCGAAGCCAAACCAGCCGAAGCCAAACCAGCCGAAGCCAAACCAGCCGAAGCCAAGTCCGCCGAAGCCAAGTCCGCTGAAGCCAAGCCCGCCGAAGCCAAGCCAGCGGAAACCAAACCGGCTGAGGCGAAGCCTACCGAAGTGGAAGCAGCCTCATCGACGGCGTCCTCCGGGGGGATAGAAGCCGCGCAAGAGACGGAAAAGACGGCGCCGGCTTCGCCGACTGGTGGCGATTTACGCGACAACGGTTGGGTGAAGACCATTGTCATCATTGCGGCACTCGCGCTGCCTTTCCTCCTGGGCAGCTACCTTTCGAAGCGTTGGCGCATGCCCGACTACTACGGTCGGATCACGCTCCTGCTTCTCTGCTTTACAATAAGCTTGGCGATCACCACGATGCGCTGGCCTCCCAAGTTGGGCATCGACCTGCGAGGCGGTGTGATCCTGGTCTACGAGATCCAAGAAGACTCCGGCAAACAAGCCGCCAAGGAGCAGGCCGAGGGCCGGCAGGCCGTCCCGGCTGAGGAAGCGGCCAAGGTCAACATGGACAAGCTGATCCAAGCGATCAGCCGCCGCGTCAACCCAGGCGGCGTCAAGGAAGTGACCATCCGTCCCCAAGGGGCCAATCAAGTCGAAATCATCATCCCTGAAGCGGACGAAGCAGAAACCGCCCGCATCAAGTCAATCATCAGCCGGGCCGGAACCCTTGAATTCCGCATCCTGGCCAACGACCGCGACCACAAGTCGCTCATTGAGCGAGCCCGGGCCACTGAGGCAAACAAGATTTACGACAACGAAGGCAATCTCAAAGCCTGGTGGGTGCCGGTCACCAAGGGGCAGGAACGGAGCTTCCTCTCCTACGGGGAGATCGCCACGCGGACCAAGAGCATCCGTGGCAAGGAGCGGTTTGAGATCCTTGTGGTCAAAGACCCCTTCGACGTGACCGGCCAGTACTTGGCGTCGGCGCGAAGCGACATCGATCAAACGGGCCGCCCCGACGTCACCTTCGCGTTCAATAGCCAGGGCGGCCGGTTGTTTTCCCAACTCACCAGCAAAAACCTTCCCGACGACGTGCAAGGCTTCAGCCGCAAGCTCGGCATCATCCTCGACGGATACCTCTACTCCGCCCCGGCGATTCGCAGCACGATCAGCGACCGCGGCGAAATCACCGGCGACTTCACCAAGCAGGAGACCGAAGACCTCGTCAACGTCCTTAACGCCGGCAGTCTCCCCACCGCACTCTCCGAGCAGCCGATCAGCGAGTTGTTCACCGGCCCGACCCTCGGACGCGATACGATCCAACGCGGGTTAAACGCGATCGTCTTGTCGACCGTGCTGGTCGTGGTGTTCATGCTGGTCTACTATGGTTTTTCCGGCATGGTCGCCTGCCTCGCCTTGCTGCTCAACATCCTGATGCTGTTGGCCCTGATGATTCTGATCAAGGCCGCGTTTACCCTGCCTGGTCTGGCCGGTTTGGCGTTGACGGTCGGGATGGCGGTGGACGCCAACGTGCTGATCTACGAGCGATTCCGCGAGGAACTCGACCGGCAGGCGTCGCTGCGGATGGCGATCCGCAACGGCTTCGCCCGAGCCCAATCGGCGATCATCGACTCGAACCTGACGACCCTCATCAGCGCCGCGGTGCTCTACGCCGTGGGGACGGAGCAAGTCAAGGGCTTCGCCGTGCCCCTATTCCTCGGTGTGGCGATCAACATGTTCACCGCCGTCTACGGCACCCACGTCGTCTTCGACATTGCTGAGAAGCAGAAGTGGATCAGCCAGTTGAAGATGCTGCGGCTGTTAACCAAGACGAACATCGACTTCTGGGGGCTGCGGTATCGTTGTTTCACCGCGTCTGCGGTCCTGATTCTCGTTGGCCTGATCGCCGTCTTTTCCCGCGGCGTCGGCTTGCTCGATATCGACTTCACCGGCGGTGTGTCGGTCGAATTCGTGCTGAATCAGCCGGAGAACGTGGCGGAAGTCCGGCGTCTGCTGGAAAAGGAGAAGCTCCAAGACCTCGTCGTCAGTGACGTCTATCGCCAAGGGGAGGAGCCGGGCAAGCGGTTCGTCATCAATACGGCCTCGCCTCCGGACAGGGACGCAAACGCGTACCTGACCGAAGTGGAAAAGACACTGGAGAAAGTCTTCGGCAACAGGCTGGCCAGCAACATGCTCTCGTTCGACGAGCCGAAGGTCACCGAGGCCCCCACGTCGGAAAACGGCAAACCCGCGGCGGCCTCCACCTGGAGTCAGGCCAACCTGACATTCTCCCACTCGATCGACCACGATACGCTCGAGGCAATCATCCAGAAAGCGTCGAAGTCGACGGTCAAGGACCCGCTGGTCGTCGAGCTGTCCAATGCCGAATATGAGCCGGGCGACACCCGGCCCTACAAGACCTGGGAAGTCAAGCTCCCGCTGGCCCCGGACAAGACCGCCACGCTGTTGACCTCCGTCCAGGAGGAACTGCACAAGGTGCCCGTCTTCCCCTCGGCCACGACCATCGGTGGCAAGGTGGCTGGCGGCACCCGGGTTCGCGGCGTCTACGCCTTGCTGGGCAGCATCGTCCTTATCATGGCCTACCTCTGGATCCGCTTCCAGCGCGTGGTCTACGGTCTGGCTGTCGTGGTGGCCTTGGTCCATGACGTGCTCATCACGCTCGGCTTCCTGGCGATGAGTGCCTATGTCGCGCCGTTCCTCGGCTTCCTGCTAATCACGCCGTTCAAGATCGGCCTGACCGAACTGGCGGCGATTCTGACGCTCGTCGGCTATTCGGTGAACGACACCGTGGTCGTCTTTGACCGGATCCGCGAGGTCCGCGGCAAGTCGCCTCATTTGACGCCGGAGATGCTCAACACGAGCATCAACCAGACCCTAAGCCGCACCCTTCTTACGTCGGTGACCGTCATTATCGTGGTCTTCGTCCTCTACCTGCTCGGCGGTCCGACGATCCACGCCTTCTCCTTCGCCTTGTTGATCGGCGCTGTCACGGGAACCTACAGCTCGATTTACATCGCATCCCCGCTGCTGTTGCTCGGAGCACCCAAGGCGGACAGCGTCCAAACCAAGGAAACGCGTGTGTCGCAGGCTTCCTGATCCAGGCGGCGTTTTCACACCATCGATCGGGCTTCCCCACCGGCCGGCAGAGTTCAGACATCACGTCTGGTCCCTGCCGGCCGGTTTTGCGTTCCCCGCCACTTCGGGGCTTCTCGCTGGCACCTCCAGTCGTTTCGGACCATTCGATATAACGCGTTCGATCCCTGCGTATGTCTCGTGCGGCATGACCGGACGACGATTCGCGACCTGGATGGTCAACGGGCTGATTCCACTGCAAATCTCCCGCACTCGTTGCCGATAGGTGCACGAGGTGGGCGAATCTCGATGCCGACTGCCCCGTTGGACTCAAGGCCCCAAAGAGGTGGAGCAAAAATGGACCAAGGCGTTCGGGTCATCCTATCCCTGGGAATCGTGGCGGGCGGCACGGTGCGGGCCTTCCTGGTTCGCCCCACGTCCCCCCCGACAGACCGCACGCTCCATGAAGCCAGCCACCCCTTAGTGCTTCGCGGCACAACAGCCCCGGCACCGGCGACTCCCGTGCCCCCCGCCGCCTCCACCCCCCCCACGGGTGCGGCAGAGCCCGGCCCGGCCCCGCCCCCGTTGCCGCCCGCCGCCCAGGCACCCCCCC